>NZ_JBFTPY010000005.1:0-229887 GCF_056398725.1 Arthrobacter sp. 01T425 | reverse complement strand
GTCATCCTGGCGCACACGGTCAAGGGCTACGGCCTGGGCACCCACTTCGAGGGCCGCAACGCGACCCACCAGATGAAGAAGCTCACCCTCGCGGACCTCAAGGCCTTCCGCGACCACCTGCGCATCCCGATCACGGACGACCAGCTCGAGGCGGACCTCTACCGGCCGCCGTACTACCACCCCGGCATGGACTCCCCGGAGATCCAGTACCTGATGGACCGCCGCAAGCAACTCGGCGGCTTCGTCCCCGAGCGGCGGCCGGACCATGCGCCCGTGGAACTGCCCGATCCCGCAACCTATGGGGTCGCCAAGCGAGGCTCCGGCAAGCAGCGCTCAGCCACCACCATGGCCTTTGTACGCCTGCTCAAGGACCTGCTCCGGGACAAAAAGTTCGGACACCGCATTGTCCCGATCGTGCCGGACGAATCCCGCACGTTCGGCATGGACGCGTTCTTCCCGACGGCGAAGATCTACAACCCGGACGGCCAGGGCTACCTCTCCGTGGACCGGGAGCTCGTCCTTGCCTATAAGGAATCGGCCCAGGGCCAGCTGATCCACCCGGGCATCAACGAGGCCGGATCCGTGGCAGCCTTCACCGCCGCCGGCACGTCCTACGCCACGCACGGCGAACCGCTCATCCCGGTCTACGTCTTCTACTCGATGTTCGGCTTCCAGCGCACCGGCGATTCCTTCTGGGCCGCCGCCGACCAGATGACCCGCGGGTTCATCATCGGCGCCACCGCAGGGCGCACCACCCTGACCGGCGAAGGCCTGCAGCACGCCGACGGCCACTCCCCGATACTGGCAGCAACCAACCCGGCCGTCATCACCTACGACCCGGCATACGGCTACGAGATGGGCCACATCATCCGGGACGGCCTCAACCGGATGTACGGCCCCGGCGAAGCCGGGAAGGAAATTGCCGGCAACGATCCGTCGCGGAACCTGATGTACTACATCACTGTCTACAACGAGCCGATCGTCCAGCCGGCCGAACCCGAAAACCTCGACGTCAACGGTGTCCTGAAAGGCATCTACCGGGTGTCGGCGTCGGACTTTGACGGGCCTAAAAGCCAGATCCTGGCCTCCGGCGTGTCCGTTCCGTGGGCCCTCGAAGCCCAGCGGGTCCTCGCCGAGGACTGGGGCGTCTCCGCCGATGTCTGGTCCGTGACCTCCTGGACCGAACTCCGCCGCGACGGCCTCGCGGCAGAAGAAGAGGCCTTCCTGAACCCCGGCCAGCCCGCCCGCGTCCCGTTCGTGACCCAGCAGCTCGCCGGCGCCACCGGCCCGATCGTGGCGGTCACCGACTACATGAAGGCCGTGCCGGACCAGATCCGGCAGTTCCTGCCGCACCAGTTCGCCTCGCTCGGCGCGGACGGCTTCGGCTTCTCCGACACCCGCGCCGCGGCCCGCCGTTTCTTCAAGAACGACATCCACTCGATTGTAGTGAAGACCCTCCAGCTGCTGGCCTCGCGCGGAGAGGTCGACAGCGGGGTGCCCGCCTACGCGATCGACCGCTACAAGCTCCTGGACGTCACCGCCGGGACCACCGGAGGAGCGGGTGGCGACGCCTGAGAAGCGAGTTATGGTGGGCAGATGAGCGACAGCAGAGCGCACGGCACCGGATCCGGCGGCACGACGGCGGTGCTGCTGGCCGCCGGAGCCGGGACCCGGCTGGGGCTCGGGCCCAAGGCGTTGCTCCCCTTCCATGGCCGCACGCTGGTCGAAGTGCTCGCTGACGTGCTGCTAGCGGGCGGCTGCCGGGAGGTGGTGGTGGTGCTTGGCGCGGATGCGGCAAGGGTCCGCGCCGCCACCGACCTCGGCCGGCACCGGGTCATCGACAACCCGCACTGGGCCAGCGGGATGGGCAGCTCGTTCCGGGCCGGTATCGCCGCGGCGGCCCTGGAGGCCCATGTGCTCATTGCGCTGGTGGACCAGCCCGGCCTGACCAGGGAGACCGTCACCCGGCTGCTGGCAGCCCACCGGCCAGGCCGGGTGACGGCGGCCGCCTACCGCGACGCGGACGGGAAACTGCAGCGCGGACACCCGCTGCTGCTCGATGCCGGACTTCGCACCGAAGCCGCGGAATCCTCTACGGGCGACGCCGGCGCCCGGCAGTTCCTGCGGGCCCATCCGGACCTGGTTGATCTGGTGGACTGCAGTGACCTCTCCGGCGGCGAGGACCTCGACTCCCCCGAACAGCTGCACCTCCTCGACTAAAGACAACGCGGGGTCAAATACGGCCCATTAAGACCCCCTCGATGGGCCGTATCTGACCCCGCGCTGGTTTTAGCGCGAGTGAGCCAAAAACTCCTGCAGGCCACGCTTGAAACCGGACCGGCCGCCGTGGGCCGGGTGCCTGATTTTCGGCGCGCCCAGGCCGCTGCGCTGCAGGCTGCGGTGCGCCACATTGCCCACGGCCACCACAGTTTCGATGGAAAACGCCTCGATCAGCGCCTGCCAGAACGGAGTTCCAAGGTCAGCCTCGGACGCCCTCGGCGTGCGGTTGGACAGCGGCCGCCCGGGCACGTGGGTGTGCCACGGGCAGGCGCTCCACAGCAGGGGCAGGAACTCCAGCTCGGCCAGGACCTGCCACACCACCGTGGCCGTCGGCTCGGCGGCTATGCCTTCGGCGTCTGCCGGAAGCACGTACCCCTTCCCGGGCCCAAACAGCCCAAACCCGTTGGCAGGGCCTTCGAACATGGACCGGTTCGTGAAGGGAATCCCGGTGATCCTCATGCCCCTGTACCCGGGGGCTTCGCCCAGCAGCAGGACCTTTGGGGCGCGGTCCTGCATCTCCCCCAGATAGAGCTCCAGGTTCCGCCGGCGCTGCGCATTTCCAGCCACGGTGTGGTCAAAGAAGTTGTTGCACCCCGGCCCCGTTTCGACGGCCGCGAGCCGGTCAACAAAGCCGTCGATGGAGGAAACAGTCATTCGCCGGCCCTTGGGGACACCAGGCAGAATCAAGCGCCCTACCAGCGGGGGTGGATCGTTTCGCGGAAGTAGCGGTCATAGATTTCGCGGACGCCGACGTCGAACGTTGCGTCAATGCCGCTGACACCCGCCGCGGCGGCATTGGAGCGCGCCTGGTCCACGTTCCGCGCGCCCGGGATCACCGTGCTGACGCCGTCCTGCGCCGCGATCCAGGCGATGGCCGCCTGGGCGGTGCTGACGCCGTCGGGCACCAGTTCCTCGAACTCGGCCACCGCTTTGAGGCCTTCCCCGAAGTCCACGCCGGAGAAGGTTTCCCCGACGTCGAACGCCGATCCGGTGCGGTTATAGTTCCGGTGATCGTCCTCCGCGAAGGACGTCTCCGCGGTGTATTTGCCGGAGAGCAGCCCGGAGGCGAGCGGGACACGGGCGATGATGCCCACCCCGGCGGCCTCGGCGGCGGGCAACACTTCATCCAGCGGCTTGAGCCGGAAGGCGTTGAGGATGATCTGCACGGTGGCGGTGCCGTCGTGGCGCATTGCTTCGAGGGCTTCCTCGGTCCGCTCCACGCTAACGCCGTAGTTGCGGATGGCCCCCTCGGCCACGAGCGTGTCCAGCGCGTCGTAGACCTCGTTGTTGCTGTACACCGCGGTGGGCGGGCAGTGCAGCTGGACCAGATCCAGCTGCTCGACGCCCAGGTTGCGCCGCGACCGGTCCGTCCATTCGCGGAAGTTGGCGAGGTTGTAGCTCTCCGGCCGCTGCTCCACCCGCCGGCCCATCTTGGTGGCCACCGTGATGTCCAGGCCGGGGTTGTCTGCCAGGAACGCGCCGATGGCCTGCTCACTGCGGCCGTCGCCATAGACGTCCGCGGTGTCGAAGAACGTGACGCCCGCTTCGACGGAGGCCGCCAGGATGGCCTGCGCCTGCGCGGGGTCCACGTTGCCCCAGTCCGCGCCAAGCTGCCAGGTCCCCAACCCGACCGTGGAGACGTTTCGTCCGGTTTTGCCCAAGATTCGTTGTTCCATCGTCCGACTATAGGCCGTCAGCGGCCTCAAAGCGGAGGAACCAGCCCTGCCTCCTTCAGGCCCAGGTAGATCTTGTCCCGGGAGATGGGCAGCTGGGAAAACCTCACGCCGGTGGCGTTCCGGATGGCGTTCGCGAGCGCCGGCGCCACCGGATTGAACGGGCTCTCGCTCATCGACTTCGCGCCCAGCGGGCCCAGCTTGTCGCTGGTGTCGGCGAAGTACACCTCGCTGCGCGGCACGTCGGCAAAGGAGGGGACGTGGTACTGCCGCAGGACGTCGGTGGTGACGCGGCCGGCGTCGTCCACTGCGACCTCCTCGTAGAGCGCAGAGCCGAGGGCCTGCGCGATCCCGCCTTCGATCTGGCCGCGGCACTGGCGCGGATTGACCACCACGCCGGCGTCGGCCGCCTGCACGCTCTGCAGGATCCGCAGCTCCCCCGTCCCGGTGTTCACCGCCACCCGGAAGCCCTGGACATTGAACGCCACGGAACGCGGCGTCCCGCCCCAACGCCCCTCGGCGGCGAGCTCGACGCCGGCCTGCTCCGCGGCGTCGTAAATGTCCGTCAGGGGCACCCGGGTTCCCTCGCAGACCACAGCGTCCCCGTCCAGGACGCAGCCGGAGCGCGGCACGCGGCGGAGGCCGGCGGCGAAGGCGCGGATGCGGAGGGCGAGGTCCTCGGCGGCCGCGAGCGTCGCTTTGCCGGCCACCACGGTGCCGGCAGATCCGAACGCCCCGGAATCGTGGTCCACGAGGTCGGTGTCGGACTGCCGGAGGGTGACGCGGGCGGCGGAGGTGGACAGCGCGGTGGCCGCGAGCTGCGCGTGGACGGTGGAGGTGCCGTTGCCGAATTCTGCCGTCCCGACGTCGGCGGCGTAGGTCCCGTCGGGCAGGAGCCGGAGCCTGGAGTGGGCAAAGTGGCCGCGTGGCGGGACGGTGTCGATCATGGACAGGGCAGTCCCCTCCCCGACCACCCAGTCCGGTCCCAGGCTGTCGAGGCCGGCGGCGCGGCAGCGTTCCCGCCCACGGGCCAGCGCGTCCTCGACCAGCTTCGTGCACTGGTCCAGGCCGTAGCTGCCGTAGCGGACGTCCTCCTGGGGCTCGTCGCGGATGGACAGCATGTCGTCGCCTTCCCGGACCATGTTCCGGCGGCGGAACTCCAGGGGGTCCATGCCGATCCCTGCCGCGAGCTCGTCGATGCCGGATTCGATCGCGAAGATCATCTGGCTGAGCCCGTAGCCTCGGAAGGCACCGGACGGCACCGTGTTGGTGTACACGGCGTGGGCGTCCACTTTCTTGTTGGCGCATTTGTACACCGCCAACGACTCACCGCAGCCGTGGAACATGACCCCGGTCGCGTGGTTGCCATAGGCGCCGGTGTTGGTGAGCACCTCCAGCTTCAGTGCGGTCAGCCGCCCGTCGCGGCTGGCGCCGGCCTTGAGATGGATGGTGAAGGGATGCTTGGTGGTGGCGGCGGTGAACTGTTCGGTCCGGGTGAATTCAAGCTGCACGGGGCGGTTGAGCTTCAGGGCGGCCAGCGCCACGACGTCTTCGGTGAGCACCTCTTGTTTGCCGCCAAAACCGCCGCCCACCCGTCCGGCCACCACCCGGATCTGCTCTTCCGGCAGGCCGAACACCCGACCCAGGGTGCGCCGCACCAGAAACGGGACCTGGCTCGAGGTGCGGATCAGCAGGCGCCCGTCACCGCCGATCGAGGCGATGGAGGCATGGGTTTCGAGCGCCATGTGCTGCACCCGTTGAGTCCGGTAGGTGTGTTCGTGGATGAAGTCCGCCGCGGCGAACCCGGCCGCCATGTCGCCGAGCTCGGAATGCAGTTCCGCGACGACGTTCCGCTCCGGCCGGCTGATGCGGGCCGTGGTTGCGTCCTTCTCCCCGTGGAGGGCGGGGGCGCCGGGGAGCATGGCGTGCTCCGGGGTAAAGACCGCGTCCAGCACCTCGTAGTCGACCTTCAGGGCCCGCACGCCAGCCTCCGCCGCCGCCACCGTCCCGGCGACGACGGCGGCGACGCGCTGGCCGGTGAAGCGCACGATGTCGTCAAACACGCGGGTGTCGTCCGGGTCGTCGGTGTAGAGCTCGTGCTGCGCGGTCGAAAACAGCTGCGCCGGGGAGTCCTCGTGGGTGAAGACGGCCGTGACCCCGGGAATCGCCAGCGCGGCTGCTGCGTCGATGGAGCGGATCCGGGCGTGGGCATGCGGGGAGCGCAGCAGTTTCGCGTGCAGCAGCCCGGGCAGTTCATCGGCCGGGACGTCCAGGGTGTAGCGGGCCTGCCCCGTGACGATGGCGAGGCCGGCGGGGGCGGGAGCGTCGTCGCCCAGTTGTCCGGGGCGCGGCTCCGGCCGGCCAGGCCCCTCAGAAGGGGTGACCGGGCGGCTCCCCTTCCCGCAGACGGCGTCCTCGATGGCCGTGTACCCGGTGCACCGGCACAGGTTGCCCTTCAGGTTCCGCGGCAGGTCCGCCCTCTGCTCCTCATCGAACGTCGCTGCCGTCATCACCATGCCGGCCGTGCAAAAGCCGCATTGGAAGCCCTGCCGGTCCAGGAACTGCTGCTGCATCGGATGAAGCGCGGTGCTGTTGGGGTCACCGGGTCCGCCGGAGGCGCTGGCGGCGGCCAGTCCTTCCACCGTGGTGACCGCCCGGCCTTCCGCGCGGACCGCGGGATAAATGCAGCTGTGCACCGGGACCCCGTCCACGTGCACCGTGCAGGCGCCGCAGTCGCCGGCGTCGCAGCCCTTCTTGACGCCCAGGTTCCCCTGTTCGCGAAGGAACGTCCGCAGGCACTGGCCGGGACGGGGTTCGGCCTGCGCCGGGACACCGTTGATCTCGATTCTCATGCCCAGGCACCTTCCGTCCGGGGTCCACCGTTCAGGGTCCCGCCCCGCGGCGGCCAGAAGTCACCGGATATGCGTAACGGGTCGCGGCCTGCCGGGGCGGTGAGTTCGGCCTGGATTTCATGGGCCAGCCGGTACGTCATGTCCTTGCGCCAGGCGGGCAGGCCGTGGACGTCGTCGTGGTACAGGTCATCGGGGATGGCGGCATCCAAGGCCTCGGAGAGAGCATCAGTGAGGGCGCCGGCGAGCGCCGCCGCGGAGGACTCCAGGCGCAGCTGCACGGGGCGCTTGGTGGCTGCGGTGACGGTCAGGACCAGGGTGCCGCCGGCGTCGAGCCTTCCAATCAGCAGCACCGCTGACCTGCCCAGGTTGCTCAGCGACAGCCGGCGGAAGGCCACCCGGGAGGACAGTGCCGCCGCCGGCAGGCTCACGCTGCGCAGGAGCTCGCCGGGAGCGAGGCAGTTCGTCCCGTCGCCCGTAACGAAGTCCAGCACCGGGAGCGTGCGGCGGGCGCCGCCGGGGCCCAGAATGGTGGCCCTGGCGTCGAGCGCCGCGGAAAGCGAGATCATGGGCCCGGCCGGCAGGGAAGTGCACAGATTGCCGCCCACCGTGGACATGTACCAGACCTTGCAGGAGGCCACAAAAGACTCGCAGCAGGGGCGGACGAGCTCCACGCCGGGCCAGTTCCCGGCCAGGCCGCGGCCGGCGGCCGAGCCGGCATCCGCATCCGCATCCGCATCCGGGAATGCATACAGTTGCGCGATGGTGCAGGTCGCCGCCAGCTCGATGCCGGCCGCCGACACCGCTATGGGTGTCCAGTCCGTGGAGCCGAGGTCCAGGAGGCGCAGGAGCGGTTCCTGTCCGGCGGCGGGGCTCCCGGAGGAGAAAAGCACGGTACCCCCCGCGAGCCAGGCGTCCCCTTCGCGCCACTGCGCCGGATCCGCGGTGCGGACCACGGCCTCGATGGTGTTCATGTCCACTGGGCCTCCTCAGGTTCCGGCATGCCGGCGCTGCTGTCGTGATGGTTGCGGTCGTGATGGTTGCGGCCGTGATGACTGCTGTCCTGATGATTTCGGGAGTAGTGGTGAATGGGGCCGCTGGCATCCTTCAGGGACACGCTGCCCTGGGCCAGCCCGGCGGCCTTGCTCCGGTTGGCCACGAGTTCTGCCGTGATGGAGACCGCGACCTCGTCCGGCGTGACGGCCCCGAGGTCCAGGCCGATGGGTGAGTGCAGCCGGGCCAGGTCGCCGTCGGCCACGCCGGCCTGCCGCAGAGCATCGATCCGCCCGCGGTGGCTTCGTCTGGACCCCATGGCGCCGACATAGTCCACGTCCAGGCCGAGCGCGGCCTGCAGGAGCGGGACATCGAATTTCGGATCGTGTGTGAGCACGCAGATGGCCGTCCGGGCGTCGGTGCGGCCGGCCAGCACTTGGTCCGCCAAGTACCGGTGCGGCCAGGCCGTGGCCACCTCGTCCGCGGCGCCGAACCTGTCCTGCTGTGCGAACGCCGGGCGCGCATCGCACACCGTGACATGGAAGCCCAGGAGTTTCGCGGCCGGCACGAGTGCCGCACCGAAGTCATTGGCGCCGAAGATCAGCAGGCGCGGTGCCGGTAGCCGGCTCTCCACCAGCAGGCTCACGGGTTCCTGCTGGCGCTCCCCCGCGGACGCGATCCGGACCAGCCCTGTACGGCCTCCCCGCAGCAGCGGTTCCAACTGGGCTGCTGCCGCCCGCATCGCGAGCCCGGCACCACCGGAACCGCCCGCACCGAGCATCGCGGCGAGTTCGGCCGACTGCAGTACCCGGAAGGCCGCCGGGTCTGGAACCACGACGGCGCCGCCTCCGCCGGCGTCGACCCTGCGGATCAGCGCAGCGCCGCCGGCCGGATGCCTTCCGGCCAGGGCCAGCAGGCCGTCCAGCCGCAGCCGGCCGGGCCCCGTATCCACGGGTTCGATGTGGATTTCCAGCCTGCCGCCGCAGGTCAGCCCGGCGGCAAACGCGTCCTCGGCGCTGTAGCCGAAGCACTCCCGGCGCGTCCCGCCATCGCGCATTGCCGCCAGAGCCGCCTCCACAACGGCCCCTTCAACGCAGCCGCCGGACAGGCTGCCCAGCACCTCACCGGCCTCGGAGACCAGCATGGAGGTGCCCACGGGCCTCGGCACCGATCCGTCGGTGCCCACCACGGTGGCCACCGCGTAGCGCTGCCCGGACGCGGCCGGCGGCCATGTGCCCAGGTGCGGGAGCAGATCCAACATGGCCGCAGTCCCCGGCGCTAGTAGTCGGTCCGGGACTCAAGCGAGTTCCAGGCCTTGAAGGGATCCAGTGCCGCGGGCGCTTGCGGGTCTGTCAGTTGCAGCCTGCCCACCGGCATGAGCGTGTCGCGCTGGTCGTTTTCGAAGTATTCGTAGAAGACGGCGTCATCGAACCCCGCAGCCGCGGCATCGTGCCGGTCCGCGGCGAACATCACGCGTGACACCCGCGCCCACAGTGCGGACGCCAGGCACATGGGGCACGGCTCGCAGCTGCAGTAGAGCGTGGCTCCGCTGAGATCGAAAGTGCCAAGTTCGCTGCAGGCCTGCCGGATGGCCGTGACCTCGGCGTGCGCCGTGGGATCGTTGGTGGCGGTGACGCGGTTGACGCCTTCGAACGCTAGCCCGTCCGCAGTGACCACCACTGCGCCGAACGGGCCGCCGCCGTTCAGGACGTTGGCCGTAGCCAACTCGATGGATCTCGCCAGGAACTTCTGGGCCGTATCGGTTGTAGTCATGCCGCCACTCCCTACCTGCGGAAGCCTGTACACCGTGACGGGTACGCAAGGGCCGTATGCGACGGTGACCAGTCTTCAGCATGTGCCTTGAAGGTTGCGCCTGGTAGATAGCTTCCCGCGTCCCGGGCTGCCCGCCGTTGGCAAGATCGACAGTAGCACCGGGATGTCCGCGCGGCGCGCCCTATTTGAGGGAAGCCCAGTTTCGTTATGTGAAATCTCTATTTCCGGGTCTTCACGCCAACGCCGCCCTACCGCCCAAACAAAACGCCTACCGGCCAAAGAGCGGCAGCGCACGGAGCCATCGGGAAAAGCCGCGGTCCCTCCGTTCGCAGTCGGCCGGAATGTAGAAGTCCGGGTCTGTGGCACCGAAGTCCGCGGCGCTGAACGGCAGGTACAGCTCCACCCCGGGCGCCGGAAATTCAACGGCACTGCCCTTCTCCTGCGAGTTCATGGATTCCTCCTCATGCATTGTGTGGCTGCTTCCTCGCACCGAACCGAATCATGCGGCTGAATTCCACATTTTGGAAATAATTTATTGCTATATGGAAAAGACTAGGGCGGCGGAAGCCTGCGGTCAAGAGCCCCAACCGCCGCGGTCACAAACCGTTTTTTCGGAAAGTGATGTACACCACGCCCGGACCGGGCTACGCTTAATCCCAATTCGTGGCGCAGGTCACGTAACCTGGGAGCAGCAGGCAGGGTCGTAATGAGCTGGCATCAACTGATGTCGGCTCTTTTTTGTGGGCCGACGGAATGAGAAACGCGCGGGAAACACGCGCTTAATTTCTATGTGGGACTTTGGTGCCACATACCTGAAGTTGGGAATCAGACCATGAGCAACAAGATCGTCCTCGGCCACAACCAGTACGGAAAAGCCGAAGTCCGGGTCGTCAAGATCACCAGGGACACCGACCGCCATGAAATCGAAGACCTGAATGTCACCTCGCAGTTGCGCGGGGACTTCGCGGCTGCCCACCTCGAAGGCGACAACAGCCATGTGGTGGCCACGGACACCCAAAAGAACACCATCTATGCCTTCGCCCGGGACGGCATCGGCTCCCCGGAAGCCTTCCTGCTGCGGCTAGGCAAGCACTTCACCTCGAACTTCGACTGGGTCACCGGCGGCCGCTGGGCAGCCGAATCCTACAAATGGGACCGGATCCAGGCCCACGGGACCGGGCACGACCACTCCTTCGTCCGCAGCGGCCAGGAAGTCCGCACCGCGGTCCTTGTCCGCAACAGCGGTACCGAGCACCTCATCGCCGGGCTCAAGGACCTCACCGTGTTGAAGTCGACCCAGTCCGGGTTCAGCGGCTTCCCGCGGGACAAGTACACCACCCTCCCGGAAACGTCCGACCGCATCCTCGCCACGGACGTATCGGCCCGCTGGCGCTTCAGGACCGGCACCGATTTCGGCACGTTCGACTTCAACAAGAGCTACGAGGACGTCAAGAGCCTGCTGCTGGAGGGCTTCAGCGAAAACTACTCCCACGCCCTGCAGCAGACCCTCTTCGACATGGGCGCCAAGGTCCTCGAAGCTCACACCGAGATCGACGAGATCAAGTTCTCCATGCCCAACAAGCACCACTTCCTCGTTGACCTCTCGCCCTTTGGCCTCGACAACCCCAACGAGGTCTTCTTCGCCGCCGACCGCCCCTACGGCCTGATCGAAGCCACCGTCCAGCGTGAAGACGCCAGCCCCGCGGAAATCGCCTGGTCCGGGATCGCCGGCTTCTGCTAGGACTCCCGAGCGGGCCGGCCCGGAACTCCGGCGCCGGCATTCCAGCACCCGTTAGCCAGACATTGTTAGCCGGACGAAGAAGTCCGCCATGAACCAAGAAGGTCTGCCATGAACGCACGCAAGAAATTAACCGCCCGGCTGCCACGCACCGGCGGCTCCGGCGGCACCCCCCGCCCCGAGGACCAACGACTCTCCATCGGAAGCAGTTTCGCCTACGGCTTCCAGCACGTCCTGACCATGTACGGCGGCATCATCGCCGTCCCCCTGATCGTCGGCCAGGCCGCCGGCCTGGCTCCGGCCGACGTCGGGGTTCTGATCGCCGCGGCCCTCTTCATGGGCGGCCTGGCCACGCTGCTCCAGACCCTGGGCTTGCCGTTCTTCGGCTCCCAGCTCCCCCTGGTTCAGGGCGTCTCGTTCGCCAGCGTGGCGACGATGGTCGCCATCGTCACCGGCGGAGGCGGCCTCCCTGCCGTCTTCGGCGCTGTCATTGCCTCTGCAGCCATCGGGCTGCTGATCGCCCCGGTGTTCTCCAAGATTGTCCGGTTCTTCCCGCCGGTGGTCACCGGCACAGTCATCACCATCATCGGCCTAACACTGATGCCCGTGGCGGCCAACTGGGCCATGGGCGGAAACAGGAAGGCCGAGGACTACGGGAGCGTGGCCAACATCGGGCTGGCGGCTATTACCCTGGCCCTCGTGCTCCTGCTGAGCAAGGTCGGCAGCGCCACTATTTCCCGCCTGTCCATCCTGCTGGCCATGCTGGCCGGAACGGGGGTCGCCGTCGTCACCGGCATGGCGGACTTCTCGAACGTCGGCGACGGCCCGATCGTCGCCTTCCCCGCACCGTTCCACCTCGGCGCACCCACCTTCGAAGCTGCCGCCATCATCTCCATGCTGATCGTGGTGCTGGTGATCCTGACCGAGACCATGGCCGACATCCTGGCCGTCGGCGAAATCGTGGGCACCCGGGTTGATTCGAAGCGGATCGCAGCGGGCCTGCGGGCAGATATGGTTTCCAGCCTCGTGGCGCCGGTCTTCGGCTCCTTCACGCAAAGCGCGTTCGCCCAGAACGTTGGCCTGGTCGCCGTCACCAAGATCAAGAGCCGCTATGTAGTGGCGGCCGGCGGCGTCATCCTGGTGCTGCTGGGCCTGCTGCCGGTGCTCGGCCGCGTGGTCGCGGCGGTCCCGACGGCGGTCTTGGGAGGTGCCGGAATTGTGCTCTTCGGCACGGTGGCCGCGAGCGGCATCCGCACGCTGGCCAAGGTGGAGTACCGGAACAACATGAACCTGATCATCGTCGCCGCCTCCATCGGCTTCGGGATGATCCCGATCGCCGCCCCCACGTTCTACGACAAGTTCCCCAGCTGGTTCGCAACGATTTTCCATTCCGGCATCAGCTCCGCAGCGGTCATGGCCATCGCGCTGAACCTGCTCTTCAACCACCTAAAGAAGGGCAACTCGGAGAACCAGTCGGTCTTCGTGGCCGGAACGGGCCGCGTCATCCGCGAGGAAGACCTTCAATGCCTTGCCGAGGGCGACCGTTACGAGAACGGCAAACTGATCGACTGCGACGGCAAGGAAGTCCCGGTGGAGTCCGCCGCGACATCCGAACACTAGCCCCCTAATACACCACCGGCATGAGCGTTGCGGCCCCTCCCTGTGAAGGTAAAGGGGCCGCAACGTGGCCTGGCAAACGGCGGCACAGCAGCTGGAGGTCAGCTCTTGTTAAGGTCCTGGGAGATCGCCAGGGCTGCCTCGCGCAGCAATGGCACAGCCCGATCCGCGAAAGTCTCGTCCACCCGGGAAACAGGCCCGGAGACGGAAATCGCCGCGGGGGTCGGCGCATTGGGGATGGCAATCGCGAAGCAGCGGACGCCGATCTCTTGCTCTTCCTCATCGATCGAATAGCCGCGGCCGCGGATCAGCTTCAAGTCGGCGAACAGGGACTCGACGTCGCCGATGCTCTTCGGAGTGGGGGTGGGCATGCCCTTCCGGGTCACGATGCCACGCACCGTCTCATCGTCCAGCTGGGCCAGGATCGCTTTGCCCATGCCGGTGGCGTGCATGTAACCGCGGCGGCCCACTTCGGTGATCATCCGCATGGAATGCAGGGACGGGACCTGGGCCACGTACATCACCATGTCAGAGTCCAGCACGGCCATGTTGGCGGTTTCCCCGAGCCGTTCCACGAGGGACTGGAGCTGCGGCCGGGCAAGCGCGCCGAGCTGCTTGTTCGCCGCCTCGCCCAGACGGATCAGGCGCGGGCCCAGGGCATAGCGCCGGTTCGGCAGCTGCCGGATGTAGCCCAGGGTAACGAGGGTGCGCAGCAGCCGGTGGATGGTGGGAAGCGGCAGGTCGGTGGAGGACGAGAGTTCGCTGAGTGTGACGTCGCCGCCGGCGTCAGTGATCAGTTCCAGAAGTTCGAAAACGCGTTCAACGGACTGCACGCCTCCGGGGGCTTTTTCCGCCATAACTTTGCTCTCCTGAGAGGTTGCTTCCGACAAATTTTATCCACATCGTGAAAAAAGTGCTTAGTAGACCCAAGATACAGTACCGCCGGCCCGCCGTCGACGGACCCTCGGGGCTTGTAATTCCACAAAGTAGATAATAATATCCATCATACGAAATAAGTAAGTGCAGCAAGAGCCCGTCCGCGGGCCGACTAGGAGGAAATTCAATGGCGAATCCGAGCCCCGGAAATTCGATCACCCTGCGTGTGGAGGCGCCGTCCAGCTTCAGTGCCACCAGCGAACTGGCCGCCGCCGTCGGTGCGGCCGGCGCCGCGATCACGGCCCTGGACGTCACCGAGTCCCACCATGAGACCCTGGTAGTCGACGTCACCTGCAACACCACGGACGACGACCACGCCGCACGCGTCAAGGACGCGCTCAACGCGCTCGACGGCGTCACGGTCCGGAACGTCTCGGACCGAACCTTCCTGATGCACCTCGGCGGCAAGCTGGAGGTTGTGCCGAAGGTCGCCCTGCGCAACCGGGACGACCTCTCCCGCGCCTACACCCCCGGCGTCGCCCGCGTCTGCCTGGCGATCGCGGAAAACCCTGAGGCCGCCCGGAACCTGACCATCAAACGCAACACCATCGCCGTCGTGACCGACGGCTCCGCCGTCCTGGGCCTCGGCAACATCGGCCCGGCCGCCGCACTGCCGGTCATGGAAGGCAAGGCCGCGCTCTTCAAGCAGTTCGCCAACGTCGACGCCTGGCCGGTCTGCCTGGACACCCAGGACACGGAGGAAATCATCCGGATCGTCAAGGCGCTCGCCCCGGTCTACGGCGGGGTCAACCTTGAGGACATCGCCGCTCCGCGCTGCTTCGAGATCGAAACCCGGCTCCGCGAGGAACTCGACATCCCGGTCTTCCACGACGACCAGCACGGAACCGCAATCGTCACGCTGGCAGCCCTGACCAACGCCCTGCGCGTCGTGGACAAGAAACTCTCCGAGGTCCGGATTGTCGTTTCGGGCGTCGGCGCCGCCGGCTCCGCCATCATCGCGCTGCTCAAGGCACAGGGGGCCCGCAACATCATCGCCGCCGGCCGCTCGGGAGCGATCCACTTCGGCGAACAGTACAACGACGAGCACCGCACGTGGATTGCCGAGAACACCAATGAACGGGGCTTCTCGGGCACCCTGCACGAAGCGCTCAAGGGAGCCGACGTCTTCATCGGCGTCAGCGCACCGCACGTGATCGGCGAAGAACAGGTGGCATCCATGGCCAACGACGCTATTGTGTTCGCCATGGCCAACCCCACGCCGGAAATCGACCCGGTGGTCGCATCACGGCACGCCGCTGTGGTGGCGACCGGCCGCAGCGACTTCCCCAACCAGATCAACAACGTCCTGGCCTTCCCAGGGTTCTTCCGCGGGCTGCTGGACGCGGGGGCGGCGGACATCACCCCCGAGATGCTGGTGGCCGCCGCCGCGGCGATCGCCAACCGGGTCGCCGACGACGAGCTCAATGCCAGCTACATCATTCCCAGCGTCTTCGACCCCCACGTTGCCGCCGACGTCGCCGCGGCGGTTGTCGCGGCTGCCCACGCGACGGTCCCGGCCGCCGCGCTGACCCACGCCTGATTCGCCGCCTGCTTCACCGACCAGGAAGGACCACAATGGCCCTCACCATTTCAGCCCGCCGCCCCGTTGACCGCGCGGAGGAGATCCTCACACCCGAGGCGCTGGCCTTCATTGAGCAATTGCACCAGCGTTTCGCCGCCACCCGCGCGGATTTGCTCAAGGCCCGCGCGGTCAAACGCGACGAGGTGGCCCGCACCGGCCGGCTCGATTTCCTGCCGGAAACCCGTGATATCCGTGAAGGCGACTGGACGGTGGCCCCGGCCCCGACAGCCCTGCAGGACCGCCGGGTGGAAATGACGGGTCCGGCCGCACCGGCCAAGATGGCCATTAATGCCCTGAACTCCGGGGCCAAGGTCTGGCTCGCGGACCTCGAGGACGCCAGCACTCCCACCTGGTCCAACGTGGTCGAATCAATCGTGAACCTCCGCGACGCCGCGGCGGGAACCCTGGCCTACACGTCCCCCGAGGGCAAGGAATATACGCTCCGGACCGATGCCCCGCTGGCCGTCGTTGTCGCCCGCCCGCGCGGCTGGCACATGGCAGAGCGCCACCTGCTGATCGACGGCGAACACACCGTGGGCGCCCTGGTGGACTTCGGCCTGCACTTCTTCCACACCGCCAGGCAGCTGCTGAAGAATGGCCATGGCCCGTACTATTACCTGCCCAAGATGGAGAGCCACCTCGAGGCCCGGCTGTGGAACGAGGTCTTCGTCTTCGCCCAGGACTACCTCGGCATTCCGCAAGGCACCATCCGCGCGACCGTCCTGATCGAGACCATCCCCGCAGCATTCGAAATGGACGAGATCCTCTACGAACTCCGCGACCACGCCTCAGGCCTGAACGCCGGCCGCTGGGACTACCTGTTCAGCATCATCAAGTACTTCCGTGACGCCGGCTCGCGCTTTGTGCTGCCGGACCGCGCCACCGTGGCTATGACCGCGCCGTTTATGCGCGCCTACACCGAACTGCTGGTCAAGACCTGCCACCACCGCGGCGCCTTCGCCATGGGCGGCATGGCGGCCGTCATTCCCAACCGCCGCGAACCCGAGGTTACAGCCCAGGCGTTCGAGAAAGTGCGCGCGGACAAGACCCGTGAGGCGAACGACGGCTTTGACGGTTCCTGGGTGGCCCACCCGGACCTGGTGCCGGTCTGCCGGGACGTCTTCGACGCCGTCCTGGGCGAGCGGCCGAACCAGCTGGACAGGCAGCGCCCGGAAGTCTCGGTCACCGCGGACCAGCTCCTGGACGTCGCCTCCGCCCGTGGCACGGTCACCGAGGCAGGCATGCGCCTGAACCTCTACGTTGCCGTCGCCTACACAGCGGTGTGGATTTCGGGCAACGGCGCGGTCGCCATCCACAACCTGATGGAGGACGCGGCGACGGCGGAAATCTCGCGGTCCCAGGTCTGGCAGCAGATCCGCAACCACTCTGTGCTCGCCGACACTGGCCGGACCGTCACCCGCGAGCTGGTATCCGGGATCCTGGCCGAGGAAACCGAGAAGCTCCGGGGCGAGGTGGGCGAGGACGCTTTCGTGAAGCACTACCTGCCCGCCAGCAAGCTCATCGGCGACATCTGCCTGTCCGAGGACTACACGGACTTCCTCACCACGCCGGCGTACGAGCTGGTGGGCTGAGGCATGGCAGCCACCTCCGCCAGCGCCAGGCCGCAACCACGCAGCCATCTGCAGCGTCAGGGTCCGGTGACGCCGGCCCTCTCCGGGGCCGACCTCGCCCGGATCGATGCGCAGCTCGCCGACACCGACCGGCTGCTGGAGCGCAGCTACCCGGGCGACGACGGCTCCCGCCAGCCGGTGCACACCGTCTACGTTCCGGCCGACCGCTTCAGCCCGGAGTTCGCCGCGGACTGGGGCGCCCAGGCCCTCGCCGCGGTGGACGCCCGCGGCGGCGTCGAAAGCCTGTGCGCGCTGCAGGGCCAGGAAGCCGAACTGGCCGCCGCCGTCGCGCCGCGGGTCCGGGCCAAGCTCTCACGCGAGCCGATCGAGGACCTCCGCCTGGACTTTGAGGACGGGTTCGGGGACCGGGGCGACGACGCCGAGGACGCCGCCGCTGTCGCCGCGGCATCCGCCGTGGCCGCCGCCGTCGCCGCCGGTACCGCGCCGCCGTTCATCGGGATCCGCTTCAAGTGCTTCGAGGCTGCCACCCGCGCCCGGGGTCTGCGGACCCTGGATCTCTTCGTCTCGCAGCTGGCCACGGCCGGCGAACTGCCGGACGGGCTCGTCCTCACCCTGCCCAAGGTCACCACGGTGGCACAGGTGGAGGCCATGGCCTTCGCCGTGTCCCGGCTCGAGGAAGTCCACTCGCTCCCCGCGGGCCGGCTCCGCTTTGAGGTGCAGGTGGAAACGCCGCAGCTCATCCTGGGCCCGGACGGAACCTCGCCGGTGGCGCGCCTGCCGCACGCGGTGCCCGGCCGGATCAGCGGGCTGCACTACGGCACCTACGACTACTCAGCATCGCTGCAGATCTCCGCCGAATACCAGTCCATGGAACATCCCGTGGCGGACTTTGCCAAAGAAGTCATGCAGCTTGCCGCGGCCGGCACCGGGATCCGGCTCTCCGACGGCTCCACCAACATCATCCCGGTGGGCGGGAACGTGGAGCAGGCCTGGCAGCTCCACGGCCGGCTGGTCCGCCGCTCGCTGGAACGCGGCTACTACCAGGGCTGGGACCTCCACCCCGCCCAGCTGCCCAGCCGGTTCGCCGCGACCTACGCCTTCTACCGGCAAGGGCTCCCGGCCGCCGCTGCCCGGCTCCGCAATTACGTGGACCAAACCGCCGGCGGCGTTCTGGATGAACCCGCCACCGCACGGGCTCTGGCAGCCTTCGTGCTTCGCGGCGTCCAGTGCGGCGCCGTCGGCACCGAAGAAGTCCTGGCGCTGGCCGGCGTCGGGCTCCCCGAACTCACCGCGCTGGCCCACCCCCGGCTGGCCAACACCTCCACTCCCTCCGCAAAAGGAACGCACCCATGAGCAACTATTTCTACCCCGAAGGCGGGCTTCCGCCGCAGACCCAGATCCTCTCGGACCGGGCCGTGGTCAAGGAGGCCTACACCGTCATTCCGAAGGGCGTGCTCCGGGACATCGTCACGAGCAAACTGCCCGGCTGGACCAACACCCGCTCCTGGATCCTGGCCCGGCCCATCGCCGGTTTTGCCACGACGTTCTCGCAGCTGATCGTCGAGGTGGGACCGGGCGGAGGCTCGGAAAAGCCCGAGCCGGAGGCCGGCGTCGAAGGCGTCATCTTCCTGACCAAGGGCGCCCTGGCACTGACCCTCGAAGGGGAAATCCACAGGCTGGGCGAGGGCGGCTACGCCTACCTCGCCGCGGGGGCCCAATGGTCCGTGGCGAACGAGTCCGGGGAGATCGCCAGTTTCCAGTGGATCCGGAAGGCCTACGAGCCGCTGGACGGCTACACGGCGAAATCCTTTGTAACCCGCGACCAGGACGTCGCACCGCGGGCGATGCCGGACACCGACGGGGCCTGGGCCACCACGCGTTTCGTGGACCCGGAGGACCTCGCCCACGACATGCACGTCAACATCGTCACCCTCAAGCCCGGCGCCTCCATCCCCTTCGCGGAAACCCACGTCATGGAGCACGGCCTCTTCGTGCTGGAAGGCAAAGCCGTCTACCGGCTCAATGACGACTGGGTGGAGGTGGAGGCCGGCGACTTCATGTGGCTGCGTGCCTTCTGCCCCCAGGCGTGCTACGCCGGCGGTCCGGGCAACTTCCGGTACCTGCTGTACAAGGACGTCAACCGCCAGATCCGCCTGACCTAAGACCGATCCACCAATACCGATCCACCAATACCGATCCACGTAGTGGAGTCCGTCCCGTCTGACGGGGCGGACTCCTCCGTGGTTCCGCCGGCCGCGCCTCGGCACCAAATCTGGTCACCCAGCCCGGAGCCCTTGCGGCCCGGGCGATGCTTGCTAGCCTGAGGCTGTGAAGTACGAATCCCTGTGGATCGGAATGCTCCTTGGCGCGGCCCTCGGCTTCGCCATCGGAGTCACCACCGTCGACAAGCCATTCACGGGCCTGCTGATCGGCCTCGGGGTCGGCGCACTCGTGGGCCTGGGCATCCGCAAGGACCCAACGAAGCGGTAGGGAATTTCGCCGCATCTGCTGCCCGCGCGCCCTGAACTGCCGGAACCTGAAATACCGTAGGCTCCCGCGCTCCGAGGTGCCGGGGCAAGAATATCGGGGTCCCTCGCGCCTCACCCCGCAGCCACACCCCCATTCGCTCACCCCTTGACTCCCCGGCCCAACCTTCCCTACACTTTTCATAAAGCAGAATCTTAATTCCACAAAGCGGAAAACAAGCAAGGATCTGCAAGGCAAAGGTGCCCGGGATCCAGCTCCCGCCCACACCGGAAGGAACCCACAATGACGTACACCGTGAACTGCTCCATCCTCCTGACGGAGCTCCCCCTCTGGGAACGCCCGGCCGCCGCGAAGGCCGCCGGTTTTGACGCCGTAGAATTCTGGTGGCCCTTCGAGACCTCCGTCCCCACCGACGTCGAGGTTGCCCGGTTTGAGAACGCCATTACCGACGCCGGCGTTCAGCTGACGGGCCTGAACTTCAACGCGGGCGACATGCCCGGCGGCGACCGCGGCCTGGTCTCCTGGCCCGCGCGCTCCACCGAATTCCAGGACAACATCGACGTCGTCGCCGGCATCGGTGAGCGCCTCGGCTGCAAGGCCTTCAACGCCCTCTACGGCAACCGCATTGACGGCGAATCCGCTGAGCAGCAGG
This sequence comes from Arthrobacter sp. 01T425, assembly GCF_056398725.1. Lineage (NCBI taxonomy): Bacteria > Bacillati > Actinomycetota > Actinomycetes > Micrococcales > Micrococcaceae > Arthrobacter > Arthrobacter sp. 01T425. The sequence goes on along the minus strand of NZ_JBFTPY010000005.1, from coordinate 209,715 downwards.
ACGCCATTGGCGCCGAAAATCTCGCGACGGCGGCTGCCGGCGTGGCCCGCATCGGCGGTACGGTCCTCCTGGAACCCGTCAGCGGCGCCCCCCGGTACCCCCTGCTCAAGGCGCAGGATGCCCTCGATGTGATCGCCCGGGTCAAGCAGGAATCCGGCGCCGGGAACGTCAAGCTCCTCGCGGACTTCTACCACCTGGCCGTGAACGGTGACGACGTCGCCGCCGTCATCGAAAAGCACGCCAAGGACTTCGGCCACATCCAGATCGCCGACAACCCCGGCCGCGGGGCTCCCGGAACCGGGCAGCTTCCCCTCGGCGAATGGATCGCCCGCAGCCGCGCACTCGGCTACGAGGGCTACATCGGCCTCGAATACAAGGAACCCGCGGAGACCGCATTCAGCTGGGCCATCCGCCAGCGCGTCCCGCAGTAATCCCCACCCGCTCCCTAACCTCGCAAGCTCGGCCAGGGAACCCGGCGGGCGTGGGCCCACCGCCCGCCGTGGCAAAGAAGCACACCCGCGCTACATCGAACACAAAGACTTCAGAAAGAGAACCACAATGAGCAACATCGCAGTCATCGGCCTCGGTATCATGGGACTGCCCATGGCCATCAACCTCGTCAAGGCCGGCCACGCGGTCACGGGCTTCAACCGCAGCCAGGACAAGACCGACAAGCTCGTCTCCGAAGGCGGCAAGGGTGCCGCGAGCATCGCGGAGGCCGTCAGGGACGCCGACGTGGTCATCACCATGGTGCCGGACTCCCCCGACGTCGAAGGCGTGGTCAGCGGTCCCGACGGCGTGTTCGACAACGCCAAGCCGGGCGCCCTGTGGGTTGATGCCAGCAGCATCCGCCCCGACGTCGCCAAACGCCTCGCCGACGACGCCCGGGCCGCCGGGATCCGTCCCCTCGACGCCCCGGTCTCCGGCGGCGAACAAGGCGCCATCGACGCCGCGCTCTCCATCATGGTGGGCGGTGACGCCGCCGACTTCGAGGCGGCACGGGATGTCCTGGCCGCCGTCGGCAAGACCATCGTCCACGTGGGGCCCTCCGGCGCCGGCCAGACCGTCAAGGCAGCCAACCAGCTGATCGTGGCCGTCAACATTGAAGTCCTTGGCGAGGCGATCGCCTTCCTCGAGGCCTACGGCGTGGACACGGACGCCGCCCTCAAGGTCCTCGGCGGCGGCCTGGCCGGCTCCAAGGTCCTGGAGCAGAAGGGCCAGAAGATGCTGGACCGCAACTTCGACCCCGGTTTCCGCCTGGCCCTGCACCACAAGGACCTCGGCATCGTCACCTCCGCGGCCCGCGAGGCCAATGTCGCCGTCCCCCTCGGCGCCATCGTCGCGCAGCTCGTCGCCGCCACCGTCAACCAGGGCGACGGCGGACTGGACCACTCGGGCCTTTTCAAGCAGGTCCTGAAGCTCAGCGGCCGCAACTAAGCGGCGCTGCCGCCCCGTCAAGGGGCACTTCGACACGAACGCACCGGCCGGCGTCGAGATTTACGACGGCGGCCCGCCCTCCCCCCCAACAAGAGGTGCCCGCGACGATTCGCCGGGCTTCCCTTCAGCACACCCAAAAACAGACCTTCAAGGAGCACACCATGACGAAGATGCGCACTGTAGACGCAGCCGTCGCCATCCTGGAAAAGGAGGGCGCCACCGAGGCGTTCGGCCTGCCAGGCGCGGCGATCAACCCGTTCTATTCGGCCATGAGGGCCCACGGCGGCATCCGCCACACCCTGGCCCGCCACGTTGAAGGCGCCAGCCACATGGCCGACGGCTACAGCCGGGCCAAGGACGGCAACATCGGCATCTGCATCGGCACCTCGGGCCCCGCGGGCACGGACATGATCACCGGCCTGTACGCGGCGTGGGCCGATTCCATCCCGATGCTCTGCATCACCGGCCAGGCACCCGTGGCCAAGCTGCACAAGGAGGACTTCCAGGCCGTGGACATCGAGTCCATCGCCAAGCCGGTCACCAAGTTGGCCATGACCATCCTTGAACCCGGCCAGGTTCCCGGAGCCTTCCAGAAAGCTTTCCAGCTCATGCGCTCAGGCCGGCCGGGCCCGGTCCTGCTGGACCTGCCGATCGACGTGCAGATGGCCGAGATCGAATTCGATATCGACACCTATGAGCCCCTGCCCGTGGAGAAGCCCAGGGCCAGCCGGAAGCAACTGGAAAAGGCACTCGACATGCTCACCGCAGGCGAGCGCCCGCTGATCGTGGCCGGCGGCGGCATCATCAATGCCGGAGCCTCGGCCCAGCTCGTGGAACTGGCCGAGCTGCTGGGCGTCCCCGTGATCCCCACCCTGATGGGCTGGGGCGCGATCCCGGATGACCACGAACTCATGGCCGGCATGGTGGGCCTGCAGACCAGCCACCGGTACGGCAACGAGAACTTCCTGCGCAGCGACTCCGTGATCGGCATCGGCAACCGCTGGGCCAACCGCCACACCGGCGGCCTGGACACCTACACCGCCGGCCGCACGTTCGTGCACATCGACATCGAGCCGACCCAGATCGGCCGCGTGTTCTCCCCGGACTTCGGCATCGCCTCCGACGCCGGCGCCGCCCTGGATGGGCTGCTGGAGCTGGCCCGGGAACGCCGGGACGCCGGGTCCCTGCCGGACTACACCGCCTGGGTTGACGAATGTTCCGGGCGCAAAGCCACACTGCACCGCAAGACCCACTTCGACAACGTGCCGATCAAGCCGCAGCGCGTGTACGAGGAAATGAACAAAGCATTCGGCATGGACACCACGTACGTGTCCACCATCGGACTGTCGCAGATCGCCGGCGCCCAGATGCTGCACGTGTTCGGCCCTCGCAAGTGGATCAACGCCGGACAGGCAGGCCCGCTGGGCTGGACCGCCCCCGCCGCGCTGGGCGTGGTCCGGGGCAAGCCGGACCAGACCGTGGTTGCCCTCTCCGGTGACTACGATTTCCAGTTCATGATCGAGGAACTGGCCGTGGGCGCACAATTCAACCTGCCGTACATCCACGTTGTGGTCAACAACTCCTACCTCGGCCTGATCCGCCAGTCCCAGCGCGGCTTCAACATGGAACAGAACGTGTCCCTGGCGTTCGAGAACATCAACTCCACGGATCTCTCTGCAACCGCAAGCGGCTACGGCGTGGACCACATTAAGGTGGCCGAGGGCCTGGGCTGCAAGGCGATCCGGGTGGAAAACCCGGAGGACCTGCCTGCCGCGTTCGACAAGGCCAAGGCGCTCCTGGGCGAGTTCAGGGTTCCGGTGGTGGTGGAAGTCATCCTGGAGAAGATCACGAACATCTCCATGGGCACCGAAATCAACGCCGTCAACGAGTTCGAGGCCCTGGCCGAGACCGCCGAGGACGCCCCCACCGCCATTCTGGCCCTGCAGGCCTGAGATGCGCGTCGTCATAGCGCCGGACAAGTTCAAGGGATCGCTCTCGGCCCCGGACGTCGCCCGGCACCTCGAAGCAGGGCTGCAGAGGGCTTGCGGTGGCAATCTGGAGGTACTGCGGATTCCCGTGGCCGACGGCGGCGAGGGCACCCTCGATGCCGCCGTCGGCTCCGGCTTCACCCGCCGCAGCGCCGACGTCAGCGGCCCCACCGGCGCGCCGATCCGGGCGGAGTTCGCGGTCCGCGGACGCGAGGCGGTCATTGAGATGGCCGCCGCGTCCGGCCTCGCCGTCCTGCCCGGCGGCAGGGGCGGCCGCCCTGATTCCGCCTCCGCCAATGGCGCCAGCAGCAAGGGAACCGGCGAACTGATCCGGGCCGCGCTCGACGCCGGGTGCCGGCAGATCATCCTGGGCGTCGGCGGCAGCGCCAACACCGACGGCGGCGCCGGGGTCCTGCAGGGACTCGGTGCCAAGCTCCTCGACGCCGACGGCAACGAACTTCCGCCCGGCGGTGCGGCCCTGGCCCGGCTGGACTGGATCGACTTCTCCGGCTTCGATTCCCGCCTGGACGGCGCACGCTTCGTACTCGCCAGCGACGTCGACAACCCGTTGCTTGGTGCCCAAGGCGCCGCTGCGATCTTCGGTCCGCAGAAGGGCGCCACCCCCGAGGACGTAGCAGCCCTCGACGCCGCCCTGGCCCGCTTTGTGGACGTGCTCTGCGCCGAAATCGGGCCCCGCGCGCGGAAGGCTGCGGACGCTCCGGGTGCCGGGGCTGCCGGCGGCGTGGGCTACGCAGCCATCGCGGTACTGGCCGCGACCCGCCGGCCCGGCATCGACGTCGTCCTCGAATTCACCGGGCTGGCCGAGCGGCTGGCCGGCGCGGATCTGGTGATCACCGGCGAAGGCAGCCTCGACGAACAGACCCTTCTGGGCAAGACTCCGGTGGGCGTTGCCCGGGCGGCGCGCCGCGCCAAGGTTCCGGTGGTCGCGGTGTGCGGCCGGTCCGTCCTGACCCCGGAGCAGATCAGCAGTTCCGGGTTCCTCGCAGTCCACGCTTTGACGGAGCTGGAAAGCAATGTAGACACATGTATAGCCGACGCCGCGGCGCTGCTGGAGCGCCTCGGACGGCAACTCGGCGAGCAATTGGCCAACGTGGCGCACTCCGCGCAGGGCGCCCGCGCCCTGGACAGTGCTCCGGGAAAGGAGACCCTCAGTGTCTGAAGAAACCTACGACGTCGTCTTCCGCGGGCAGCGGGTGCTGACCACCGCCGGCATCGCCGCCCGGGAAGTCGGCATCCGCGGCGGCGTGATTGTCGCGATCGAGCCGCTGGGCAACGGCCTCTCCGGCCGTGAAGTCATTGAACTCGCCGACGACGAGACCCTCCTGCCGGGCCTCGTGGACACCCACGTGCACGTCAATGAGCCCGGCCGGACCGAGTGGGAGGGATTCGCGTCCGCCACCCGGGCGGCAGCGGCCGGCGGCGTCACCACCATCATTGACATGCCGTTGAACAGCATCCCGCCCACCACTACCGTGGAGGCCCTGAAACTCAAGCGGGAGGTGGCCGGGGACCAGGTGTTCGTGGACGTCGGCTTCTGGGGCGGAGCCGTCCCGGGCAACAAGAACGAACTGCGGCCGCTGCACGACGAGGGCGTTTTCGGCTTCAAATGCTTCCTGCTGCACTCCGGCGTGGACGAGTTCCCGCACTTGGAAGCGGACGAAATGGAACAGGACATGGCCGAGCTCAAGTCCTTCGATTCGCTCATGATCGTCCACGCCGAGGACTCCCACGCGATCGACCACGCGCCCCACCCCGGCGGCGACCACTACTCCACGTTCCTGGCCTCCCGCCCGCGCGGGGCCGAGAACAAGGCAGTCGCCGAGGTCATCGAACGGGCCCGCTGGACCGGAGCCCGCGCCCACATCCTGCACCTTTCCTCCTCCGACGCGCTCCCCATGATCGCCACCGCCAAGCGCGACGGCGTTCGCCTCACCGTGGAAACGTGCCCGCACTACCTGACGCTGACGGCCGAGGAAATCCCGAACGGCGCCACAGCCTACAAGTGCTGCCCGCCGATCCGCGAAGCCTCCAACCGCGAACTGCTGTGGGCCGGCCTGCAGGACGGCACCATCGACTGCATCGTCTCGGACCACTCCCCGTCCACCCTGGACCTGAAGGACTTGGAAAACGGTGACTTCGCCGTGGCCTGGGGCGGCGTCTCCTCGCTGCAGTTGGGCCTGTCGCTGATCTGGACCGAGGCCCGGCACCGCGGCATCCCGCTCGAGCAGGTTCTCTCGTGGATGGCGGCAAAGCCGGCCCAACTCGCCGGCCTGGGCAATAAAGGCCAACTGGCGCCGGGATACGACGCCGACCTCGCCGTATTTGCCCCGGACGAGGCTTTCGTTGTGGATGTTTCCAAGCTCAAGCACAAGAACCCCATCACCCCGTATGACGGCAAGGCGCTTTCCGGCGTCGTCCGGCAGACCTACCTCCGCGGCACCCTGATCGACGGCCGGACCCCGGCCGGCAAGCTGATCCGCCGCGGCGGCGTGTGAGCCAGGCGGCCGTGGCCGGCACCCCGCCCGCCGTTCACGGACGGGCCCGGCATAACGGGCAGGCACGGCAGGCCGGCCTCACCGCGAAGGGACTGGCGGTCTGGGTCACGGTGCCGGACGACTCCGACGTTGACCCGGTGTGCCTGGCCCGCGCGGCCGAACTCGTGCTCGGCCGCGCCCTCAGATGTGCCCCGGAGGCGGAAGTCCACTTTAGGCCCGCCGCCGGAGCCGCAACATCCGCCGTCGTCCGGTCCCCCGGAGACGACGGCACCCCGGCGGGAACAGCAGATCCCGCCGGGGACACCGGCGGGGCGGGCCTGGAGCCCGTCCCCGGCAGCATCAGCCGGCTCGCCGTCGACCTCGCGGCCGGAGACGCCAGGCTGGATGGAGAGCGGGTGCCCCTGACGGATCTGGAGTTCACGCTTCTGAGATGTCTCGTGCAGAACTGCTCCCGCACGGTCAGCCGGCAGGAGCTGCAGCTTTGCCTCGACGCGTTCGACACCCCGGGCGCGGCAACCCGGTCCATCGACGTGTACGTCGGCCGGTTGCGCCGGAAACTCAAGGGCTGCCGGCACGCCGTCGTCACCGTCCGCAGCGGCGGCTACCGCTTCGTCCCCGGTCCGCGGGCGACGGTCCGCGGACCAGCGGAATACAGCATCTGAGCTCCGCTGCCACAACCATCCCGACCCTCGATCGAAGGAACTGCATGCAAGCCACCGTGACCACCAAGCTGCACGCCATCACTAAGCTGCACAGCGAAGATCCAGCACCCGGGTTCACGCTGCCAGATGCTGCGGGCCGCCGGATCTCCCTGGCCGATTATCGCGGCAAAAGCGTCATCATCTACTTCTACCCCCGCGCAGCCACTCCCGGGTGCACCACCGAGGCTTGCGACTTCCGAGACAGCCTCGCTGCCCTCCACGGCGCAGGCTTCGAGGTCCTTGGCATCTCACCCGACGCCCGGGAGGCCCTGTCCGCCTTTGCCGCGGAACATGCGCTCACGTTCCCCCTTCTCGCGGACGAAGACCACGCTGTGGCCCTCGCGTACGGCGCCTGGGGCGAGAAGCTGATGGACGGCGAGGTCCGCGAAGGCACGGTCCGGTCCACCGTGGTTGTCGGTCCCGATGGCAACGTGGTCTTGGCGCAATACCACGTCAGTCCGCAGGGCCACGTGCGGGCGCTGCGGGAGGAGCTTGGCATCTAGGGGCTCGGACGCCATGCGGGCGGACCCGGACATGCGCGGGCTGGAAACGGCCTAGAAGAGGGCGCCCGCCACCGCCTGCGTCAGCTGATGGATCACTTCAGTGCGTTCCGGGACGTCGCTCAGGTCCTGGCCCTTGGTGTAGATGACCAGCGCGTATGCGGTGCCGTCCCGGGCGAGGATGCCGGCGTCGTGCAGCTCACCGCCCAGGAGCCCGTACTTGTGGAAGACCGTGATCCCTTCCGGAACGGCGGCGGGAATGAGCGTTTCGTAGTTGGTGTCCTGCATATAGGACAACAGCTCGGCGGTGTGGTCGGCGTTCAGGAGCGTCCCGGAGTAGAGGCGGGAGACGATGGTCGCCATTTCCGCCGGTGTCAGCGTGTTGGTTTCCGGGTCATAGCTCACGCCCAGCGATGCCGCGTACTCCGTCAGCTCCTCGTGGCCCACGGCATCCATGATCAGCGACCACGAGTCGTTGTCGCTCTGCTGGATCATCTCCCGGAGCTGGAAGCCGGCGGTGTAGCTCCCCAAAGGGCCATCGAGGCTGGCCGCCCCGGTTTCGACCAGGTGGTAGTAAGCCGCCGCGGCCAGGACTTTGGCTGTGCTCGCGGCCACGAATTTCTCCCGGACACCGTATTCGTGGACGTCCGCGGTACCGGCGCCCTGGGAGAGGCCGATCAGCGCCACGCCGATCTGGTACTGGCTGTTGGCAGCGAGAATGGCCTGGATGCGCGCGTCCAGGGCAGCGTCCACCGCGCTCGACGCCGGGACCGCCGGGACCGCCGGATTGAGACTGGCTGACGGCGAAGCACCGGCCTCAGCCGTCGTCGCGGCAGACGGCGCGGCCGACGTCGTCGTGGGATTCGCCGCCGTGGGATTCGCCGCCGTCAAGCGGGCTTGCGCAAAGGAATAGATACCTGCGGCCAGGACGACCGCGAGCACTGCTGCACAGACCGCACCCATCAAGGCCCGTGGCCGGACGGTCACTCGACGCGCCCGCGGCCGGAAGTGCGCCCGAATCCAAATCGTCGCTGCTGTGGATTTCGCTGTTCCATAATGACTTCAATCTAGCTACGGCAGCTATGCCGGAGCTATGAAAAAGCTGTCGGCCCCAAGCCTGCCAAAGCCGCCCCGGACGGGTCCTTGCCAGACCCAGGCGGCGGAATACAGCCTCGGTCCACGATGTTGTGCATCACAGACCCGTTGTCCACCCCCGAAGGATCATCATGAGCGCAAACATGACCGTCAAGCTTCAGCCGGGCACCCCGGCCCCGGATTTCACCCTGCCTGACGCCGAAGGCAAGCCGGTTGCCCTGGCCGACTACCGCGGCAAGAACGTCATTGTGTACTTCTACCCGCAGGCGGCAACCCCCGGCTGCACCACCGAGGCGTGCGATTTCCGCGACAACCTCGCGTCCCTGCAGGGCTCCGGCTACGAGGTCCTGGGCATCTCCCCCGACGCCCCCGATGCCCTGGCCCATTTCACCGGCGACTTCGCCCTGACCTTCCCGCTCCTGGCCGACGAGGACCACGCCGTGGCCCTCGCCTACGGCGCGTGGGGCGAGAAGCTGGTCCACGGCGAGGTCACGGAGGGCATCGTCCGCTCCACCGTGGTGCTGGACCCCGAGGGCAAGGTCAAACTGGCGCAGTACCAGGTCAAGGCCCAGGGCCACGTGGCGTCGCTGAAGGAAGCGCTGGGCGTCTGACGACGCACCGCTCCACGGCGTTCTCGCGGCGTTCTCGGGGCGGATTCGGACCACCGCGGCGGAATCGGACAGATGCAGCACGGATCCGCGGCGCGCGGTTCCCATAGCTGCGCGCCGGTCCGAAGCCGCAGCGGAGTAGTTTTCCACATCCGCCCCGCAGGTGGTTGTCCGGCCCCGCAGCGCGGGCCACCATCGGGGCATGGACCTACCCCGACTGATTCTCAGCAGCGACCTCGCGCGCCTCGGCCAGGACGCACGGGGCCTTGCACGGCAGGCGAAAGCCGGGCAGCTCCGGCGCATAAGGCAGGGCGTGTACGTCCGGGCCCACGAGTGGGAGGCGCTGCCGCCGTGGGACAGGAATCGGGTCCTCATCCGGGCGGCTGCTTCCACATTGCGGAGCCGGACCGTCTTCTGCCGCCAGTCCTCCGCTGTGCTGTGGGACATGCCGGTTCTGGGCCACAGCCATCTGGTGCATGCCTGCACGTCCGACGGCGGCGGCGGGCGCTCGCGCGCCGGGGTCCGCCGGCATCTGGTCGATTTGGGCTCGGTGCAGATCGAGGAACGTCACGGGCTCCTGGTCACAGACCGTGTCCGGACAGCACTGGACCTGGCCGCCTTCGAATCGTTTGAGCAGGGCGTCGCAGTATTCGACCATGTCCTGGGGCCGCGGCCTGGCAACCTGGCACCGCTCAGCCGCGGGGAACTCGACGCCGGCATTGGCGGCAACTACACGGCAGCCGCGGCCCGGCGGATCCGGACCGCCCTGCAGTTTGCTGATCCTGCATCCGGCTCCCCTGGAGAATCGGTGAGCCGCGCTCTGATGTACCGGCTCGGCTTCCGGATCCCGCTCCTCCAGGTCGAAGTTCGTGATGCCCGGGGGCTGGTGGCGTTCACTGACTTTGACTGGCCCGATGATCAGCTTTGCGGAGAGTTCGACGGCCTCGTGAAGTACCGCAAGGCGGAGTATCTCCAGGGCCGGACCCCAGCAGAGGCCCTCACCGACGAGAAACGCCGGGAGGACCGGATTCGTGCCACCGGCCGCCGGGTGATCCGTTGGACGTGGTCGGAGCTGGCCAATCCCGGAACATTCGGCACATTTCTGGCGGCGGCTGGCGTTCCCCGGCGGCCGCTCCCGTCCTGCCGGCGCTGATCCCGCCACGTTCCCGGGAATTCGCTACGAAATCGGACCCGTGCAGCGCGGATCCCCGGCGCGCCCGTCCGAAACCGCAGCCCCTGTCCGAAAACGCCGCGAAAACGGGCCTGGGACGCCCGCCGGGCTACACCTTGGTCCCCGCCACCACGGTGGCGGTGGACCGGAGCCGGATCGCGCCGTCGTGCTCGTAGCGGCCCAGCAGAGCGAACACATCCGAGCGGATCAGGGCCCGCGACTCCGCGTCCGCCTTGGCCAGGCCCATCGCCACGGTGGTCGCGATGTCGGTCATGAACTCCCAGTAGCTCTCCGGGGATTCGTGCACCAGGTCGGTGCTGACCTGGTGCTCGGCCACCTCGGCGAGCCCGGCCTCCTTGAACATCCGGGTCATGAACCCAGTGGGTGCGCAGCGGAACAGCCCGGGAGTCCCGGCGGGCGGAATGGGCAGTTCCCGGTGCCGGGCAATTGTGCCCAGGATCAGGCTGGCCCAGGGGTTTGCCGCCGCGCGTCCCCAGACGACGGCGCCCACCCGGGCGCCCGGCCTCGCGGTGCGCGCCATCTCTGCCATGGCCGCGGACATCACCGGGAAGAACATCAAGCCGAAGTGGCTGTACACGGCGTCGAATGTGTTGTTGCGGAACGGCAGGGCGGCCGAATCGCACACTTGAAAGTCCAGGTTGTTCAGGCGCCGGGCCGATGCCTTCTCCTCGGCCACCCGGAGCATTCCGGCCGAAATGTCAGTCAGGACCACACGGCCTTCCGGCACCTGCGCGGCCACGTTCAGGCCGGGCTCCCCCGTGCCTGCCGCGACGTCCAGCACCACTGAGTCGGGGCGGAGCCAGAGCTCCTGGCGGAGGGCGTCGCCGAACGGGGCCTGCCAGCCGAGCAGTTCCGCGTCCCATTTCTTCCAGCCCGCCGAGAACTCATCCCAGAGCAAGCGCTGCTCCTCACGAACACGGTCGGCTGAGGCTAACATGGCGGATCCTTAGCTCGTCTGTACCTAGCCCTAGTCTGCTCTGGGATGCGGTCCGCGGCAATGAGTCGAAGGGCAGTAGGCTTAACGGCATGTCTCCCCACGAAACCCCCGGCACAGCAGGCAACGACCCCCAGCGGGAACCGGCACAGGGCAACGTTCAGGGCGGCGTTCCGGAGCGCCGCGAGGTCACCGTCCGCCGGGCCCCGAAATATGTGCCCTTCCTGATCCTGGGCGGGCTCCTGGGCGTGGCCGTCGCGGCCATCATCGCCTACGCCCTGCCCGGTGACCCGAGCTTCGACCGTTCCTCGGTCTTCGGCTTCTTCATGGTCCTCTGCGCGGCCGGCGGCGTCATCGTGGGTGCCGCGATCGCCCTCGTCCTGGACCGGCGGAGCGTCCACCGCGCCGAGCACGCCGTCGTCGAATCCGCACCGGACGCCGACGACGACGAGGGCCGCGACGGGAACCACCGCTGAAGGGCGTCAGGTCATAAACCGGCCGCCGGAAAAGTCTTAGCGCACATCGTGAGATAATCGACCAGTGGCACGCGGCGATGGAAAACTTTCTCATGATCTTCTCCCAGGCGAAAAAGGCCCTCAGGACGCATGCGGCGTCTTTGGGGTCTGGGCACCCGGTGAAGAAGTAGCAAAACTCACCTACTACGGGCTGTATGCACTGCAGCACCGCGGTCAGGAGTCGGCTGGCATAGCAACCAGCGACGGCAAGCGGATCAACGTCTACAAGGACATGGGCCTCGTTTCCCAGGTCTTCGACGAGACCACGCTGAACACCCTGACCGGGCACCTGGCCGTCGGCCACTGCCGCTATTCCACTACCGGTGCGAGCCACTGGGCCAACGCCCAGCCCACCCTGGGCGCGACGTCCACGGGCACCGTGGCCCTGGCCCACAACGGCAACCTGACCAACACGGCCGAGCTCAAGGCGATGATCGAGGACCGCAACGGCGGAAACCTCAGCGGCGAGATGAAGCAGGGCAACACCTCCGACACCGCGCTGGTGACCGCGCTCCTGGAGGGCGAAGAGGGCAAGTCCCTGGAGCAGACGGCCATGGAGCTGCTGCCCATGATCAAGGGCGGTTTCTGCTTCGTCTTCATGGATGAGGGCACCCTCTACGCGGCCCGCGACACCTACGGGATCCGCCCGCTGTGCCTGGGCCGGCTTGAACGCGGCTGGGTGGTTGCCTCCGAGCAGTCCGCCCTCGCCACCGTCGGCGCCAGTTTCATCCGCGAAATCGAACCCGGCGAATTCATCGCGATCGACGAGGACGGCGTCCGCTCGCAGCGCTTCGCCGAGGCGACGCCGGCCGGCTGCGTTTTCGAATACGTCTACCTCGCCCGCCCGGACGCCTCCATTGCGGGCCGCTCGGTGTACGAATCCCGCGTCGAAATGGGCCGCCAGCTGGCCCGCGAAAACACCCAGGAAGCGGACATCGTCATTCCCGTGCCCGAATCCGGCACCCCCGCGGCGGTGGGCTACGCCGAAGAATCCGGCATCCCCTTCGCGCACGGCTTCGTCAAGAACTCCTACGTGGGCCGCACGTTCATCCAGCCCTCGCAGACGCTGCGCCAGCTCGGCATCCGGCTCAAGCTCAACGCCCTCGAATCCGTGATCCGCGGCAAGCGTGTCGTCGTGGTGGACGACTCGATCGTCCGCGGCAACACCCAGCGCGCCATCGTGCGGATGCTCCGGGAGGCGGGCGCCGCAAGCGTCCACATCAAGATTTCCTCCCCGCCGGTCAAGTGGCCCTGCTTCTACGGCATCGACTTCGCCTCCCGGGCGGAACTGATCGCCAACGGCGCCACCATCGACGAGATCACCCAGGCCATCGGCGCCGACTCGCTCGCCTACATTTCCGAAGACGGCATGATCGACGCCACCCGCCAGCCGCGCGAGCGTCTCTGCACCGCCTGCTTCACCGGCAAGTACCCGATTGAGCTGCCCGGCGCTGACAAGCTCGGCAAGAACCTGCTCGAGCGCACCGACCTCGGCGGCCTCCCAACCGCCGCCGGCGCGGCTGATTCCGCCGCGGCGCCCTCCGGTGCCGCCTCCGACGCCGAACCCGGCACCTCCATCGCCGACGATCCGGCCGAGAAGGCCGGCGCCACCGGCTGCGATCCGGGGCCGGACTCCGAATTCGAAGAACTGCTCACCGATGCCGACCGCGTCACCACAGCCGACAAGAAAGAGCCAGTATGACTTCCGCCTCCCCGGCCGCTGACATGAACGCCGCCCAGAACGCCGGCATCACCTACGCCTCCGCCGGCGTCGACGTCGAAGCGGGAGACCGCGCCGTCGAACTCATGAAGGACGCCGTCAAGGCCACCCACAACGCCTCGGTGATCGGCGGCGTCGGCGGGTTCGCTGGCCTCTACGACGTCTCCCGGCTGCTTACCTACAGGCGCCCGCTGCTGGCCACCTCCACCGACGGCGTCGGCACCAAAGTGGCAATCGCCCAGGCCATGGACATCCACGACACCATCGGCTACGACCTCGTCGGCATGGTGGTGGACGACATCGTCGTCGTGGGCGCCGAGCCGCTGTACATGACCGACTACATCGCCTGCGGCAAGGTGGTCCCGGAGCGCATCGCCGACATCGTCCGCGGCATCGCGGCCGCCTGCTCGGTCGCCGGCACCGCCCTGGTGGGCGGCGAAACCGCCGAACACCCCGGCCTGCTCGGGGAACACGAGTACGACGTCGCCGGTGCCGCCACCGGCGTTGTCGAGGCCGACCAGCTGCTCGGCCCGGACCGCGTCCGCGCCGGCGACGTGGTGATCGGCATGGCCTCCTCGGGCCTGCACTCCAACGGCTACTCACTGGTCCGCCGCGTCATCAACCACGCCGGCTGGGCCCTGGACCGCCAGGTCTCCGAGCTAGGCCGCACCCTGGGCGAGGAGCTCCTCGAGCCCACCCGCGTCTACGCCGCGGACTGCCTGGACCTCGCCCGCACCTTCCCGGTGAACGGCTCCGCGGGCGGCAAGGCCGTCCACGGCTTCAGCCACGTGACCGGCGGCGGCCTCGCAGCCAACCTCGCCCGCGTCCTCCCGCAGGGCCTGCTGGCCACCGTCGACCGCTCCACCTGGGAGCTCCCGGCCATCTTCAAGCTGGTTTCCGAGCTCGGCAACGTCCCGCTGGCCGACCTCGAGCGCACCCTGAACCTGGGCGTGGGCATGGTCGCCATTGTTTCGCCGGAAGCGGCCGACGCCGCCGTGAACCGGCTCAACGACCGCGGCCTGCCGTCCTGGATCATGGGCACCGTCGAGCAGAACTCGGATGCGGCCCTCAAGACCGGCCCGGATTACGTCCAGGGCGCCAAGGGCGTCGACGGCGGCGCCGTCCGGCTGGTCAACGCCTACGCCTAAACGGGCCCGACCCACGTCGAGTGCTCCCCAGCCGTTTTGAGGTCTCAAAACGGCAGCCGGTCCCACGCCGGCAGGGTTCCCTGGCCGAGCTTGCGAGGCGAGGGAGCCGGTGGGAAGCACTCGATCCGATTAAGCCGCGGTCCTAAACCTCCAGCAGGCTGAAGACGCCGCCCTGCGGATCCTTGAGGGTGGCGATGGTGCCGGCTTCCTCGATCTCATCCGGTTCGATCAGCACGACGCCGCCCGCGGCCATCGCAGCCTGCACCGCCACTGCGACGTTGGAGACGCCGAAGTAGACCTGCCACCCCGGCTCGAGGGTGTCCTGCGCGTCGCCGGGAACCCGGGCGATGCCGGCCACCTCGGCACCGCCCACCATGAGCGTGGTGTAGGTGCCGCCGTCGTCCTGGGGGTATTCGGTGACGTCGTGCCCGAAGAGCTGCTGGAAGAAGCCGACGGCGGCCTGCGGTTCCGGCGTGAGCAGTTCAGCCCAGGCCAAGGTGCCCGCCTCCTGGCTCCGGCCGGCTCCGATGTGGCTGCCGGCCTGCCAGGCCCCGGTGGTTCCGCCGCCGGGCGGGGCGAAGAAGACCATGACGCCGGTGTCACCGATCTCCTCGGGGCCGAATTCAAGGTGCCCGGGGGAATGCGCCAGTTCGGCGGCCAGGTCCCGGGCGTCGTCGACCGCGAAATACACGTTCCACCGGCCCGGTTCGGCCGCGGCTTCCTGCCGGGCGTTCTGCGGAGCGAGCACGGTAACCAGGTCGTCGCCCAGGAAGGCTTTCGCGTAGCTGCGTCCGTCGGGAGTGGGCAGGTCTTCGTACCGCCAGCCGAAAACCTCCGTGTAAAAGACCTTCGCTGTCTCCACGTCGGGGGTCTGGAGGTCTGTCCAGCAGAGCTCGCCCTCGGCGAATCCTTTGCGCATGGTCATGGCAGTCCTTCCGGGGCATCGGTGTGGCGTCCGGGAAAATCCGGCACGAACAACGTAGCCCGGTGCCCCGCCGGTGACAACTGCGCCGGCTCATCCGCGGCGCAGCGCGGGCCAGCCGGCCGGCCCGGATACGGAAGGCTGCGGGCACAAGAAAGGCCGCCGGCCACGCCTGTTACAGGTGTGGCCGGCGGCCCGAAAATCTTTGGCTGGCACCGCGGTGCCGGATGGATCCCCCGGAGAGAACTGCCGGAAGGAAACGTCGACTAACCTATGCGACGGGAATCAACCTCGTCGTCGTCGTCTTCCACATCGTCCGCGTACTTATCCACATACGCTGAATAATCCGGTTCAACCGGGTCATCCGCGAAGTGGCTCGTGGCACGACTTCCCGGGCCCGTGAGCTCGCGCTGGAGGGCCGAATAGTCAGTGTTCGGGGAGTAGTACTTGATGTCCCGAGCCTGCTTGGTAGCTTTTGCCTTTTGACGGCCGCGCCCCATGGCGTGACCCCCTTTTGTACTTGGACCGGAGGTGGTCACCTTTTGGCGATAGGTGAGGCCCCGGAATGTTTGGTCAATTTGTCGTACACCTAGATTACATGCTTTCGGCGCCAACTGCTCGCCGGCCCGCCCCCTGTGGACAGTGTGGCGCCTCCCGCAACGGTGGCCGGAGCCACCGGCGCATGCGCGGTGCCGCGCATCTTCGATAGAGTTTCGTGATGTGCGCCCAGAAAAGGGCCGCTACGCCGGGCTTCCAGCCCCGGCAAAGACGCACGGAAGTGGTGAATTTCTCAGTGACCGAAGAGAATCCAAGGAACGACGCCGGGGCCATCCCGCCGCCGCCCTCGAGGCCGCCGACGTCCGCCCTGCCCGTCATTACAGCCGACCGTGCGCGGCCCACGAATCCTGCGGCGGCACCCGCAGCGGCGAAACCCGCGCGCCCGGCCCTTGCCGGCACCGCGTTCGCCGGCGCCAGGAAAGCGCTCTCACGCACCAAGAAGGCTCTCTCACGGCGGGCACGCCCCCTGGTCCGCCGGATCCGCCGGCAGGGGCCAAAGCGGCTCGGCGCGGCCGCGGCCGTCCTGGTGGTGCTTGCGCTTCTGGTCTGGTGGGCTGCGGCCGCATTTGCCGGCAGCGGCCAGGCCTCCGCGGAAAACGACAGCCCGGCCCCCGCCGCTTCGTCGGCGTCCGCCCCCGCCAGCCGCGGGGCGTTGCCGCTGGAGGGCGTCAGCCCCCTGGACTTCCAGCTGCGGGACTGCTTCAAGGACTTCGACCCGGATGCGCAACAGTCCACCGTCGTGGATTGCGCCACCGGCCACTCGGCGCAGCTGGTCGCCGTGGAAAAATACGGGCCAGATGACTCGTACCCCGGCCGGGACCAGCTCAAGCAGAAGGCACGCGATGCCTGCAAGGCGGCTCCGCTCACGGCAAAGGCCGGCGACTACGACCTGAGCTACAAGCTGGCCTACCCGAGCCCGCGCAGCTGGGAGATGGGCGACCGGCGGGTCGACTGCTACGCCGCGACGAACGGCGGAAACGTCATCAAGGAGTCCCTGCTGCCCTAGGCTTGCCCGGCGGCGCCTACTCCTTGCGCCGGACCGAGAGCCCGGTGCCCGTGGCCGCGCCGCCGCTGGTCAGCTCCCCGTCCCCCAGCCCGCCCATGGTGAGTTCCATCAGGTCCGGCGCGGTGTCCACCAGGACGGTGTCGCCGTCGGCGATTTCGCCGGCCAGGATGGCCTTTGCCAGCCGGTCGCCGATCTCGCGCTGCACCAG
This sequence comes from Arthrobacter sp. 01T425, assembly GCF_056398725.1. NCBI lineage: Bacteria > Bacillati > Actinomycetota > Actinomycetes > Micrococcales > Micrococcaceae > Arthrobacter > Arthrobacter sp. 01T425. Next base: position 192,667 of record NZ_JBFTPY010000005.1, on the reverse strand, counting down.
GCGGCGCAGCGGCCGCGCGCCGTACGCGGGATCGAAGCCGGATACGGCCAGCCAGGCGCGGGCACCCTCGGTAACTTCGAGGTTCAGCCGGCGGCCCTTGAGCCGCTCGCCCAGCTCCTTGACCTGCAGTTCCACGATCCGGGAGAGCTCCTCCACGCTCAGCGGATCGAACAGCACCACTTCATCGAGCCGGTTGAGGAACTCCGGCTTGAAAGAAGCGTTCACCGTGGCCATGACGGCGTTCTTCTTGGCCGCGGCGTCGAGGTTGGGGTCCACGAGGAACTGGCTGCCCAGGTTCGAGGTGAGCACCAGGATCACGTTGCGGAAGTCCACGGTGCGGCCCTGCCCGTCGGTGAGCCGGCCGTCGTCGAGCACCTGCAGGAGGATGTCGAAGACCTCCGGGTGGGCCTTTTCCACTTCGTCGAGCAGCAGCACGGAGTACGGGCGCCGCCGCACGGCCTCGGTAAGCTGGCCGCCCTCCTCATAGCCGACGTACCCGGGAGGCGCCCCGACGAGCCGGGCCACGGAGTGCTTCTCCGAATATTCGGACATGTCGATCCGCACCATCGCGCGCTCGTCGTCGAAGAGGAAGTCCGCGAGGGACTTGGCGAGTTCGGTCTTGCCGACGCCGGTGGGGCCGAGGAACAGGAAGGAGCCGGTGGGCCGGTTGGGGTCGCTGATCCCGGCGCGGGCGCGGCGCACGGCGTCGGAGACCGCGGCGACGGCCTGCTTCTGGCCGATCAGCCGCTCGCCCAGCACGTGCTCCATGTTCAGCAGCTTCTGGCTCTCGCCCTGGAGCATGCGCCCCGCGGGGATGCCGGTCCAGGCCGAAATCACCTCGGCGATGTCGTCGGCGGTAACCTGGTCGGCCACCATCTGCCCGGACTTGTCCGGCACGGCCGCCTCGGCCTCGGCGGCGGCGTTCAGTTCCCGTTCCAGGGCGGGGATCTCGCCGTAGAGGATCCTGGACGCGGTCTCCAGGTCCCCCTCGCGCTGGGCCTTGTCCGCGGCGGAGCGGAGCTCGTCAAGCTTGGCCCGCAGGTCGCCCACCCGGTTCAGGCCCGCCTTCTCGGCCTCCCACCGGGCGTTCAGGCCCGCGAGTTCCTCTTTCTTGTCCGCCATGTCCGCCCGCAGGGCCGCGAGCCGTTCCACCGAGGCGGGATCGGTCTCGCCGGCCAGGGCCAGTTCCTCCATGGTCAGGCGGTCTACCTGGCGGCGCAGCTGGTCGATCTCCTCCGGGGCCGAATCGATTTCCATGCGCAGCCGGGACGCGGCCTCGTCCACGAGGTCGATCGCCTTGTCCGGCAGCTGCCGGCCGGAGATGTACCGGTTGGAGAGCGTCGCGGCCGCTACGAGGGCGGAGTCGGAGATGGAGACCTTGTGGTGGGCCTCGTAGCGTTCCTTGAGGCCGCGCAGAATGCCGATGGTGTCCTCCACACTGGGCTCGCCCACGTAGACCTGCTGGAACCGGCGCTCCAGGGCGGGGTCCTTTTCGATGTTCTCGCGGTACTCGTCCAGCGTGGTCGCACCGATGAGGCGCAACTCGCCGCGGGCCAGCATGGGCTTGAGCATGTTGCCGGCATCCATCGAGCTGTCCCCGGTGGCGCCGGCACCCACCACCGTGTGGAGCTCGTCAATGAACGTGACGATCTGCCCCTCAGAGTTCTTGATTTCCTCCAGGACAGCCTTGAGCCGCTCCTCGAATTCGCCGCGGTATTTCGCCCCGGCCACCATCGAGGCGAGGTCCAGGGCGATCAGCGTCTTGCCGCGCAGGCTTTCGGGCACGTCGCCTTCCACGATCCGCTGGGCGAGACCCTCGACGACGGCGGTCTTGCCGACGCCGGGCTCGCCGATGATGACGGGGTTGTTCTTGGTGCGGCGGCTCAGGACCTGGATGATCCGCCGGATCTCGGCATCACGGCCAATCACAGGGTCCAGCTTGCCCGAGCGGGCGACCGCAGTGAGGTCCGTGCCGTACTTCTCCAGCGCCTGGAACGAGTTTTCCGGGTCCGCGTTGTCCACTTTGCGGTCGCCGCGGACGCCCGGGAGGGCGGCCAGCAGCGCCTCGTGGGAGGCGCCGGCCTCGCGCAGGAGCTTCCCGACGCCGTCGCTCCCGGCGGCAAGGCCCAGCAGCAGGTGTTCGGTGGAAACAAAGGCGTCCCCGAGCCGCTCGGCCTCGTTCTGGGCATTCTTGATCGCCTGCAGCCCTGCCCGGGACAACTGCGCCTGCTGCACGCTGCTCCCGGAAGTCGACGGAAGGGCCTTGATGGCGGTGCTCGCCTGGACACTGACGGCGTCCGGGTCGGCACCGGTGGCGCGGAGCAGCGCGACGGCGACGCCCTCCCGCTGGTCCATGAGTGCCTTGAGCAAGTGAGCGGGCTCGACCTGCGGGTTGCCCGCGGTCGAGGCGTTCATGGCGGCCGCAGCGAGGGCCTCCTGGCTCTTGGTGGTGAATTTGGCGTCCAACGAGGGCTCCTTCCGGAAAGGTTCTGATATCAAACTTGAGTCTACATCGCTCAACTTTGATAAGAGGGGGGCTGGCTCCATGTTTGCCGACAGCGAAACGCCTGTCTAGGGCCGACCACCCGCGGCCACCGTGCGCCCCGCGGCCGCGCACCCCTGCCGCGCACCCCTGCCGCGCACCCCGGCCGCGGGACATGCCCTCCCCTGGGCACCCCCGCCCGCCGTGGGACATGCCCTCCCCCGCGCCCGAAGAGTGGACATAGTGCCACCATGCCCAGCGCCCGGGCCCACGGCTGGACATGTCCCCCGGCCCGGGCGCGAACAATGGACGTGTCCCCCGGCCCGGGCACGAACAATGAGCATGTCCCCTCGGCCCGGGCGCGAACAATGGACGTGTCCCCCGGCCCGGGCACGAACAATGAGCATGTCCCCTCGGCCCGGGCGCGAACAATGGGCATGTCCGGCGGCCGTCGGCCCGGGCGCGAACAATGGGCATGTCCGGCAGCAGTCGGTCTGCACGGCCCGCGTGAATGACTTAACGTTGCTTAACGATCGGCGGGCTCCTTACTGTAACTGGGGTCACAGCAAAACGAACCGACGCGAAGGAGGGCCGGACATGCACGAACACGCCGTAAGCGCCACCGTCGACGGCCCCGTACCGCCGGTTTCGGCCGCTGCCGTGGCCCGCGCCGCAGGGGTTTCCTCGGCTGCGGTTTCCTACGTCCTCAACGGCAAGGGCGGCGTCTCGCCCGAGACCCGACGCCACATCATCCACGTGGCGAACGAGCTCGGCTTCAGGCCCCGTAAGCCGTCGCAGTCAACCGACCCGCAGCGGACCCGGGTCATCGGGCTGATCCTGCCGAACATCATCAATCCGATGTTTCCGCGCTGGGCGCAGGGCGTCATTACGGCCGCGGCGGAGTCCGGCTACGAAGTGTTCGTCGCCACCACCCAGGACGATCCGGAGGTGCTCGCCCAGGTCACCTCGACGCTCGCGCACCGCAACGTCGATGGCATCATCCTGGCCGCCTCGCTCCGGGACGACGCCACCGCGCTCCGCACCCTGAGGGCGGCCCGCATCCCCTACGTGTGCCTGTCCCGCCGGGCGGACTTCCTCGACTCGGATTTCGTCGGGATCGACGACGACGCCGCAGCCACCACGCTGATGCAGCACATGCTCAGCCACGGCTTCACCGAAATCGCCACCGTGATCGGCCCCCGGTTCTCAACGGCCTCCCTGGCCCGCGAACAGGCGTTTGTCCGCACAGCCGCCGCGGCGGGCATCACGATCAGCGGCGACCGGAAGATCAGCACCAGGGTGAACAACGAGGGCGGCCGGCTGGCGGCGGAGCGGCTCTTCTCGGCCGGAACGCCGCCGCAGGCCGTGGTCTGCGGCAGCGACGAGCTTGCCATCGGCGTCATGGAATACGCGTTGTCGCGCGGCCTGCGCATCCCGGACGACGTCGCCGTCGCCGGCTGTGACGGGCTGCCGCACAGCCGCTCCGGGCTGATCAACCTGACCAGCATTGTCCAACCGCAGCAGGAAATGGCCAACGAGGCGTTCGCCATGCTGCTCAAACGCATCGATTCCCCGTCCGCCACCTATACCTCGAAAGTGTGCCGGCACCGCCTGCACGTCGGGCGGACGTGCGGCTGCACGCCTCCTGACAGCTGAGGCCGCGCTACACGCGGGCCGGCCCGTCCGCGGCCAGCCCTACCCATTCCCGCGACCCTGACGAACCACGCGCCGCGCGCACTGCCGCGGCCGTCTGCCTCCCGTTTGCCCTTTCCGCATGCCCGCTCTGACCACCTATCCCGCCCACGAGCCAAGGACCCCGACCCATGTCAGTTGTATCCGCAACAAAGAAGATGCGCACGCCACAGGAAATCAACGGCGTGATCTTACGCCGCGTCATGCCGCTGCTGATCGGCGCCTACATCATGGCCTTCCTGGACCGCACCAACATCGGTATGGCCAAGGACCGGCTGGAGATCGACCTCGGCATCTCGGCCACCGCGTACGGCATCGGCGCCGGGCTGTTCTTCCTGACCTACGCCTTGTCCGAAATCCCGTCCAACCTGATCATGCACAAGGTCGGCGCCCGGTTCTGGATCATGCGGATCATGATCACCTGGGGCATCATCTCCGCCGGCATGGCCTTCGTCCAGGGCGAATGGTCCTTCTACATCATGCGGATGCTGCTCGGCGTGGCCGAGGCCGGACTCTTCCCGGGCGTCATGTACTTCCTGACGCAGTGGTTCGTGGTCAAGGACCGCGCCAAGGCCAACGGAATGTTCCTGCTCGGCGTCTCCATCGCCAACATTGTCGGGGCCCCGCTGGGCGGGCTGCTGCTGACCTTTGATGGGCTCGGCGGCCTGCACGGCTGGCAGTGGATGTTCCTCGTCGAAGGACTCCCGGCCTGCGTCCTCGCCTACGTCGTCTGGAAGAAGCTCCCGGACCGCCCCAGCATGGCGACGTTCCTCACCGCCGAGGAAGCCGCCGATCTCGAGGCCCGCATCGCCGCCGAGGAGACCGCCGGCGCCGCGGCCTCCGGCAACCACCTGCTCCGCGATGTCCTGAAGGACAAGCAGATCCTCCTCGTTGTCGGCGTCTACTTCACCCACCAGATCGCCGTCTACGCCCTGTCCTACTTCCTGCCCTCCATCATCGGTACGTACGGCAAGCTCAGCCCGCTGCAGATCGGCCTGCTGACGGCCATCCCGTGGATCTTCTCCGCGGCGGGCGCCCTGCTGGTCCCCCGCTTCGCCACCGACGGCCGCCGCTCCCGGATGCTGGTCACCGGCACCATGACCGGCATCGTCGCCGGCTTCGCCCTCGGCGCCGTCGGCGGGCCGCTGCTGGGCATGATCGGCTTCTGCCTCGCCGCCTTCAATTTCTTCGCCCTGCAGCCGATTCTCTTCACCTACCCGGCCACCCGGCTCAGCGGCGCCGCCCTCGCCGGCGGCATCGCCTTCGTCAACACCATCGGCCTCTGCGGCGGCTTCCTGGGCCCCTACGTCATGGGCTTCATGCAGGACGCCACCGGCTCCAAGCTCTCCGGCCTGTGGTTCATCGTGGGCATGTGCGTCATCGGCGCGCTGCTGTCCCTGCTGCTCAAGCGCGGCACGGAGAAGCCCGCGATTGTTCCGGCCGCCCACTGACGCACTGCTCCCACCGCCCGTTCCGGATGCGCCCCGCCGCGCGTTCGGAGCGGGTTCGCAAGCCATCTCACTGCAAGGACTACTCATGGATTTCACCGCCAAGCGCATTCTCGTCACCGCCGGAGCGAACGGCATCGGCCTGGCCATCGCCAGCAAGTTCCGGGAACTCGGCGCCACCGTCTTCGTCACCGACATCGACCCCGACGCCGTCGACAAGGCCCGCGTCAACGGGCTCCTCGCCGCGGTCAGCGACGTCTCGGACGAGGGCCAGGTCCGCGAACTCATGGACACCGTCCGGGACGAAATGGGCGGCCTCGACGTCCTCGTCAACAACGCCGGCATCGCCGGTCCCACCGGGCCCCTGGAATCCCTCGACGCCGCGGCGTGGAAGGCAACCTTCGACGTCAACATCCATGGCCAGTTCTTCTGCATCAAGCATGCCCTGCCCCTGCTGCGCGAGGGCAGCGGCGCCTCTATCGTGAACCTGTCCTCGGCCGCCGGGCGGCTGGGCATGGCCGGCCGCAGCGCCTATTCGGCGTCGAAGTGGGCCGTCGTCGGGCTGACCAAAACCCTCGCGATCGAACTTGGCCCGGACGGCATCCGCGTCAACGCCATCTGCCCCGGCGCCGTCAACGGCCCACGCATCGACTCCGTGATCGCCGCCAAAGCCCGGATGCTCGAGCTGCCGGCGGACGAGGTGTCCGCGCTGTACCACAACCAGTCCTCGCTGGGCCGGCTGATCGAGGCCGAGGACATCGCCAACATGGCCGCCTTCGTGGCCAGCGACATGGCCCGCAACGTCAACGGCCAGGCACTCGCCGTGGACGGCAACACCGAAAAGCTCTACTGACCTGAACTGAACTGCCTGGGGAGCCGGTCCGCCCCAGGCCGCCGCCCGCCCCGCACCCACGCTGCCCCGCCCCACCAAGGAGACATTCCCATGGCTGCTGCCCGCAAGGTCATCATCACCAGCGCCGTCACCGGCGCCATCCACACCCCGTCCATGTCCCCGCACCTGCCCGTCTCCCCCGACGAGATCGCCGACGCCGCGATCGGCGCCGCCGAGGCAGGCGCCGCGATCGTGCACATGCACGCCCGCGACCCCAGGGACGGCCGCCCCTCCCAGGACCCCGAGCACTTCGCCCCGATCCTGGACAAACTCAAGCGCAACACCGACGCCGTCATCAACATCACCACGGGCGGCTCGCCGCACATGAGCGTCGAGGAGCGGATGCAGCCGGCGGCGCTGTTCAAGCCGGAGCTTGCCTCACTCAACATGGGCTCGATGAACTTCGGGCTGTACCCGATGCTGGACCGCTTCACCGAGTTCGGCCACGACTGGGAGCGCGAGGGGCTCGAAAAGAGCCGCGACCTCGTCTTCAAGAACACCTTCCAGGACATCGAGACCATCCTGGGCATCGGCAACCAGAACGGCACCCGCTTCGAGTTCGAGTGCTACGACATCTCGCACCTGAACAACCTCGCGCACTTCCACGGCCGCGGGCTGGCCAGGGGACCGCTGTTCGTCCAGTCGGTCTTCGGCCTGCTCGGCGGCATCGGCGCGCACCCCGAGGACCTCATGCACATGCGCCGCACGGCGGACCGCCTGCTCGGCGAGGACTACGAGTGGTCCATCCTGGGCGCCGGCAGGAACCAGATGCCGCTCGCCACGATCGGCGCCGCCATGGGCTCCCACGTCCGGGTGGGCCTGGAGGATTCCCTGTGGATCGGTCCCGGCCAGCTCGCCGCGTCCAACGCCGAACAGGTCACCCGGATCCGCACCATCCTGGAAGCCCTCAACTTTGAGGTCGCCACCCCCGACGAGGCGCGGCAGATGCTGCAGCTCAAGGGCCGGGAAAACGTAGGGTTCTGAGCCGATGAGCATCCTGGTGGCCCCGGACAGTTTCAAGGGCACCTTCACCGCTTCCGAGGTGGCCGGGCACATCGCGGCCGGCATCCGCACGGCCGGCGCGGCGGCCCGCGAGCTGCCCGTGGCCGACGGCGGCGAGGGCACCACCGAGGCCCTCGCCCGCGGTCTGGACGCCCGGCCCGTCCTTGTCACCACGGTCGGGCCGTGGGGCGAACCCGTCGAGGCGGCGGTCGGGCTCACCGCCGACGGGACCGCCGTCGTCGAACTGGCCGTCGCGAGCGGCCTCAACCTGCCGTCCGCCGGCGGCCGGGACCCGCTGACGGCGAGCACGTACGGCACCGGCGTCCTGATCGCGGAGGCCGCCCGGCACGGCGCACGCCGCATCGTGGTGGCGGCAGGGGGCTCGGCCACCACCGACGGCGGGGCCGGCGCCATCGCCGCGATCGAGGAACGCTGCGGGCTCCGCGGTGCCGAGCTGGTGATCCTGAGTGATGTCACGACGCGTTTTTCCGACGCCGCACGCGTTTTCGGGCCGCAGAAGGGAGCCGGGCCGGCCGCGGTTGAGCTGCTGACGCACAGACTCGAACTGCTCGCGGCGGAGTTCGCCCGGGACTACGGCCGCGATCCCCGTCTGGTGGACCGGACCGGCGCTGCGGGTGGCTTCTCCGGCGGAATGTGGGCCCGTTACGGCGCCCGCCTGGTCTCAGGGGCGGACTATGTCCTGGATCTGCTGGGCTTCGACGCGCAACTGGCCGCCAGCAGCGCGGTGGTGGTCGGCGAGGGCCGGCTGGATTCCCAGACCGGCCAGGGGAAGATCATCGGTGCCATCCTGGCCCGTGCCGGCACCACGCCGGTGTATGCGGTGGTGGGATCGGTGGATCCGGACCTCGGCGACTACGCAGACAGCTTTGCCCGCATCATCGTGGCCGGAGATCCGGCAGCCATGCAGGCGGCGGGGGCGGAACTGGCCCGTGCGGCTTCGGCGGCTTCCCCTGCTGGCGCTGCTCCTGCTCCTGCTTACCCGTGAGTCCGCGGGACATGTCCTCCTTGGCCCGCGCCAGTGGACATACTCCCTTTGTGCCCATCCCCGGACCTGAAGGCTGGACATGTCCTCCGCTGCCGGATGTGACCAAGGGACATGTCCTCCCCCGCTCCGCAAAATAGCCCAAAAACTGGACATGCCCATCGCTGCCACGTGTGACCACCGGGCATGCCCTCCGCTGCCCCGTGCCAGTGGACATACTCCCTTTGTGCCCATCCCCGGACCTTAAGAGTGGACATGTGCCCCGCTGCCGGACGTGGCCACTGGACATGTCCTCCCGCGGCCGCACGATTGGCTGAAAACTGGACATGTCCCCCAGCGGGATCCGGCGAAAATCAACTCGTGAAGCCCGGCCTGGCGGAGCTCGGCGGCGCGAAGCCTGGCCCGGCTCGGAAGGCACGGCTAGGAAGGACCGGCTCAGAAGGCACGGCTAGGAAGGAGCATCTCAAAGGCGCGGCTCAGATGGACCGGCTAGGAGGAGGCCCGGCCTAGCGGAGCTCGGCGGTGCGAAGTCTGGCCCGGCTCGAAAGTAGCTGCCCGGGGAGGCCCGGCTCAGAAGGAGCGGTCCGGCGGCCGGGTCCCCCAAGGAGCCGGCCGCCGAACCAAACACTCCCACCCCCAAAGCTTGTCACAGGTTTGACAAAATTGTCACACGCCGCTCCGGGCCGTGCCGAGGCCCGTCGGTATTGTGGAATCCATGAATGACACGACGGCACCGCAGGATCCCGGGCACCGGAGCATATTCCTTGACAAGGCGCACCCCGCTGCCTGGCGCGCACTCAACGGGCTGGGCCTGAAAGCCAAGGAAGCCGCCACCGAGGCCGGGCTGGACGACACACTCATTGAGTTGCTCAATGTCCGCATTTCGCAGATCAACGGCTGCGCCTTTTGCCTGGACATGCACGTGGGCGATGCCGTCAAGAACGGCGAGTCGGCCCAGCGCCTGGCCGTTCTCCCCGCATGGCGCGACACCTCTCTGTTCTCCGAAAAGGAACGCGCAGCCCTGACGCTGGCCGAGGCCATCACCACCATCTCTGACGCCCATACCCGCGACCACGAAGGCGCACAGGCCAGGCGGCACCTGACTGCCGAAGAATTTTCCGCCGTCAGCTGGCTGGCGATTACGATGAACGCGTTCAACCGGGTTTCCATCGTCAGCCAGCACCCGGTCCGCGACGCCCGCGGCTAACCCACCGTCCACTCCCGCCAGCCGCCCGCACCAGGACACCCGGCGGACAGCCGCCCGCGCCAGAACACCTGGCGGTGCGCGGCCGGCCAAACAACGAGCCGTAGCCACAACCGGCGTGCAGTCGTAAGCTCGAAAAGTGGGGCGGAGCCGCGGTCACCGAGGGAGCACTGCCATGAGGTGGGTCAGGCCGGGTCACCCGGAGTACGACGAAACACGAAGACTCTTCAACGCGATGATCGACCGCCATCCGGCCGTCATTGCCCCGTGCGCCGACCCGGTAGGGGTGGCCGAGGCGTTGGCGTACGCGCGGACACACGGCTTCGAAGTCGCCGTCCGGGCCGGCGGCCATTCCGTAGCCGGCATGTCCATGAACGACGGCGGCCTCGTGATCGACGTTCGTCCGATGAAGTCCGTGCGGGTGGACCCGGAGGCCCGCACTGCCACGGTGGGCGCGGGCCTCACCTGCGGCGAGTTTGACCGCGCCACCCAGGAATACGGCCTCGCCATCACGGGCGGGCGGGTCTCCACGACCGGGCTCGCGGGTTTCACGCTCGGGGGCGGGTCCGGCTGGCTCGAGCGCGCCTTCGGCTTCGCCTGCGACGACCTCGTCTCCGTGGATCTGGTCACCGCCACCGGCGAGCAGGTGAGGGCCAGCGCCCAGGAGAATCCCGAACTCTTCTGGGCCCTGCACGGCGGCGGCGGGAACTTCGGCGTCGCCACCTCGTTTACGTTCGGCCTGCATCAGCTGGGGCCACGCGTGCATGCCGGGGTGCTGATGTGGCCGGGGGACGCGGCCCCGGAACTCAGCCGCGGATACCGGGACCTGGCCTCCGCGGCTCCCAACGAAGAGTCCGCCACCCTCATCTACGGGATTGCACCGGCGGAACCCTTCGTGCCCGCGGCCATGGTGGGCAAGATGGCGGTGTACGTCGTGTATGTCTTCGCCGGGGATGCCGAGGAAGGCAAAGAACATGCCAAGGCATACCGGGAACTGGGCCCTGTTGTGGACCTGGTGGAAGACACCGGCTACGCAGACTTCCAGTGCTCCCTGGACGACCCGCCGGGCAAGTACAACTACTGGAGCGCCGACTACCACGATGAACTCTCCGACGACGCCCTGGACGTCATCATCGACTCGGCCCGGAATCTCCCGGGACCAAGCTCCCAGCAATTGATCGCCCATTGGGGCGGGGCGGTGAGCGGGCCGGCCGCCGCGGCCACCCCGCTGCTGAACCGGACCGCCAGCTGGGTGAGCCACCCGTTCGGCCTGGGTGACACCCCGCAGGGCGGGCAGGACGCGAAGGCATGGGTCAAACGCTTCCGCCAGGACATCTCCCCCTACGCGACCGGGGGCGTCTGGCTGAACTTCATCGGCGACGAAGGCCAGGCCCGGATCCGCGCGGCCTACGGCGACGAAAACTACAACCGGCTGGCAGAAGTGAAACGCGAGTTTGATCCCGGGAACGTGTTCCGCGGGAACCAGAACATCCGACCCGCCGTCGCGGTGTGACCACAACGGCGGTGGCCCCGCCTTCGCGGCATGACCCCGACGGCGGCGCCCTCCCGGTGCCCGCACCGGTGCGCGCAGTCCGGGCCGCGCGTGTCCGCGGTCGGGGCTAGACTGCCACCATGGCCGTCTACGTCGATCCGCCGCTCTGGCCTGCCCACGGAACCCACTTTTCCCATCTGGTCTCGGACACGTCGCTCGCGGAACTGCACGCCTTCGCCGCAGCCGCCGGCATCCCCGGGCGAGCGTTCGACGGCGACCACTACGACGTCGCCGAGGCCCGGTACGAGGCCCTGGTGGCGGCCGGCGCCATTCCGGTGGAGGGCCGGGTCCTCGTCCGAAAGTTGATCGCCAGCGGGTTGCGGATCCCGGCCCGACGGCGCGGCAAGGCCCTCCGGGTGCCGCTCCTGAACCGCTGGAACGAGGCGTTGCCGGGCCACGACGCCCTCTTCCTGGACCTGCTGGACCGCTGGGGCGAGGAACACCGGACGTACCACGGCCGCACCCATCTGCTGGCGGTGCTGGAAGCCCTGGACCTGCTGTGCGATCCGGCCGATCCGCCCCGCACCGTACTGCTGGCCGCCTGGTTCCACGACGCCGTCTACCGCGGCGTGGCAGGCCAGGACGAGGAAGAGTCGGCACGGCTGGCCGATGACCGGCTCCGGCATGCCGGTCTCCCGGCCGCCGAGGTGGACGAAGTGGTGCGCCTGGTGCTGCTGACGGCCGACCACTGTCCGGAGCCCGGAGACGACGACGGCGCTCTGCTTAGCGACGCCGACCTCTCCGTCCTCGGCGGGGAACCGGAGGCCTACGCCCGCTACCTCGCCGCCGTCAGGGAAGATTTCGCCCACATCGGCGACGCCGACTTCGCCGCCGGCCGCGCCGCCGTCGTCCGCCAGCTGCTGCAGCTCGATCCGCTCTTCCATACCGACCGTGGCCGGACACTGTGGCTGGACGCGGCCCGCCGGAACCTGCAGGGCGAACTCGCGTGAGCCGTGTGCCGGCCTCCCACCGGCGGCCGGCGGCTCAGGCAGCCACGCTGAGGTGATTCGCCAGCCGGTCGAACGACTCGCGCCACCCTTCGCCATGGCGGTCGCGGCTTTCCGCGGAGTCGAACGGCCCCTGGGTGAAGGTCATCTGCGTGCCGCCGTCGATCTCCTCCAACCGGATCGTCACCTCGGTCTCGAAGCCGCGGGTTCCGTCCGGCTTGTCCCAGGCATGGGTGAACACGAACAGGTGCGGCGGCTCGACATCGGTATGCACCCCGCTCCACCAGAATTGCTGCCCGGTACTGTCCTGGATCTTGCAGGCGCGGTACAGGCCGCCGACTTCGAGGTCCGCGTCGACGCTCTCACGCGGGACGTGGAAGCCGCGCGGGCCCCACCACTGCGGAGCCTGGTCCGGGTCCGTCAAAGCCGACCACACGCCCTGGATCGGCGCCCTGAACTCGCGGACAATGACCAGCATGAGGTCCGTGTCGCCGTTTGCCGTTTGGCTCATGGTCCTCTCCCTCGGATTGCTTGAACTGACAGGCGAAGTGCCCCCGGCCTGCTGGCTGCGCTGCCGCCGCCTAGCGCCGGCCGGGGCTGTAGGCGGTCACATAGGGGGTGTTGCTCGGGATGATTTGTTTGCCGAGCGGCATCAGCGAGATGGGTATGAGCTTGAGATTGGCGATCGCCAGCGGAATGCCGATAATCGTGATGGCCATGGCGAAGGCCGTAACGACGTGCGCGATCGCGATCCAGATCCCGGCCACAAGCAGCCAAATGACATTTCCCACCAGGGTGAATATGCCGTTGCCGCCGGGCTTGTCCACCACCATGCGGCCGAACGGCCACAAGGCATAGGATGCGATGCGGAACGAGGCCAGGCCCCACGGAATAGTGACGACCAGCAGGCAGCAGACGACGCCGGCCAGGAAATATCCCAGGGCAAGCCACAGGCCGCCGAAGAGCAGCCAGATGATGTTCAGGAGTGTCTTCATGGATTAATTCTCGCCCGTAGGAGTGACATTCGGATCAGTGGTTTACCCGGAAAGATCCCTGACTTTCGCGCCCAACCCCGGACAGGTTTCCACGAGCCCGGTCCACGGGTGCCCGTCCGGGTTGGGCCCGCCTCGTCGGTGCTTAGGTATCGGCCTGTTTGACCATGGCGGCCTCAACGTTGATCTTGACCTTGTCGCTGACCAGCAGGCCGCCCGCTTCAAGGGCGGCGTTCCACGTCAGGCCGAATTCCTTCCGGCTGATGTCCGCCTCGGCACTGAATCCGGCCCGGGTGGCGCCGAAGGGGTCCACCGCCACACCGGTGTACTCGACTTCGAGCTCCACCGGCTTGGTGACTCCACGGATTGTGAGCTCGCCGGTCAGCACATAGTCTTCCCCCTCGCCCCGGATCCCGGTGGCCCGAAAAGTCATGTCGGGGAACTGCTCAACGTCGAAGAAGTCCGGGCCGCGGACGTGGCCGTCGCGGTTGGCGTCGCCCGAATCGAAGCTGGCGGTCTTGACCGTGGCGTGCAGGCTTGCGTCCGCCAGCGACTCGCGCACCCTTGCCTCGGCGGAGGCCTCGTTGAACCGGCCGCGGACCTTGCTGATGCCCGCGTGGCGGACGCTGAAACCGATTTCGCTGTGGGACATGTCCAATGTCCACACTCCGGGGGTCAAACCTTCGGGCAGAGTCACAACGGTCTCCTTCGAGCGGTGGCGGGCCTGTCCCGCCGGGGCGGTCGGGGTATTCCCCACTCTGCATGCTAACGAGGAAGCCCGTCCCGGGCTAGGTCCCACCGGCCCTGACGCGGGACACGCGGCGCGCGACACGCCAGGCGGCGGCGGCGGGCGTCGGCGTCGCGCGGCGGCGGCGGGATTTCCGGCGGCGGGTCCAGCGATCCGGGGCCGGACGCGTTCTCTGGCCTTCGCTCCACGGCCGGGTTACTCTGGCCTATAAATGCCGGCCAATCACCGAATTTCGCAGAACTATTTACACAGTCCTGATCAACCAAATGATGTGAGGAATCGTGGCCAGGTCCCTGGGGAAACATGGCAAGGCGGGTATCGGCGCTTGCTTGCTGAGCCTGGGTCTGTTGCTTTCCGCCTGCCAGCCCGGGCCGCCGGAACCCGCACCGCGCCCGAGCCCCGGCACGCCGTCGTCCCCCGCGCCGTCGCCCCCATCGCCGTCCACCGCGCCGCCGTCGTCGTCTGCCGCGCCGTCGGCCGGCGAGCCCGTGCATTTCACCGCCCAGGGTGACATCGGCGTAGGCTCGGGCGCCAAGAAAGTGCTCGACGCCGTTGCCGGCCTCAAGCCCCACCTGAACCTGGCTCTGGGCGACTTCGCATACAAGGCCGGGCACGAACAGGAGTTCTGCGACATGGTCACCGCCCGTCTCGGCGAGAACTTCCCGTACCAGTTGGTGACCGGAAACCACGAGAGTGACGGCCGGGATGGCGACATCGAGAAGTATGTCCAGTGCCTGCCCAACAGGATGCCCGGCCTCCAGGGCGAATACGGCGTCCAATGGCGCCTCGATGTCCCCGAGCAGAATCCGGTTGTCCGCTTCATCATGGTTTCCCCCGGCATCGATTTCCGGGGCGGGGAGCCGCTGGACTACTCAAGGGACAGCGAACGCTGGCGCTGGACCGCGGACGCCATCGACGAGGCCAAATCGCAGAACATCCCCTGGACGGTGGTGGGCATGCATACCCCGTGCCTGAGCGTCGGCAACTACGACTGCCAGGCGGGGCAGGACTTCACGAACATGCTGATCGAAAAGCAGGTGGACCTGGTCCTGTCCGGCCACGACCACGTCTATCAGCGGACGCATCAACTGGCCACGGGCGGAGGCTGCGCGGAACTCGTTCCCGCGACCTTCGCCTCCGCATGCCTGGCCGATACCGATGACGCCATGGCCCAGGGCTCGGGGACCGTGTTCGCCACCGTCGGCGTTGGCGGCGTCGGACTCTACAACGTCCGATCCGAGGACCCGGAGATGCGCTACTTCGCCAGCACATCCGGAAAGAACCAGGACCCGGCCTTTGGGACCCTGGACGTCATGGCGACGGCGGATGAACTTGCCGCCCGGTTCATTCCCGCCGACGGCTACAGCTTCTCGGATTCCTTCACCCTCCGCCGGTAATCTGCTGCGGCATTAGGGCTCAGGTGTGCGGCGGCGGGTAGGCCGCCGGTAAGCCGTCGGACGCGCCCCGAGAGGGCTCAGGCCGGCACCCAGATGCTGACCCAGTCCAGGTAGACGTGGCCCTGGGTTTCCGGAGCCGGACACAGAGGCAGGCAGGATTCGGTCTGCAGGATGAAATGCATGGGCGTCGAGGGCACGTCCGTTGTGCTCGCGCCGATGGATCGTCCGTCAATGAAGAACTCAACGCGACCGGGGGTCCACTCTGTCGTGGCAACATGCCAGTCTGTGGAAACTTTATTGGAAAAGAACTGTTCAAAGCGCTTTGGATCCAAAGACATGAAATGGGCAGCTGCCGTCAGGATTGCTCCGAGGTCGCCTTCGGGGAAATCTATCTCCCCGTCCCGCGGCCAGATGCCACTATCCGGCCACAGGAGCCACGCCGTCTTGAAGCCAGGCATGGCATCCCCCCTGTACCGGACTGAGTAGCGGCCGTACAGCATGCTGTTGGCCCTCGGGGGATTTTTGCTGGCATTCGGAAATTTGGGCGTGGGCGCGGCACCCATGAAGACACCGTTTTCCGAATGCATGAACCAGTCCAGAACGCCGTTTTTGACGCTCAGGACTTTCGAGGGATAGTAGCCCGATTTTCCGCCGCTGACCTGTCCGTCCGTATCCGGTGTTCCGTCTTTGTATCCGGCACTCCACCGGTCCCGGTAAAGCGGCCCGGGAAAGGAGCCCAGGGGGACGTCACCGCCGGAGAAGTCCTCCACAAAGACGTTCCTCCATCCGGGCAGATCCCCCGACATGGCCGTGTCAGTGGTCCGGTCCGGAGGCGGTGCCGATGTCCGGGCAGGCCGGGACGCCGGCGCGCCCCCAGTCGCAGGGGCGGCAGTGGCGGTGCCACCTGCCGGCGGCTCGGTCGGCGCCACCGACTGGAGCCCGGGCTGTGCCCCTCCTGTTCCGGCGTCGGTCGGCGGAGCCGCCGGCGACGCCGAAATGGACGTGAACAGCGGCCGCTCGCCCTGTGGAGCGGCATCCGTGCCGCACGCCGCCAGGGCCATGACCAGGACCATGGCGGGAACCGCCATGGTCCTGAAGGTCAGGAGACGCCGGCGTCCTGCCGGCACGCGCCCCCAATGAACGGGTGTCCGCATCGAGCCAGTGTCGCATGGAGGCAACCGCCCATCAACAGTTTTGCCTCAAATTTGGTTGAAAGTTCCAGTTAATCCAAGGTTAATGCAAGGTGGCGAAACCAAACTTTAACCCTGGGGTATATCACTAAGTTGTCGACAACCGAACAGCGTAAGCATTGGGTCTATTTTCCGGTCGGAGGAGTCGGAAAGCGCTGTAGTTGCGACGAGCAGAATACGTCATTGAGTGGTGAGGCCAGTGTCCATCCCGAATCTCAAGCCGAACGTGCGCCCCCAAACGACGCCCCCGCCGGCAAATCCCTCGGTCAGCGTGGTGATCCCCACTTTGAACGAGGCAATGAACCTGCCGTGGGTGCTGCGGCGTATGCCCTCCTATGTGGATGAGGTGGTAATTGTTGACGGCCGTTCCCTGGACGGCACAGTGGAGGTGGCCCGGGCCTTGCGCCTGGACGTCGTGGTGGTGGCAGAGCCCCGCCCTGGCAAAGGAAACGCCGTGCGGGCCGGATTCGCCGCAGCCTCCGGCGACATCATCGTCATGCTCGACGGGGACGGCAGTATGGACCCCCAGGAGATCGGCTGGCTGGTGACTCCGCTCCAGCACGAATACGACTTCGTCAAAGGCTCCCGCTATGTGACGGGCGGCGGCTCAGACGATCTCACATGGCTGCGCAGCGGCGGAAACAAGATGCTCA
The DNA here is from genome assembly GCF_056398725.1 of Arthrobacter sp. 01T425. NCBI lineage: Bacteria > Bacillati > Actinomycetota > Actinomycetes > Micrococcales > Micrococcaceae > Arthrobacter > Arthrobacter sp. 01T425. The sequence continues at coordinate 175,465 of NZ_JBFTPY010000005.1, read as the reverse complement.
CCCGGCTCGCCAACACTGTCCTCCACAGCGACTACTCGGACCTTTGCTACGGCTACATCGCCCTGCGCCGCGAATGCGTTGACATTCTGGAGCTGGAGTCGGACGGGTTCGAGATCGAAACTGAACTGATTGTGCGGGCCTCAAGGGCGGGCCTGCGCATTGCCGAGGTGCCCAGCCACGAACTGTCCCGCATCTCGGGGCAGTCAAACCTGCATACCTTCCGGGACGGCTGGCGGGTCCTCCGCACCCTGGCCCGCGAGCGCGTGAGCTGGGAAGCCCCGACCGCCGGCGCCCGCCCCGAGGCCCTGCGTCGGGTCAAGTACAAGTACCCCAACGAGGTCTTCCCGCACGTTCCCACCGATCCCAGCAGCGTCCTGGGCGTACGGGCAGGCGAATAGGATGTCCGAGAACTCCAGCCTTCCGGAAGTATCCGTGGTCATTTGCTCCTACTCGGAGGACCGGTGGGACCAGCTGATCGGCGCCCTGGACTCCGTCCGCACCCAGACCTTCCCACCCAAGCAGACGATCGTCGTCGTGGACTACAACGTGGACTTGTACAAGCGCCTGATCTTTACCGTCCCGGATGCCGTAATTATCGAGAACGCCGGACCCAAGGGTCTCTCGGGCGCCCGCAACACCGGAGCAGGCATCGCTAAGGCCGAGATCGTGGCCTTCCTCGATGACGACGCCGAAGCCGAGCCGGACTGGCTCGAACGGCTCGCGGCGATGTACGACGATCCCGACGTTCTGGCGGTCGGCGGCCGGGTGGAACCGCTCTGGGAAGCCGGACGGCCGGGCTACTTCGCCAACGAGCTCGACTGGATTGTCGGCTGCACTTACCGGGGAATGCCCAAAGTCGCCGCCGAGGTCCGCAACGTCATTGGCGCGAACATGTCCTTCCGCGCCAGCGTCCTGGAACGGGTCGGCGGTTTCAACACAACCCTGGGCCGTCAGGACGCCGTCCCGCTGGGCTGCGAAGAGACCGAACTGTGCATCCGCGCGGTGATCGGAGCTCCCGGATCCCGGGTGGTCTATGAGCCCGCGGCCCTGGTGCACCACCACGTTCCGGCCGAGCGCGGCACCTTGCGCTACATGCTGGCCCGTTCCTGGGGCGAAGGGATTTCCAAGGCGCAGGTCAGCAGGGTGGTCGGCCACAAACGGGCACTTGGTCCCGAACGGCGCTATGTCCGGCAGGTCCTGCCTCGTGCAGTATTCGCCGGAATCCGCGGCTGGCTCGGCGGCGGGGACCGTGCCGGGCTCGGCCGGGCAGCGGCCATCATCGCCGTGCTCGCGGCCACCGCGACCGGCTATGTGCGCGGCCGCCGGCTGCCTCCGGCGCCGTCGCCGGTCAAAGCGGCTGTTGTGACGCCGGAAGAGCCGTGGCGGGAAGTCAAATGAACCGCGCTGCGCCCTTCCCCGTAGACCGCCGGGTGCAGGCCCTGCACCCGGAACCACCTGACCGCAGGAACCCGACCCCAGAAAGCTTGGATCATGAGCCAACCTGAGCGCGACGTGAAACAGCCCATTGGCGCCTCTGCCGGAGCCTCCTTCGATGTCCACGGGATCGTGGGCATCGACGTGGAGGCGGGCACACCAGGGGAACCGCAACTGCGCGATATGCTCGCCCCGTTCCTGGGGAATTCCACCGCGCCGCGGCGGATCACCATCGGCGCCAGGATATCGCCGGTTTCCAGCCAGTCGCACGCGGAGGATGCCTACCGGTTCACCGGGGAGTCCCTCTATATTCCGGCGGACCGCGTCCAGATCATCGAAACAAAGGACGGGTACCGGATCGAAGGCGCCGGTGAGCTCCTGACCTCTGTGATTCCGCTGCTGGACCGGCTGTGTGTCCAGGAGGAGACGGCAATGATCCATGCTGCCGTGGTGGACTTCCGCGGCTCCGGGGTTCTCCTGCCGGCCTGGGGAGGTGTTGGAAAGACCAGTACGGTGGCGAAGCTGGTGGCCATGCCCGATGTGCGGTTCATGGCCGACGACTGGGCCTTCATGGGCGCCGGCGGAATGCTCATGGGCTACGCCAAACCGATGTTCATCAAACCCCACCACCGCGCCATCTACCCGGACATGTTCCGGGGAACCCGCAAGCCCCTGGCCCCCGGATGGCTGACGACTCCTGTCGCCCATCTGGCCACGGCGGTCCATCCGGTCATTGTCCGCTATCCGAAAACAGCCGCATTCACCCGGCGCTGGTCCCCCGAACACCGCATGGTGCAGCCGGAGCATGTTTTCGGGGCGCAACGGATCTCGTCCGCGGCGCCGGCACAGCTGGCCATCTTCCTCGAGCGCTTCGACGGCGCGGACGCGCGGCTGGAAGCACGCAGCGCCGAGTGGATGACCTCCCGGGTCGTCGGCAACTTCCATTCGGAACTGCCCATGGTCTCGCGGCGCCTTGTCGAGGCCCTCGGCGCCACCAGCCTGGTCCCGCTGGAGGAGCATTTTGGCCAGAAGGCGGCCGTGGTGCGCCGGGCCCTGGAGGACGTTCCCTGCTGGCTGCTCCGGCTTCCCGCCGCTTGGTCAGCGGACCAGGCCTCTGACTTCATCGCGAATCTGGTTCGTTCAAAACTGGATGAGTGAGGCGAGGCCACGTGAGCGATCTGAAGGTGTCGGTTGTTGTTCCGGCGCGCAATGCCGCAGCCTGGCTGGGCGAGTGCCTGGAGTCGATCCGCAGCCAACACCCGTACGAGATGATCGTGGTCGATGGCTGCTCGACGGATGACACTGTCGAAATCGCCCGTGACTGCGGGGCGACTGTCATCTCCGATGAAGGACGCGGCCTGCCTGCCGCACGGATGCTCGGCGCCCGCAGTGCCACCGGCGACGTTGTCGCCCTGATCGACGCCGACGTCGTCCTTCCGCCGAAGAGCCTGTCCCGGCTGCTGACCGAATTCGCGGCCGGCGGCTACGACGGCCTGCAATTCGGGCTGGCCAGCGAAGCCGACGGCCCCGGCTATTGGGGGGCTGCGCTGGCCTGGCACCACAACCACAGCCGGGTGCGCAAGTGGTTTGGCGTCAGCGCCACGCTGATGCGCCGCGACGTGCTGCTCGACGTCGGGTTCGACGACGACTTCCGCTCCGGGGAGGATGTGGAGCTGAGAATCCGGCTGGAGCAGGCCGGGTTCAAGCTCGGCGTCTCCGACTCCGTGGTGGTCAGGCACCGGTTTGACGACACGTTCGACTACGCCCGCGACCAATGGCTCCAGGACGGGGCCGGGATGGCCCGGACCGTCCGCAAGCACACGGGCCGCGCCGGCTGGCTCGTGATGCTGCCACTGCTGGCCACCGTGCGGGGGGTCGGCATGTCCCTGGTCCGGGCACCCCGCTTCCTGCCGTACTGGATGGGCTTCCTGCTCTACAACTACCGCGCCATGGCCGGCGAGCTCCTGCGGCCGGCCCACAAACCGATCTCGGTCGGCGGGAACGCGGCCTGGCTGGCCGCCGCGAGGATTGCCCCCATGGTGACGGGCTTCCTGTTCTGGGCACTCGCGGCCCTCGTGCTCCCGCCGGAGCAAATAGGCCTGGGGTCCGCGGTGGTCGCAGCCGCGCTCCTGACCGTGCAACTGGGGATGCTCGGCGTCGGGCCTGCCACGCTGACGCTGCTGCCCGCGGAAACTGACGGCGGCCGGCGCCTCATCGCCACCGGCCTGCTTACCGTGGCAACCTGCTCCCTGCTGGGCGCTGGCCTGCTGGTTGCCGTCACCTCGTGGCTCGGCACAGGCGTGGGCGAGGCCTGGGCCGACCCCCTGGTCACCATTCTTTTCCTGGCCACGGCACTGCTCGCCGCCACCGCCTACCAGCTGGACCACGTGGGCGTAGCCCAGGAACGGGCCGACCGCACGCTGGTCAGAAGCCTCGCACAGTCCCTCGTCCAGCTCCTCTTCCTGGCCGCCGCGCTGGCCGCCGGGCTCCGTGACCTGGCGGTGATTGTGGGCGCCGTTGCCGCCGGCGCCCTGGCCAGTGTCCTCGTAGGGCTGCGCCAGCTCGCCCGTGCCCACGTGTCCCCGGACTGGAAGCACGGCTTCCGGCCTCGGCCGGCCCTCAATCTCCTGAAGCCGGGGCTTCCCAACCACGCCCTCACGCTCGCCGACCGCGCGCCCGGCTACCTGCTCCCGCTCATCGTGGCAGCTACCCTGGGCCCGGCGTCGACTGCCGCCTGGTATGTGGTCTGGATGATGGCCTCGGCAGTGTTCTTCGTGCCGCAGTCCGCCGGGTTTACCCTGCAAACGGCCCTCGCGGGTTCACGGGCGCGGCCGGGCCTCCTCGCCTCAGCGTTACGGGCCAGTTTTATGCTGACTCTCGTGGCCGGGCTGATACTGCTGCTGGCCGGCCCCCTGCTTCTGGGCTTCCTCGGACCGGATTACGCGTCCGCGTGGGTCCTCATTCCTGTACTCGTCCCGGCACTCCTCCTGAGTTGCGTGACCCAGGTCTACTACGGGCTGTGCCGGGCCCAAGGGCGGCTTTTCGAATCCACGATAGTCGCCACTCTGGCCGCCATCCTGGTCGTGGCACCCGCCGCGGCAGTGGCGCAGCAATATGGCCTCACCGGGGTCTCAGTCCTATGGGCCGTTGCCCAAGCGGCTGCTTGCCTGATGGCCACCTGGCGCCTGATCACCCTGACCCGGATGAAGCCCGCCTCCACCGCAGGCGAGATTCCTTCAGCGGCGCGCCACCAGCCGACCTGAATCGAGAAATGATGACACACGAAACGGCAACAAGCCTCCCTGTGGGCACCGCCCACCGGCATGAGGCGCATGCGCACGTCGGCGGTGCTAAGCCGCCCACCCACCGCAACCTCGGACTCACGCCGTCGTGGCACATCGGTGCCCTGGCCGCGGCAGCCGCGGCCGCGCTCGCCCTCGGCGTGTGGAGCATGAACCAGGTCAATCCTTTTCAGATCGGCGGGGCCGGGCTGATTGATGCCCTCCCGCCGGCCTATTTCGTTGCGCTCGCGCTCAGCCTCGCCGGATTTGTTGCGTCGCTGAGCCTCCGCCGTCTGGTTCCGGCGCTTCTGACCTGGCAGCTCCTGGTCACAGTGGTTCTCCTCGACGGTGCTGACCCCATCATTCATGGCCTGCCCCGGCTCGAGGCCAGCTTCCGGCATCTGGGCATTGCGGACACCATTAGCCAATCGGGCCAGCTGGATCCGACCCTGGACGCCTACTTCAACTGGCCAGGATTCTTCAACGTGCTGGGAATGCTCTCCGGGGCGACGGGCGCCAAGGATCTTTTCGGGATCGCAACGTGGGCGCCGGTGGGCATCAACATCCTCCTGCTCGCACCACTGCTGGCCCTGGCCCGGCGGTTGACGGCAAATCCGCGCCAGGCCTGGGCGGCTGTCTGGATCTTTTACGTGGCCAGCTGGATTGGACAGGACTACCTGTCACCACAGGCCTATTCGTTCCTCCTCCTGCTCACACTGATTGCCTGCCTGCTCAGCGTCTTCGGCGGTTGGGCCTGGCCAACGGAGCGCACCCGCTTCTCCCGGTGGCTTGCCCGCAGTGTCAGCAAACTGGACAGCTCGGTCCCGCGGTATGGCGCCGCGGAACCGCACCGGGCGGACACGGCGATTCTCGTGGTGGTCTGCGCACTGATCCTGCTTGCCATGACGGCTTCACACCAGCTCAGCCCCTTCGCCGCGATCCCCATCCTGGCCGCGCTCCTGCTGACCGGACGTCTCCGGCTGCGCTTCTTGCCGGCCCTGGCCGTGGTCCTGCCCGTCGGCTGGCTGCTCTTTGCGGCTTCCACATTCGTGGAGGGGCATTTCGGCCAGCTGCTCGGCTCGCTCGGTGACATCGGTGCGAACAGCCTCGGCGCGCTGAGCAGCAGGGTCTCAGGCAGCGACGCCCACATGTTCGTGGTCTACACGCGCATGGCCGAGGTTGCGCTGGTCTGGGTGCTCGCCGTTGCCGGCGCCATAGTGGGCTACCGGCGGAAGGCACCGTGGCTGGCGGCCGCGGCCGCGGCGCTGGCGCCGCTGGTCCTCATTCCCCTCCAGCCCTATGGCGGTGAACTGCTTCTGCGCCTGTATCTCTTCAGCCTTCCGTTCGCCGTCTGCCTGGCGGTGCTGCCACTGATGTCAGACAGTGCCGCGGGGCTGAGCCTGCGCCGGGCCCTTGCGCTGCTGCTGATGGGCGCGGTGCTCGCTACAGCCACTGTCGTCTCCCGTTACGGAAATGACGGCATGGAAAGCTTCAACGACGACGAAATCGCCTTAGTGAACCACCTCTATGCGACAGCGCCCACCGGTTCCGTCCTCATTGAGGCAGTTCGCAACACCCCGTGGAGATACCAGCACTACGCGGACTACGACTACCGGGCGCTCGTTGCTGCCGAGCCCATTCCCAACGCCGCGCCGCTCAGTTGTGACGCGGCCAACCAGATCGCCCACAAAGCGGGCGCGTACCTCATCGTTACCGAAAGCCAGCAGGAGGCAGCCGAACTTCGCGGTTCGACTCCCACCGGCGACCTTCAACGTTTTACCGCCACATGCGCCACGAGTCCGGGCTGGACAAAGGTTTTTGAAAACGCAGGCGGCGTGATTTTTCACATCGAAGGAGTTAGCAATGGCAACTGAACGCAGCTACGTGAGCTATGCGACGGCAGCCGTCGCCGTAGCAGCCATACCGCTCTCGTTTGTCGGCCCCGAGGGCCTGCGCCTGGCGGTGATAGGCCTGCTGATGCTGGCCGGGCCTGGAACGGCGCTGGTGCTGCTCCTCCGCTTCGACCCCCCGCGCTCAGCCCAGGCAACTGGTGCGCTTCCCCTCAGCATCGCCATCGCAATCGCCTTCAGCCTCGCGATGTCCACCCTCGTGGCGACGGCGATGATCTACGCACGTCTCTGGTCACCGCCGGCGGCCGTATGCCTCCTGTCGGCCCTGACCCTCGTATTCCTGGGTCTTGAGCTCAAGCGGCCAAAGCGTGCCCTGGTGCGTGCGAAATGATCATCTTCCTGACAGGACTGGCCACCATGACGGCCCTCGTGAGCTGCGATGTGCTTCGCGTGTTGCAGCCGGACAAGGCACTCCCGCGCGCCGTGGTGATCACCACGGCAGCCCTGCTGGCCATAGTCGGCGTCGCGGTGGTCATGCAATTGGTGCATCTGGCGCAGCTGGCATGACAGAAACCGTCCGCCCGGGGCCGCGGCACCGGGCGGACACCAACAAGTCGAACCAATCACGGAAAGTATTTTCAATGAGAAAACTTAGAACACTCAGCATGGTTGGGACGCTCGGAATGCTCGTAGCCGGTTCCCTTGTCTTCGGTTCCGCCCAGGCTGCCACCGCCGCAACCTGCAGCCCGGCACCGACAAATTCCTATCCGGGCACCGTTGTGCTCGCCACCAGTTTTGAGGCGGGCGGCTTTTGCGGCCTCGTCCCCAAAGTGTCCGGCACCGGCACCGCAACGATGTCCACTTCGCGGCCCCACACCGGGACGCATGCGACCAAGCTGCACGTGACCACCGATTCCGGCTCGCTCGCAAACCTCTCCTCGCCTTCGTTTTCCTCGGGGACCAAGACCTCGTACGCAGACGGCTGGTTCAATATCACTGTTGCCGGCGTTTCCGGCAATGACGTCCCGTACTTCCGTTTCTTCTCCGGCTCCACCCGAGTCGCGGACATCTACCGCTACAACAGCAACGGGCAGCTGTGGCTCCGGGTCACGTCACCGAGTGGCAGCTTTGTCTACACGAAGCTGATCTCCAGCAGCATCTCTCTGAGCGCCTGGCACCATGTGTCCATGCGGGTGACCGCCAACGGCAATTCGTCAACAATCCAGGTATGGTTCGACGGCGTGCAGCGCTACAGCAGCTCGAGCGTCCAAATGCTCGGGAGCAGCCTAAGCAAAGTACAGCTCGGGGCCGAGCACAACCGGCAAAAGGGCGACGAATACATCGATGACGTCGTCATCAAACGCTCCTAGCCCCTCAGATGGTCCGCGGGCGGCCCAGCCTCATTCAGGCGCCTTGGCCGCCCGCACGAAATCCCCGATCTTGGCCAAGTCCTTGATGCCGCGCGCCGACTCGACGCCGGAGGACACATCGACACCCCACGCCCCGGCCTCCGCCGCTGCCCGGGCCACGTTGGCGGGATCGAGACCGCCGGCGAGCAGCCACTTGCGTCCGGTCAGGGCCTTGGCCCGGACCGAGCCGTAGTCCCAGGCCTCGCCTGAGCCTGGCACGGCGGCGTCGATCAGGAGCAAATCCTCGTCCCAGTCGCTGAAGGCCTCCGGCGCGGCGGCCATGGTGACGGCCCTGATCAGTTTCATCCCGGCGTCGTGCACTGTCCGGACGTCGGCGGGTGAGCGGTCGCCGTGGAGCTGGACCCAGACCAGGCCAGCCTCACGGGCGAGGGCGACGGCGTCGGCGGCCGGTTCGTGCCGGAACACCCCCACCGCGGGCACCCCGTCCGGGACGTGGGCGAGGAGGTTCCTGACCTGTTCCGGCGTGACCTCCCGGGGGCTGCGGGTCAGGACGAAGCCGACGGCGTCCGCGCCGGCGCCTGCCGCGAGGCGGACCGCATCCGGGGTGCTCAGGCCGCACACTTTGACAAACATTCGGGCTCCTTCTGGGCGCTTCCTGCCTCCGACGTTAGCAAGGCCGGGCCCCGGCCGCCGACTTTGCGTCGGCACGGGCGTGCGCAGTCCCCGCCGGCGTCCCGGCGCGTCGGCGCGAGCGCCGTCCCCGGAAACGGGCCGATAGGCTGAGGCCATGGAGATCATCCGCTATGCCGAGCTCAAAGCCCACCCCTGGCGCAACGGCGGCGGGGTGACGCGCGAAGTGGCGCGCCATCCAAGGACCCCGTCCCTGCGGACCGCCCCGCAAGATACAGGGCAGGACAGCGCCTGGGACTGGCGCGTCAGCATTGCCGAAGTCTCCAAGGCGGGCCCCTTCTCCGCGTACGCCGGGATGGACCGTGTACTGACAGTGATTGACGGCGACTTGCTGCTGCTGAGCGTGGACGGGGCCGAACATCCGCTGGAGAAGTACCGGCCGTTCCGGTTCTCCGGCGACGCGGACTCGGCGGGGGCACTGCCCACCGGCGACATCCGGGATCTGAACGTCATCACCCGCAACGGCGCCTTCAAGGGCTACACCTCGATCGTCGAGCTGTCCAAGAAGCGTGCCCATCCGGTGTTCGCAGGCCAACTCGGCATCCTCCTGCAGGGGCAGGGGACCGTCAGCCCCGGGACTGCCGGCAGCCTTCCCGTCGGGCCGGCCGCCGTCGCCGCCCCGGAGCCGGAGCGACTTGAGCTGAACCGTTACGACGCCGTCGTCGGCGCCGATACCGCGACGCCGGAAATCGTGGGCCGCGGATTCCTGGCTGTCATCTCGATCGACCCTGCGGAACCCGGCACCGTATAGCGCTGTCCGCCTACACCCGGGCGCCGCCGACACGCACCGAGTCCCCGGACAGCCGCTGCGCGAGCCAGATCGGGACGATCGAGACCACGATCAGCACGACCGCCACGACATTGACCACGGGCGCCTGGTTCGGACGGAAGAGGTTCTGCAGGATCCAGATCGGCAGCGTGGTCTCGCCGGCCCCGATCGTGAACGTGGTAACGATGATCTCGTCGAAGCTCAGCGCGAAGGCCAGCAGGCCGCCGGCCAGCAGGGCGGAGCGGAGCTGCGGGAAGGTCACCAGGCCAAATGTGGTGAAAACACCGGCGCCGAGGTCGGCGGAGGCTTCCTCGAGGCCGGCGCTGGTGCGGCGGAGCCGAGCAATGGCGTTATTGAACACCGTCACCATGCAGAACGTGGCGTGGGCGATCACCACCGTCCACAGGCTCAGCGGGACGCCCAGGATCGTGGTGAACATGTTGTTCAGCGCGATGCCCGTGACAACCCCGGGCAACGCGATGGGCAGGATGACCAGGAGGTTGATGACGTCACGGCCGAAGAACTCATAGCGCTGCAATGAGATCGCCAGCAGCGTCCCCAGCACCAGCGAAATGATGGTCGATACGACTGCCACCCACAGGGAGGACACGACGGCCTCCCTGACGCCGGGCGAGTCAAAGGCCTTGCCCCACCATTCCAGCGTGAAGCCCTTGGGCGGCCAGCCGAAAGTCCGGTCTGCGTTGAACGAGTTCACCACCACCAGCAGCAGCGGTGTGTAGATGAACAAAAACACCAGCGCCGTGACAATGCCCAGGACCACCTTGGCGCTACGGGAAAGTCTCATGATGCTCCTCGCACTACAGGCTGTTCAGGGCGCCGGTGCGGCGGACGACGAAAAGGTAGAACATGATGATGGCGATCGGCACCAGCGATACCGCGGCGGCGAACGGCAGATTGTTGGCCGCTCCGACGTTGGCGTAAATCACGGTGCCCAGCATCTGGGTGGTCCCGCCGACGATCTGCGCAGTGATGTAGTCGCCCAGCGACAGGGAGAACGTGAAGATCGTGCCCGCGATGATGGAGGGGACCAGCAGCGGAAGCATGACCAGGCGCATGGTGGTGAGCGGCTTCGCGCCCAGATCCCCGGAGGCCTCCAGCAGGGAGTCGGGCACCCGGTCAAAGCCCGCGTAGATCGGCAGGATCATGTACGGCAGCCAGATGTAGGACAGGGTCAGGATGACGGCGGTTTCGCCGTAGCCCGGCGAGGACAGGCCGATTGGGGTCCCCAGCCACTCCAGCAGCCCACCCTCGGACAGCACATTCCGCCAGGCGTAGGCCTTGACCAGGTAGCTTGCCCACAGCGGCATGAGCACGGCCACCACGAGCAGTTTCTCCCAGCGGGCGGGAGCGACCTTGGCGATGAAGAAGGCGATGGGCAGTGCCAGGATCATGTCAATCACGGTGACCGCCACGGCGATCCACAATGTCCGCAGGGTGATCCGCTGATACACCGGATCGGTCAGGACGGTGACGATGTTTTCCGTGGTCCAGACCGTGGACACCTCCCCGGTGAAGGTATCCACGGTCCAGAACGCGGTGATGAGCAGTGCCGCCAAAGCGGCGATGTACACCAGCACCAGCCAGCCCGCCGGGGCGGTGAGCAGGGCCGCCAGCCTCAGCCGGGGCGAGCGGTGCAGCAACGCCGAAAAGGCGTTGGTTTTCGCCCGTGGCACGGCCCCGGCAGCACCGGGCGCCCCGGGCGGCAGCTGTTGCGTATGAAGTGCCATCTCGCCTTAATCTCTGCCGGCCCCCGGGGCCGGCTCGTTCGTAAGGGTTTGGTGCGGCGGAGCCGGAATCAGCCCTTGATTTCCGTCCAGGCCTTGGTCCATTCCGAATAGTCGGTGCACTTGACGTCCTTGCGGCCATCGAGGCACTCGGCCACCGGTGTGGTCCAGAACCAGATCCTGTCGGCGTAGGCCGCATCACCTGAATGGTACGTCTGGCAGTGGTTGGGATCCTTGGTCAGCTCGCAGGCTTTCGCGTTGGCCGGCGATTCGCCAAAGTACTCCGCCACCTGGGCGTTCGGCTTGGGGCTGGCGATGTAGTCGAGCCACTTGTAGGCGCAGTTCGGGTTCTTGGTCTTGGAGCCGATCATCCAGGTGTCCGACCAGCCGGTGGCGCCCTCGTCCGGGACCAGGGTTGCGACCTTGGCGCCGTCTGCCGTCGCGATGTTGGCCCCCACCTGCCAGGTGGTGCCAACCACGGTGCTCCCGGACGTAAAGGCCTGGACCTCCTTGACGACGTCGCTCCAGTACTCGCCGATGTGGGTGCGCTGCTGCTTGAGCAGGTCGACGGCCGCGGCCAGCTGGTCCTTGTCGAGGGCATAGGGGTTCTTGATGCCGAGGTCCGGCTTATGGGCCATGAGGTACATGGCGGCATCGGCGATGTAGATGGGCGAGTCGTAGGCCGTGACCTTGCCGGTGTTCTTGGCGGCGTCGTCAAACACAGCGCTCCAGGAGGCGGGCGCCGGGGCGACCTTGTCCGTGGAGTACATCAGCAGGTTGGCGCCCCAGCCGTGGGGCATTCCGTAGTTGACGCCGTTGACGGTGTTCCAGGCTTTGTCCTTCAGGAACGGGTAGATGTCCGGGTAGTTCTTCAGCAGGCTCATGTTGACCGGTTGCACGTCCTGGCCGGCGATCAGGCGCAGCGACGCATCCCCGGAGGCCGAGATAACGTCGTACTGTCCCGTGCGCATGAGCGTCACGGCCTCGTCCGAGGTGCCGAACGGCTTGAAGCTGACCTTGCACTGGGTTTCCTGTTCGAACGGATGCACCCAGTCGACGGCCGGGTCGTTGCTGCCATCCTCGACGTAGCCGGGCCATCCGAGGATGGACACCTGGCCTTCACCGGTGCCGATCTCGGTTTTGACCGGCTGCGCCGACTGTGCAGAACCCGATCCGCCGCTGGTTCCGCAGGCCGACAGCGCGAGGGCTGCGGCCGCAACCACCCCGACTACGAGGGAGGCCTTAGTTCTTGGTGCCATGATCCGTACCTTTCGCTGTGGAGAAAAACTCTGGACTGGAACGCTGCGCCGCGGCACGGACGGCAACCCCGCCCGGCATGGCCCGGCGTCAGGTAGTGCCGGGGACCGGAAGCCAAACGACGGCGTCGTCGTCCCAGCTGACTGTGACGGGCCCGTTTACCAGATCGGTGTCGCTGCCGGGCAGCTTTTCCGGAACGAGCGCGACGACGGCGGGTCCGCCGTCGAGCTGCACCCGCACCTGGGTAGCGTGCCCGACGTAAACGAACGACGTCACTGTCCCGGGCCGGGAGGTGGTGCCGGAACGGCGCTCCGGTTCGCCGGCCCAGGCGACGCGCAGCCGCTCGGGACGGATGCACAGCGGCTCCGGCCGGCCATAGATCGTCTGGGCCTGGCCGGCGTCGAATATGTTGGAGGTGCCGACGAAGTTGGCCACGAAGATGCCGCCCGGGCGCTCGTAGATTTCGTGCGCGGTGCCGATCTGTTCGATGCCGCCGTTGTTGAACACGCCGATCCTGTCGCTCATGGTCAGGGCCTCCTCCTGGTCGTGGGTGACGAAGATGAAGGTGATACCCAGCGAGCGCTGCAGTTCCTTGAGTTCGACCTGCATCTGCTGCCGGAGCTTGAGGTCCAGGGCACCGAGCGGCTCGTCCAGGAGGAGGACCTTGGGCTCGACCACCAGCGCGCGGGCCAGGGCAACGCGCTGCCGCTGGCCGCCGGAGAGCTGGGCGGGTTTGCGGCCGAGGAACTTCTCGAGCTGGACGCGGTCCAAGGCTTCCCTGGCCCGCTCCCGCCGCTGCTTCCCGGGCATACCGCGCACCCGCAGCCCATAGGCGACGTTGTCCACCAGGGACATGTGCGGGAACAGCGCGTAGTCCTGAAATACGGTGTTGACGTCCCGCTGGAAGGGCGCCATGGCCGTGACGTCCTTGCCCTCGAGTTCGATACTCCCGGACGTCGGCAGCTCGAAGCCGGCGATCAGGCGCAGGACCGTCGTCTTGCCGGAGCCGGACGGGCCAAGCATGGAGAAGAATTCCCCGTGGCGGATGTCCAGGTCCACGCCATTTACCGCGACGGTGTCCCCGAAGACCTTGGTGAGCTTACGCAGACGGATCGCCGGAACCTCTTCCTTTCCGGTCGAGGTGCCGGCGGCCAGTGTTTCGGTCATGGGGTGCGCCTTACTCCGTTGCCGGATCGTCCACAGGAACCACGCAACCGAATGTGATCCAGTCCGCACTGGGCTGCTGGGCCAAATGCTATTACTCCATAGGTTTTGTGTATAGACCCTCCGGCAAAGCCCGGATTAGGATGTCATCAGCCCGGGCGACGCGCGGCGGCACCGCGGAAGCCGCAGGGATGCACGGCCGGGGCGGGGCGGATACCGCCGGAGGGAAGGGAGGCCCGAATGGTGTTGTCGCCCACGGGCGCCTCCCGGAGCCTGGCGGCGGTGTTCACGCCGATCAAATCACGCGGGCTTGTGGATGAAGTGTGCGGCCGGATCGAACAGGCCGTGGAGACCGGGCTGCTCACCAGCGGCCAGCGGCTGCCGAACGAAACCGAGCTGGCCGCGGCCCTTGGAGTGTCCGCGGTAACGGCACGGGAGGCACTCTCCCAGCTGCGCGCCTCGGGAATCATCCGGACCGCGCGCGGCCGCAGCGGCGGAAGCTTCATCGCCGACGACGTGCTGCCCTCCCGGGAACGGGCCCTGGCGCAACTGCATGAGCTGAGCCGGCTGCAGATCAGGGACCTCGCGCTGCATTACCAGGCGATCGCCGCGGCCTGCGCGGGCGTGGCGGCCCGCCGCTCCGACGCCGCCGACATCGCCACGCTGCGCTCATTCATCCCCGCAGCGGACGATGACTCCCTGAGCTGGCGTCTGGCCCTCTCGGAGTTCCTGCTGGAAGTCGCGGCCATTGCCCGCTCGGCCCGGCTTGCCCGGGAGCTCATCCGGCTGCAGGCAGATCTCGGCACCCTCACGCTGCTGCCCTGCGCCGACACCGGCTACCGCGGACGCACCGCCGTGATCCTCGGGGACGTGGCGGCCGCCATCGAGACCCACGACCCCGGGGCCGCCGAAACGGGGGTCAAGGCCCTCATCTCCGCCACCACCGACTGGCTGCTGACCGAGCAGGCCAAGAGCTATTGACCGCACCCGCATCCCGGAGCCACGATCGTGGCCATCTTTGACCGCAAATGTCCGGCACCTTCGAGCTAAGGCAGCACCGATGTCCGAAACCACCTCCACCGCAGGCCCCACCGCAGCGTCCATGGCAGCGCCGGCCGAACCCGGCGCTGTTGAGAAGGCGGCCCAGCTGGCCGCAGCCGAACTCGACGCCACCATCGCCGGCATCGAGCACTGCCTGACGGAGTGGGCCGCTGACACCGGGGCCGCCCTGGCCGCCATGTCCGGCAAAGTCACCGGCACGGCCGTGGACAAGCTCATCCGTCCGGTGGTCGAGGAACTGGTGCAGCTGCCCGGCGGCTACGCGGCCGGAGCGGGGTTCATCGCCAACGCCGGGTTGCTCGGGCCCGGGCGCAGCTACATCGCCTGGTGGCAGGGCCCGGATCTGGAGCACGTCGACGCGCTGGCCAACTTCAGTCCCAACTCCATCAGCCGCTACGTCAAGGCCGAGTGGTTCCGGATCCCCGTGGAAACAGGACGGGCCCACGTCACCGGGCCCTACGTGGATTTCCTCTGCACCGACGAGTACGTCCTGACCTTCACGCACCCGGTGTTTACCCGCCCGGACGGCCCGGTCGCGGGAATCGTGGGCATCGACGTGACAGTTCAGCGCCTGGAACGCGGAGCCATGGCGGCGCTGCGGCGGCTCGGCGGCCGGGCCACCCTGGCCAATGCCGACGGCCGGGCCATCGTGTCGGCGGCATACGATATCGACGCCGGCGACCTTACCGCGCCGAACGAGCCGTGCGCGCAGTACCCCGTGGGGCGCACGTTCACTCTTTGCAGCGACGCCGTCGGGCTCTGATGCCGATTTGCTAGACTTGGAGGCCAGGGCCCCTCTTCCGGGCCTCCGGACGACGGTTCAGTACCCGGCACGCGACAAGACTGGCCACAGGAGCTGTCATGTCGTGGCTAATACTCATTCTTTCCGGGGCGCTGGAGGCCGTTTGGGCCGCCGCCCTGCACCGGACCGCCCAGGCCAGGGGCCGCCGCCGGCTGGTCCCGGCCCTCGTTTTCCTCGTTTCCGTCCTCGCCAGCACCGGCGGGCTCGCCGTCGCCATGCAGTCCATCCCTACCGGAACGGCCTACGCCGTGTGGGTGGGGGTCGGCGTCGTCCTGACGTCCGGCTACGCGATGGCCGCCAAGGTTGAGCGCCCGACGGCGGCACGGATCCTGCTTCTTAGCGGGATTGCCGCGAGCGTCGCCGGCCTGAAGCTGGTGGCGTGACCATGGTGAAACCAGCTGCAATGTCATGGATGATTCTGCTCGCTTCCGCTGTGCTGGAGGCGGTCTGGGCCACGGCACTGGGCCTGTCCGACGGGTTCTCCCGCCCGTTGCCGACCCTCGTGTTCGCCGTGACGGCCACCCTCAGCATGGTGGGGCTCGGCTTGGCCGTGAAGCGCATTCCGCTCGGCACCGCCTACGCCATCTGGGTGGGGATCGGCGCTGCACTGACGGTCGGCTGGGCGATGGCCACCGGCGTCGAACCGGCCAGTCCGCTCAAGCTGCTGTTCATCGCCGGAATCGTCGGATGCGCGGCGGGCCTGAAGCTCCTCCCGCCAACGGCGGACTCAGAGGAACCGGCACAAGGCGCTGTCCGGCCGGCCTCCCCTGCGGAAATTCCCCACGTTTAGGGCAGTACGACGGCGTGTCCCCTGCGGCGCGCCGTTGTGCCGGCCGCGCAAGGGTCAAAGGTGGGGAGAATCGTCTGCCCGGCCGATAGCAGGGCCGGAATAGCTGCCGGAATAGCCGCGCGCATCCCGGGGTTCTTGGCAGTGACGGAAGTCCTACGGAACTATTCAGTGCGCGAATGGAGACCAAGATGACGGCAGCAACAGTCCGGCTCGGCGACGGCCTGATGGTCAGCCCCCTGGGGTTCGGCGGCATGGCCCTGACCCCTGTCTACGGCGAGGTGGACCCGGCCGAGGCCCTGCGGACCCTGCATCACGCGGTGGACGCCGGCGTCAGCTTCATCGACACGGCGGACATTTACGGCGGCGGCAGCAACGAGGAGCTGATCGCGCGTCTGCTCAAGGAACGCCGCGGCGAAGTCCAGCTGGCCACCAAGTTCGGCCTCGTGGGCACACCGTCGGCCGGCTACACGGACATCCGCGGCGACGCCGGCTACGTGCGGCAGGCCGTGGACCGCAGCCTGCAACGGCTGGGCACCGACACCATTGACCTGTACTACCTGCACCGCCGTGACCTCCGCGTTCCGATAGTGGAAACCGTGGAGGCCATGGCGGGGCTGGTACAGGCCGGCAAGGTGCGGCATCTGGGCCTGTCAGAGGTGACGGCCGAGGAGCTGCGCGAGGCCAGCCGCGTCCACCCGATCGCCGCGGTCCAGAGCGAATGGTCCATCTGGAGCCGCGACGTGGAACGCAACGTAGTGCCCGCCGCCGCCGAACTCGGGGTGGGCTTTGTGCCGTATTCGCCGCTGGGCCGGGGATTCCTCACCGGCACCGTGGACGCCTCGACGCTGGGCAGCAACGACTTCCGCCGCAACATCCCGCGTTTCGCCGCGGACGCTGCCAGCGCCAACAAGGGCGTGGTGGCGGCCGTGCAGGCGGTCGCTGCGGAACTGAGCGTTGCCGGGCAGGCTGCAACTCCTGCCCAGGTGGCGCTGGCCTGGCTGCTTGCGCAGGGCCGCCAGCTGGGACTGCCCGTGGTCCCCATTCCCGGCACCCGCAAGGCGGACCGGATCGACGAAAACCTGGGCGCCCTGGCCCTCGACTTCACCGCAGCGCAACTGAGGACGCTCGAGTCCGCCGCGGACGCCGTCGTCGGTTCCCGCGCCGCGGACCCCAACTGGGTGTCCCAGGGCCGTGAATAGCGGCTCCGTAGACTGATGCCCATGGACTCGCTCATTCACTCTTTACGTGACATCACCATCCGCCGGATTTCGGTCGGCGAGATGGACAACAATGTTTACCTGCTCACGGCCAAGGCCTCCGGCGCGCAGCTCCTGATCGATGCGGCCGATGATCTGGCCGCCATCCAGGGGCTGCTCGCGGACGCCGCCGCGGATACTTCCGCGACGCCGAAGCTGGCGCTGGTTGCCACCACCCACCAGCACTGGGACCATGTCCGGGCGCTGCCGGGCCTGGTGGAAGCCACCGGTGTGAAAACGGCGGCCGGGACAGAGGATGCCCCGGAGCTGCCGGTGCCGGTGGATGTACTGCTGGATCACGGGGACGTCGGCAACTTCGACGGCTTCGACGTGACGGCTGTACATCTGCGCGGCCACACACCGGGTTCGATCGCCCTTGTGTACCAGGACCCCGAAGGCCCGGCCCACATCTTTTCCGGCGACTCGCTTTTCCCCGGCGGGGTAGGCAACACACAGAAGAATCCGGCGCGCTTTGCCCAGCTGATCACCGATGTGAGCGAGCGGCTGTTCGATGTGTATCCGGATGACACCGTGGTGCACCCGGGACACGGCCAGCCCACCACCCTCGGCGCGGAACGGCCGCACCTGGAAGAGTGGCGCGCCCGCGGCTGGTAGCTTCAGCTTTTCGCGGCGTTCTTGGACAACCGCTGCGCTTTCGGACGGCCGCTACGGGGATTCCCGTAGCGGCCGTCCGTTTGTGCAGCGCCAGCTAGTTTGCGTAGCTGAGAACCGGAACCTTAGCGGCTGCGGCGTTCGTTCGAGGCCGGAGCCGACGCGCGGCGGGGGCCGGAGCCGCGGGCCGGACGTCCTTCACCGGAACGGCCGTTGCCGCCGCCGGCGTAGGATCCGCCCGAGGTGCCACCGGTGTTGGAGGACCAGACAGCCGCGCTGCCTCCGGATTTGCTGCCGGCGGACTTGGTGCCGGCAGCTGCACGCTGGCCGGTTGCCGGGCGTCCGCTGCGCTGGCCGCCGGTCGAATTGCCGGTGCGGGGAGCGCCACCTGTGCGGGGTGCTCCGCTGCGGGGAGCCGAAGCGCCCCGGGCGTCGCTGCGTCCGTCTGCGGCGCGTCCGTCCGAACCGCGGCCGGCTGCGGCACGGCCGCCGGCGGCCGGAACATCGTTGTGGTGCGCATAGGCGGTGGTGCGGCCGCGGCCACGCGCATTCCGGCGTTCGGCGCGCTCGGCATCTGCGCGGTCCTGGTTCTGCTCGGCGACACGGTCGGCGGCGTTGCGGGCAGCAGCCTTGCCTTCGTAGGCGACGGCGCGGCGCTCGGCGCGCGGCAGGTCGGTCCGCGGCGCCTCGGCGGACACCCGTCCGCGTCCGCCACGGCCACCACGGCCACCCGCGGTGGGTGCAGCCTGGGTGGTGCGGCGGGCGCGCTTGCGCTCGGCGTTGGCACCGGTGGAGGTGCCGCCACCGTGCTGGGCGGCTTTGGCGGCCAGCAGGGCGGCACGGGTGCGGGGATCGATCTTGTCGGCCATTTCGCCGACCAGTTCAGCAACCAGCGGGGAGTTGGCGGTGACGCGCTCGAAGTTGACCTCGACGCCGGCGGCCTTCATCAGCTTCTTGACGTCGGACTGCTGCTCGGGCAGGGTCAGCGTGACCACGGTGCCGTCGGAACCGGCGCGGGCCGTACGGCCTGAGCGGTGCAGGTACGCCTTGTGCTCCGTGGGCGGATCCACGTGGATGACCAGTTCGACGTCGTCGACGTGGACGCCGCGGGCCGCGACGTCGGTGGCCACCAGGACGCGGACATCGCCGGAGGAGAACTCGGCCAGGTTGCGGTCACGGGCGTTCTGCGAGAGGTTGCCGTGCAGATCGACGGCGGGGATGCCGGCGTCGGTCAGGGTCTTGGCCAGCTTGCGGGCGTGGTGCTTGGTGCGCATGAAGAGCACGCGGCGGCCGGCGCCGGAGGCGAGCTCGACGATCAGCTGCTTCTTGACGGTCTGGTCGTTGACCACCAGCACGTGGTGTTCCATGGTGGTCACCGCGGCCTGCGGGTCGTCCACGGAGTGGGTCAGCGGGTTGGACAGGTAGCGCTGGACGATCTTGTCCACGCCGTTGTCCAGGGTGGCGGAGAACAGCAGGCGCTGGCCCTGGGTGGGGGTCATGTCCATGAGCTTTTTGACCACCGGGAGGAAGCCAAGGTCGGCCATGTGGTCGGCCTCGTCCAGGACGGTGATCTCGACGGCTTCGAGGGTCAGGATGCGCTGGCGGATCAGGTCCTCCAGGCGGCCCGGGCAGGCGATGACGATGTCGACGCCGGCGCGCAGTGCCTTTTCCTGGCGGGCCTGGGAGATGCCGCCGTAGATCACGGTGGTGGTCAGGCCCATGGCCTTGGCCATCGGCTCGATGGTCGCGTTGATCTGCGTGGCCAGCTCGCGGGTGGGAGCCAGGACCAGGCCCATCGGGCGGCCGGGCTTGCGGAAGTGCTTGGCTTCGCGCGCGGCGAGTCGTGCCACCAGCGGGATGGCGAATGCGATGGTCTTGCCGGAGCCGGTGCGGCCGCGGCCCAGGACGTCGCGTCCGGACAGGGTGTCGGGAAGGGTCTTGACCTGGATCGGGAAGGGCTCCACGATCCCCTGTGCGGTCAGGGTGTCGGCAAGTGCTTTGGGCGTGCCGAGGGCAGCAAATGTAGTCATGTGTTTCAAAGTCTTTCAGGCGGTATCCGTGCGGATATCGGCCCCCGATGCCGGTTGGCTCAAGGGTTCGCCGAAGAAAAGTCAGGTGATCAACCGGGCTGTTGCCAAACTTCAGCAAGCGGCCGCCGGGACCAAATGGAACGCGTTCATCGACGCAGGATGTGCCTCTCACATGAAAAAATCCCACTGCCTGCGTGCGGATTCCCGAAGGAATCCGGCAGGGATCCGGCTGATGGACCGAAGCCGGTCAACCAAATCAAAAGTGGGCATCACTGCACATCAAGTTCCACTAGCCTACCACCCGGCAGGCCCGGGTCCCGTATCCGTGACGGCCGGCCCCTAAGGTGTGTCTCCTAAAGCTGTCAGCCAGATGCCGATTGCCCGGAGAACGACTCCGCCGCGATAGGTGAGTGCGAGCTCCTGGTTGTACCGCTCCCCTGTGTCATTGTGGAACGCGTGGTCCACGCCCGGATAAACCTTCAGTTCGTGCGGCACGGTGGTCTTGGCCAGCGCATCCCGGAGTGCCGGCCTGGCACCGGTAATCCGCTGGTCAAGCTCGGCGTAGACGCCAAAACGGCCGCCATGATGGCCGGCACCTTGTCCAGGTCAGGTGAAGGTCCATAGAACGCCGAAGTGGCCTTCAGCCCCGGGATTGCCGTCGCCGCCTGCCAGGTGATCCCGCCGCCAAAGCAGAAGCCGTTCATGGCGATCCGTCCCTGGTCAACAAAGTCCTGGACGTTCAGGTAATCGAAGGCGGCAGCGAAGTCGGAGACGTGGCGCTGGACGCCCGCCTGGGTCAACGCCCCCGGCACGGCATCCGGGTCCATGCCGGCTGTCCCGCCCTCCCGGCACAGCAGGTCCAGGGCCAGCGCCGCGTACCCGGCCCTGGCGTAACGGCGTGCCACGTCCTGGATGTGCGGCGTCAGGCCGCGGTTCTCGTGGCAGATCAACACCGCGGGGGCGGCAGCGCCGTTCCCGGGCCGGGCAAGGTACCCGCTGATATCGGTGCCGCCCGCAGGGAACCGCACCGTCGCCGTCGTGAGTCCCGCCGCCCCCCTCGGGGACGGACAGCGGACTCTTTGCCCCCGGCACCGACCCCGCCGGCGAGGTACCTGCTGCGGGGAACTTCTTCGGGCGTGCAGCCCACGAGCGTCATGGCGGCGGCCGCCGCCGCCATGCTGCCCGTAATGAATGCCACCCAGAGGGTGAACGCGCGGTGGCTCATGGCGCCGGCGCGATAATCGTCGAAGAATTCCTCAATCAGGTACTTCTCAAACTTGCCGAGCTGGGTCATGGCGGACCTCCCGTGGATGTGCCGATCATCCTCCTCTGAAGGCCGTTATCCGGCAAGCAGCAAAGGGCCGCGCGCACCCGATCCACGTGCGCCCTTTGCCATCCGACGATGGCTTCCCCTACCCGGTGACTTTCCTGGCAGCGGCATGCCACGTCAGCCGTCCATGCTGAAAATCCGTTGCCCGGCCGACGGATACCGTGTACGAGTCCCTCGTGGGGTAACCCAGCCGACTCGTCTCCCAGCCGAGCGACGCCCACTTCGAACGGATCGCACCATACACCGAGTGCGCCCCGGTACCGTTCGACCAGTAGATCGATGCCCCACCGGCTCCGGAGAAATGGTTGTACCGCCCCCGCCCGTCGGGCGCGCGCTTCTCATCCGTGATCGGATAACCCAGCGGACCTGTCTCCCAGCCCAGCGCCGCCCACTTGGCTCGTATTGAACCCATGACGGAGTGCGCGCCGGTCATAGGTGACCAGAAGATCGAGCTTCCATCTTGGCCTGAGAAGTGGTTGTACTTCCCTACCTTGTCGGCCGAAGTCGTCGTGTCGGTGGTCGGATAGCCCAGGCCCGTCTCCCAGCCCAGCGACGCCCACTTGGTTCGGACCGCCCCTGTCACCGAGTGCGCCTTCGTAGTTGGCGTCCAGTAGATCGATGCCCCGCCGGCACCGGAAAAGTGGTTGTACCGTCCCCTCCCGTCGGGCGCGCGCTTCTCATCCGTGATTGGATACCCCAGCGGCCCGGTCTCCGCACCCAGTGCCATCCATTTGGACCGGATCGAGCCCAGGACAAAATGCGCTCCGGTGGTCGGGGAGTAGTAGATCGAAGATCCGCCCGAGCCGGCGAAGTCACTGTAGCGACCCACTTTGTCCGGTGAAGCTTTCTGGTCGGAAATAGGGAAGCCCAGGATGCCGGCCGGACCGCCGGCGGCCCTGTAGCGTTTGCTGATCTCACCGAGCACCGCATGGGCCCCGGTCTTGGCTGACCAGCAGATCATGCCCCCGTTGTAGTCCTGGCACTTCCCTCCCGCCACGGCGTACTCGGAGGTCAGCATCCGGCCCAGGATCGTCCCCGGGCGGCCGGCATTGATCTTCCACCCGTAGGCGGCGATGGGGTCGTCGGTGCCCCTCCCTGTGAGCATGACCTTCTGGGCGGCTTGGCCGTCATCGGCGGTGACCAGGTAAAAGGTCTCAGTCGTCCCGGCTTGCCCAACGGCCGACGGCGCAAAGGTCACTGTCTGGTAGGCAGTCTCACCGGCAGGGATCTTTAAGCCCTCGGAAATGGGAGTTGCCGTGGAGAAGACCCCCTGCGGCGCTTTCGCCTTCGTTATGGTCATCGGGATGTTTCCGGTGTTCTTGATCGGAAAAACCCGGGTAACCGACGTACCGGCGGGGACGTCACCAAAGTCCAGAGTGCGCGGCAACTCCAGGTGCGCTGTTCCGGAGATGGCCGTCGCGGTAATCTTGACGGTCACCCCACCGCGGTCGCTGACGACCGACAGCGAGTCGGTCACCGGCTTAGCCGTGGTGGGGCTGAAGGTCAGGGACACCGGCACTGACCCGAGGGGTTGGATCGTCTGGCCCACGACCGGCGCCGTGCCTGCATCCACTTTCAGCGCCGCGTTGACTGGTGGCGTGACGCGGGTGAGCTTGACGGCGGTTGTGCCGGTGTTGACGATGTTGATCGTCCGCCGGCTAGTTGTCTTCGTTGGCACATCGGTGTACTGGATCAGGGCCGGGGTCGCGCCCAGGCCGTCCTTCGTACCTACGGCGTGGACGCCGAGGAGGACGGTCTCGCCGTCCGTGGTCTTGACGGTCAGCGTTCCGTCAACCTGGCCGGCAGCCGCGGGCGAGAACGTCACGGGGACCGCGAGATTTCCGCCTTTAGACACCTTCCGAGGCAGCGTCAGCGAGGTTCCAATCTTGAACGGTGCACCTGTGGTGATGGAACTAATCGTCACGGTCCGGGATGCGGTGACGGTAATGCTTCCGGCCGCAGCGGTACCCACCTTGGCGTTGCCCAGATCGGTGTTCTTAGCTCCTACTGCCGAAGTTGTTGGGGCGCCGAACCCGAGCACGTGCCCGTCGCGGGTGCCGACGTACACACGGCCTTTATCGGTTGCCACCGAGGAGAACTTGGCGCCGATCCCCAGGGGGGCGCTGAAAACCTCTTTGAGCTGACCAGTGCCGTCCGGAAGTGCCTTGTAGGCCCGCAATTCCGCACCCGCGCCGGTTCCTCCGCTGACATAGACCACCCAGACAAGGGCGGAGGACCCGTCATTGCCGGATGACGTCACCGCAGGCGAACCGGAGCTGAACCCGAATGTTCCGGCGGAGGTCCCGACGGCGGCGAGGCTGACGCCACCCGCAGCGCTAGTCACCAACTTGAACGCGCGAAGGTATCCGTTGCTCTCTACGACGTAGATATAGCCACCGCTACTGCTCCCAAAGAACGCAGGCTTGCCCCACACCCCGTTGTACGGACCGGCTATGTCGAGAACGGCATCGGTTCCGCCGGGCCCCTGCGCCATGCCGCCCAGGTTGTCCCGGTCCAACAGGTAGACCCGGCCGTCTTTCCCGACTTGCGCCATCAGATGGGGGTGCTTCGCTGTGCCGTAGCCGTCGGGAATCGCGAGGGGGGCTCCGGCTCCCAGGTCGGCGTCGTTGCGGTTCAGCCTGGCGTTGTCGGCCGGACTGAAGAAGTCCGTTGGCTTCAGGTTGCCGTCGGTGCCCACCCGGAGCCGGACCACAGCCTCGGCCAGGGTGGTGGGAGGCTTCGAGCCCGGGCCGGGACTCGGGGAGATACCGTTGCCGGTCGCCAGCAGGATCTGGCCGGGGCCGTCGGAGACGAGTCCCCCGCCGGACTGCCAAATGCCGCCCTCCGCGTTGGCGTTCCCTGACTCTGTCGCCCACATCGTCGTCTGCTTGCCGACTGTCGATACGCCGACGACATAGCCGACGAAGGGGGTGTAGTCGCAGTGGCTGGCGAACCCTGCATAAACCACGCCGTCCAGGAGCAGCAACCCCGGGCGCTGCATCGCCGTCATCGGGTTGAACGGATGGCCGGGGTCATTTGTCGGGGAGCCTTGGATTGTGACGGGGAACCCGGGCCTCTCCGCGCCGGTCGCCACATCCAGTTTGTGCATGTACCAGTGCGGGAACTGCTTACTGGCCCCGTCATTCGTCTTCGCCAGCAGGAAGATGCTCTTCGATGCCGAGTCATAGATGGGGGTGGAAGTAACTCCGATATTGGGCGTAAGGTCACCGCAGTTCACGGTCGACGCAGGCCACGCCGGCCCGAGCTTGCGCGTCCACTTGGCCGCACCTGTCTCGCTGTCCAGCCCGTAAACCGCGTTGTTCTCAGTCGCGGCAACCACTGTGCCGCCGACCACCAACGGCTGAGCGTAAACCTGCCCGTCCACGGTGGCGGCGAATAGCCGACCGAAGTTCGAGGATGCCACAGATGACGGCGAGAGACCGGGCTCGTCGCGATCCCAGCCCGTCCGCAGGGAGTCGTTGGCGATCGTGCCCACATCGGCTGCGGCAATCCCGCTGGTGGACAGCCCTGCGAATGCGAGGGACATTGTTATTAAGGCTGCCCAGGCGCACCGCGACCGCAGGCGTTGCGGGGACGAAGTTATGGGGATGTTGGCAGACCGGTGGTGCCGGAGACGAGCCGCCCCAGCCATACGTAGACGGCGCCGACGGCCCAGAAAATGGGCGTAGAAACCCCGTGGTTTTGTTTGATCACGCATGGCTGAGACCCGTTTCTGATCAGTACATTGATTTGATTAACCCAGTACTCAGGAGCGTAAGAGCGGGGGTCCAGGGGCACCCGAGTGGTGCCTACTCGACTTTGAGGGGGCTGCCTGTGCTTGGTCCGTGGCACTACTTGACCGCTACGTGGGCGCGCGCGAGTGCCTACTTGGTACCGCGGACTCGTGGGCGGTGGGGACGACGTCGCCGCCTCCGACGCTGGCGAGGATCAGGCCTGACTGTGGACCGCCCCGATGGGCGGCGCCCGTCAGGAGGACAGCGGCCCGCTGGCCTTATCCGGCGTCGGGCGCACTCTTCTCCGAACTGTGTGACCTGAGGACATAGGCGACACATGTGCCGGGACGTCGGCGACGCTCTTCGGCGTGTCCCGCGACATCGGCGACAGCCGGGCCGTCAACGATGGGCCATGTCGAAGAACAAGGTCATCGTGCCGCTCCCGCACCAACCCGCAGGCCACGGCCGGGCCCGTGCAGGCCCGCATCCTTGCCCTCCGCACCGAGCTGACTGCAGAAGACCTCGACGCCGGCGTCGAGACCATCGCCGCCCACCTCGAATGGGAAGGCCTCGCCTCGCCGTACCCCGGAATAGGCGGATTAGTTTCTGTTACTCTTTGGCGGTGCACCTTGAACCCAGTGATGTCGACCTTGTGACCGTGACGTTCGAGGGCGATGCGCGGCTTGCTGTCCTTCAGATTCTTTCGGTGGACCGTCTTCTGGACTACGAGAATATTGGCCGGTACATCGTAGTCTTAAACGGTCAGGACAACGCTGCGGTCGAAACGTTCTTAAGATCGAACGTTGAGACCAAGATCTCACCCCAGCTTGCGGCGAAGATCGAGTATGTGGCAGCAGTCAACCTGCTGCCCAATAACGACCCTCAGGGCTGGCGCGGTCAGCAACTCCTGAAGCTGGTAGTGGCGGCCAATCTGGCCTCCCGTTATTACCTTGTGCTGGACGCTAAAAACCACTTCCTACACCGCACCCTAGTCAGTGATTTCTTTACCGAAACCGCGATCAAGACTTTCCGACGCCCCGCTCCCAAGGTTCAACGTGCCTGGATAGAAGGTTCTTTCGCATTGTTCGGGGCAGCGGATCGTGCTTCGGAGCTCTCAGAGGCCGCGATGCCTACCGTCACTCCTTACCTCATGGACACGGGCACCGTTCGGAAGATGATGTCGGACCTCGAGTCCAGGCATGCTGGTAAGGCTTTTGGGGATATTTTTGAGGTTGAGCTGTCTACGGCTACCGAGTTCTTCCTTTACTGGGCCTATTTATTTGCAACGGGCCAGGAGGGGCTGTACGAGCATAGCGACAAGATGGCGGTGACACTGTTCACTAAGTACCCGCGCCGGTCCAGCGATTTTTTGGCGCTGCTTGAGTCTGCGCGGGTCGATAGGGTTGCGATGTTTGGGCTTCACCGTCGGCGTCTTCCGCAGTTGAGTGATGTGCAGCGGGACCTCATCGTTGAGTTGTGGGGAACCGAACTCTTGGCGGCCGATGAGGATGCCGCGTGGTTCATGGAATACGAGAACCCGATGTCGGCGTGACACCTACGACCCAAGAGCCCACCCATGCCTAGAGGACTTGATGGGCTCTTGTGTTGTTCGGCGGTTATTGCCGGTCATCTCCCGGTAAGCCTTCAATATCCGCACTGAAGACGCTGCCGCGGTCCATTGCAGGGCGTCTGGGCGCATGACGGCGCCGAACGGCAGAGTTCCAAGGATCCGTGGATTTAAGCCATGCCCGTTGGAATCCTCTCTGGCAAGTATCCGTTTTAGTCGTGCCTCTGATCACGCGGTTTAGGTTGTCTTGGGCCACCTGATAGACCGGGAGGCACCCGATCCCATCAGAATGGTTCTGGATGCATCCCGACGGCCACGGCAAGGTCACTCTCCGCCACGCCGGACGCCTCAGGCATCTCGGCATCGGCCGCGCCCACGAGCACAAACGCATCGTCCTGCTCATCCGGGACGCCGACGGCGCCGCCGTCGAGTATGGCACCGGCGAAATCCTCGCCTAGGGCGTGTCTCCTAAAGCTGTCAGCCAGATGCTGATTGCCCGGAGAACGGCTCCGCCGCGATAGGTGAGTGCGAGTTTGTCGTACCGGGTTGCCAGGGCCCGCCACTGTTTGAAGATGTTGAAGTTCCGTTCGACGACGTTGCGGCCTTTGTAGTCTTCTTTGTCGAAGGCCGGAGGCCTGCCGCCGGTGGATCCGCGTCGTTTCCGGTGGCCGATCTGGTCGGATGGCTGCGGGATGACAGCGACGATGCCGCGGTCGCGCAGGTGAGTCCGGATCGCCCGGGATGAGTAGGCCTTGTCGCCGCGGACACGGTCCGGGCGGGTGCGAGGGCTGACCGGACCAGGGCGGTTGATCTTCACCCTGAGAGTCCGCGACCGTCAGCAGGCCAGCGAGGATCCTGTCCCAAGTACCGTCACGGCTGTAGCGGCGGTGACGCTTCCGAACGTCTGCTACGGACCGAACTCGGCCGGCACATCCCGCCAGGCGATCCCGCACCGGTACCGGTAAAAGATGCCCTCCACCACACGCCGGTCATCCCGGAACGGACGACCCCGGCGGCCATCAAAAGCCGGCAGCAACGGCTGAATGCGAGCCCACTAACCATCAGTCAAAACAGAAGTACGAGGCATCCCGAACAACCAGCCCAGTTTTTTGGAGACGGCCCCTAGCCCGCCATGCTGGGGGCTTGGAACAGCGGAATGTGGGATAACTGGGCGGATGCATGAGCGGATGTGTTGACGGCCGCCCGTGACGGCGTTTTGGCCGGTCCCCGGTCGGCTGGCCGCAGGATCACGAGCGCCTCGGCGTCGATGAGGCGGCGGGTCCCCGTCCGGGCATCGAGGATCCAGAACAGGTCCACGCCTGTGACGGTCTGGGTCACCGGGCCCCGGTGGAAGAGCTTCCCGTTGTGCCACGCCTCAATCTCGTCCCCCACGTTCAACTCGGCCGAGCTGCGGATCTGCCGTGCTTCGTCAACGTCCATGGTCATTGCCCTTCCCCAGCGTTCAATGTCTTGTGCCCAGCATTCATGACGCAGGTTTCAGATTGGTTTCCGGAGCGTGATTTCCACGTGTCCGTCCGCCTGCGCGGCGCCCGGACGGAAGCCCGGACGGCGTATTGACCGCCCTTACGTCCGGGAGGACCATGGTGGGCGGGAAGGGCCGCACGAGGGGCGGCCCGTGAGGGGAGTCGGACGCAATGCCGGGAATAGTCTCCGCTGGCCTGTTTCGGGTCATCCAGCTGGCGTTGTTTCCCTTGAGTGCGGCCGGCTACATCACGTCCGTCCCCGGGATGCTCGCCTACAGCCGGCGCACCGGCACGTCGGCCACGCTGCTCGCATCCCTCTACACGCGCTGGATGCAGCACCGCCTGGGGACACGGCCGGATGTCCCCGCGGCCCGGCTCATGGCCGCTCTGCCGAACGTGTCCGCGACTGGCATCCAGATGGAGACCGCCCCCACGCTCGCCGCCCACCTGATCACGGGCTACGTGCCCAGGCTCTACCGCTATCCGTACCCGGGGCCGGCACCGATGCGCCACCAGCCGACGGCACGGACCAGCCTCTATGACGCGGCCGTTCAACGGCATCGCGGGGGCATCGACCAGCTCGTGATCCTCGGGGCGGGATTCGACACCCGGGCGTTCCGGCTGGCGCCCGGAGACCGCGTGCGCTGCTTTGAACTCGACCTGCCCCGGACCCAGGCTTTCAAACTCGCGATGCTCGAAAAAGCGGGCCTCTCTACGCGCCTGGCCACGTACGTACCCGCCGATTTCGAGACCGAGGACTGGATGGAGAAGCTGCTCGCAGCCGGTTTCGACCCGAACCGGCCAGCACTGTTCCTCTGGGAAGCGGTGACCATGTACCTGGACCGCGCCTCCGTCGAGGCGACGCTGCGCAGGATCGCCGGCACCGCCCCGGGCAGCATCGTGGCCTTCGACTACTTTTCCAGGGAAACGATCACCTCGGGATCGCCCTACATGCGGTATGCGCGGGCTGCCGCGAGATTCGTCGGCGAGCCCCTGACCTTTGGGATCGACAACACTCCCCCGGCCAGGAAGAGCGCCGCGGACTTTGTTGGGTGCTTCGGACTGGTCCTTGAGGAGCACAGGAATTTCGGCAGGGAGACCCGACGGCGGTCCGCGCCGGGAGGGTTCGTCACCGCCGTCGTGCCTGAAAACAAACAGCGAAACCCGGCGAGCCGCCGTGATGAGGGGAAACCATGACAAAACGCAGCCACAGCCACGAGCATGTCGCCGCCGAACACGCGGCGGTCGAGGATGCGGCGCCCGGTTCCGCAGCCCGGATGTGGGATGAAAAGTACAGCAGCCGGTCCAGGATGTGGAGCGGGGAGCCGAATCCGCAACTCGTCGCCGAGGTGGCGGACCTTCCTGCCGGCGAGGCCCTGGACCTGGGGTGCGGCGAGGGCGCGGACGCGATATGGCTCGCTGCCCGCGGTTGGAGCGTGACGGGCCTGGACGTTTCCGCCGTCGCCCTGGAGCGTGCGGCCGCCCACGCCCGGGAACGGGGCCAGGACGCCACCATCGAGTGGGTGCAGCAGGATCTTGCCACATGGGTCCCGGACCGGTTGTTCGACCTCGTCACGGCCCAGTTCCTGCATTCCACCCAGATGCCGTGGCAGCAGGCGTTGCAGCTCGCCGCGGCCGCGGTGCGGACCGGCGGAACGCTGCTGATCGTCGGCCATCACCCCGACGGGCTGCCTCCGTGGGGCGCGCACCATACTCCGGAGAAGTTCTTCACGGCCGAGGACCTTGCCCGGGAACTCCGGATCGAGGAGCCGATGTGGCGTGCCGAGGTCCTGGACAGCCGGCGTCGCAGCGCCGTCGGGCCCGACGGCGAGGCAGTGTCCCTTACGGATGCCGTGCTGCGGGCCACGCGCCTGGCCGCCCAGTAGACGGCCCAACGGCCTGTCGGGCCATTGTCTGGATGGCCTGCGGGGCCGCTGCCTCAGGCGGCCCCGGGATGTCCAGGACCGCATGTGATGCAGCTCACTCCGATTCGACCGTGAGGATTTCCGTTCGCGGCCCGTCTTATCTATGACGGCGCCACAGAGCGTCTTCCTCAACCGATCAGGAGTGATTGCCTTGACCACCCAAACGCAGACCACCCAGACGCACACCCCGGCAGACGTCCAGGGACAAGCCGGCCCGGCAACCGAAGCGAAGGCCCCCGCAGCGAAGGCGCCCGCCGCGAAGTCCCCCACGCTGGGCGCGCCCGCACCGGCCCCAGGCATCGACGGCCGCGGTGCGACCACTGTCGCAGACGGCGTTGTGGCAAAGATCGCCGGCATCGCGATCCAGGAAATCGAAGGAGTGCACGCCCTCGGCGGCGGAGCAGCCCGTGCGCTGGGAACCCTGCGTGAAAGGGTCGGCCAAAAGGACCTCACCCAGGGCGTCAGCGTGGAAGTCGGACAAACGCAGGTAGCCGTCGACATCACCCTGGTGGTCGAGTACCCGCACCCGCTCCAGCTTGTCGCGGACAAGGCCCGCGACGCTGTGTATACGGCCATCGAGGACCTCGTCGGCATGGAGGTGACGGAAGTGAACATCACCATCACGGACATCCATGTGCCCTCCGATGACGAGGACACCGAGGACGCACGGACCGAGCCGAGGGTGGCTTGAGCCCCACGCTGGCCGGCCTGGCCATCGGAGCCGTCCTGGCCGCAGCGTCCCTGGCGTTCGGATTCTGGGGTTTCCTGCTCACCGCGCTCTTCATGGGGGCAGGGGCCGTGCTGGGCCGCGCGGCCGAGGGGCGGCTGGATCTTGGCGGAGTGCTGGACGCCCTGCGCGGCAAGCGCTCCTCCTCGTGAAGCGGGCGGGGCACACCCGGATCACCCCGGCAGCCCTCAGGCACACCATCGAGACGATCGCGGCCCACGCCTTCAGCGTTCCGAGATCCGACGTCGCCGCGGTGCTGGATGACGATTCGGGCCGGCTCGCCGCGAGAGTCTCCGTGAAGCTGGCGCTCCCGCCGCTCCTGGGCCCGCGCCGGGGGCCCGACGGCGGCACCGTCTTCGACCGCTCCCGGGCGGCCCGGACAGCCATCATTGCCCGCGGCCTGGACCTCACCGGCCGGACGCTCAGCAGCGTAGATATCCGGCTCAGCGGGGCCGCACAGCACTCCGGCACTGCCAGGGTCGACGCGCCATCCGGAGCGCCACGCCGGAACCACAAGGACCGGAACCACAAGGAAAGGAAAATCGCATGAGCCAGGATCGAGCCATTCGGCGCCTCGTTCGCAGGGAGACCCACTCTTCCCGGGCCACGGCGTCCATCCTGACCGCTAGCGTCCTTGCCGCCGTCTTCCTCTGGCTTGCCCTCGAGACCGTCCTGGCCCTCCTCCAGGAGAGCCCGCTCCTTGGCAGCCCCGACCGGCTGGGCCGATGGCTCACCGGCGTGCCGGCCACCACGCTCCCGGCCGGGTTGGTGGCCGCCGGCGCCGGCCTGGCGGTTCCCGGTCTGGCGCTGCTCGCAGCCGCAACCATGCCCGGCCGCCGGTCCCGGCACGCCGTGCACAGCGGCCGGAGCGCCGTGGTGGTCGATGGCGAGGTGATCGCCTCGGCAGTATCCCGGCGGGCGCGCCTCACCGCGGGGCTGGCTCCCGGGCAGATCATCACCACGGTGGGCAAGCGGGCTGTACGCGTCCAGGTCCGTCCGACGTCGGGCGTTTCCGTGGACCGGGACGCGATCAGCGCCGCGGTCGACGACGAGCTGGCCGGGTACTCCCTTGGCCGCCGGATCGCACCGACAATCCACATCATGAGGGAAGGGGCGCTGGGGCAATGAGTCGGACCAACAGGGCATTGAACCGGATCCTGCTGGCCCTGGCCGGGCTCGTGCTGCTCGCGGCCGGCGCTGCAACGGCTGCCGCCGGGATCCTGCCGGACGTTGCGGCCGCATGGGCGGCCACAGGATCCTCCCTCCTGGACCAGGCCGGAACACTCCTCGCCTCGGCACCGCTCCCGGGCCCCGCCCGCAGCTGGTGGGCCATGGCCGGGCTCGCCGCGCTGGCCACGGCCGCCGGGCTCAGTATCGCCTGGATCGCATCGCAGGGTGGCGGCCGGACACCTCGCGTGGGCCGGGAATCTGACGGCGGCCGCGGCACCACCGTCGTCGAAACCGGGTTTGTCTCGGCGGCCGTCAAACAGGCCCTCGCCGGCAACCGCCTGGTACTCGGCACCTCGGTATCGGCATGGGACAACAGAGGCACAACGGGACTCCGGCTGCGGCTCCAGGCGCGGCAGGGCGCATCTCCAAGGGAGATCGCGGACACCGCCGACGTCCTGGTCCAGGGGATCGACACATTGCTCGGCCATCCGCTCCCGGTTCTGGTCCGAATCACCAGCGGCACCAAAACCTGGGCGGCCGCACCGGATCGCGCCCGCTAGCCGGCCGGAAGATGTACCGCAACACCGCACCACGCCGTAATGACAGCAGAGGAAACATCATGGGAATCGACGACAAAGTCAACTACACAGTCATCCACCACATCGGTGCGGCCAAAGAAGGCGTCGGCAGCATGACAGGCGACCAGGGCCTCAAGCGGGAAGGCCAGCACGAGCAGGCCCAGGCAAAACTGCAGGAGGCCGGCGACCGGGTCAAGGACGCCGCGGCCGATATCGGAGAGAACATCAAGGACGCCGCGCGGAAGCTCAAGGAAGGCTTCAGCAAGGAGTAGCCCGCACCCCGATATGCCCGCGATGAAAGCAGAGATAAGCGCGTGACTGGTTCACCTTCGGCGCCGCATCAACTGGACCTCGTACCGGACGCCCTGCTGGTGGGTCGGGCCACCGACGGCGACACCGCCGCTTTCGAGGCGCTGGCCCGACGGCATGGCCCCGTTATGCGGGCCTGCGCCCGCCGCCTGACCGGCTCCCTCGCCGATGCCGACGACGTAGTGCAGGAATCGCTGATGCAGGCCTGGAAGCAGCTCGACACCCTGCGCGATGGGGACGCCGTGAAGGGCTGGCTGCTGCGTATTACCGGCAGCCGCAGCATCGACCACCTGCGCCGGCGAAGAAACCATTCGGACCTCGGCGATCTCCACCACGGGCTGGAGGCTGGTGCGGGCGCCGCTCACAGGGACCACCCCGAACACGCCGCCCTGAGCGGTTCCCGGATGGACGCGCTCAAGACCGCGCTGGCCGCCCTGCCCGAGGAACAACGCCGCTGCTGGGTGCTGAAGGCGTTCAATGACCAGAGCTATGAGGAAATTGCGCAAACCTTGAACATCAGCACTGCCAGCGTCCGCGGCCGCCTTTCCCGGGCACGCATCACTCTGGCCCGCGAAATGGAGGACTGGCGATGAGCACCCCTGGCGAGACTCTCGGCTGCGGGCACAACCTGGCAGACCTGAGCGAATACCTGGACACCGGACGGATCGGCGATCCCGGCCACCTTGAGGACTGTCCCGAATGCCAGTCCGGGCTGGCCTCGCTGCGCAGGCTCGCGGCCCTCGGCAATGAACTGCTCGACGCCGACACCGCCGCGGCCGGCAACGGCAGCGACGACTGGATGAAGACCATTCTGGACAACCTGCACCTGGAACTGCGGCCGGGCAGGAACATTCCCCTGCGCGCCGACACACCCGGCGACCTCCTCACCGAGACAGAGGGCGCCATATCGGCGCTGATCCGCTCTGTTGCGGATTCCCTGCCCGGCACCGCTGCCGGAAAATGCCGCCTGTACGGGGACGTCACCGAGCCGGGGGCCCCCATCACCATCGGCGTCGACCTCGCCGTCGTCTACGGGCATCCCTTGGAACAGCGCGCCACCGCGCTTCGCTGGAAGTTGGCCACGACCCTGGCCCTGCAGACAGAACTGAACATCACGGCGATCGATGTCACGATCACCGACGTTTTGGAGCCCGGCAATCCAGACCCAGAGGAGACGCCATGACCCAGCCCTTGCCTCCCGGGCACGGCACACCTGCGGCACTGCCCGACGCCGCGCTGCCGGCCGAGCTGCCCGACGCTGCGCTGCCGGCCGAGCTGCGGGCGGTCATCGAGGCCGTTCACGGCGTGACGGCGGTGTATCCGGCGCGACCGCTCTGGCAAACGATCGCGGGCGCGGCCCGGTCGGCCGTGACCGGAGAAGCGCCGCCGGCTGTTGACGTCATCGATTCCGGTGCCGGCGCGACACCTTCGACCGTGAGGACGCGCATCGGCGTGAGCGGGGCGTACCCGGCCCCGGAGGTGGCCCGGGCCGTGGCCGCGGCGGTGCGGCGGCACTTCAGCCCGCACCCTGTGAATGTCCACGTTGGCATCGTCCAGATCGGCATCGACCAGGTTTCAGAAGCCCCGCCGCGCAAAATATGACAAAAGACAGCGGACGACAACTGAAGCTAAGATGATCGACAGCTGTCGAACCCGCCCACGGGCGGGTGATCTGCGCCAATGCGATTCGGAGCCCGCAGCGGGCGGGCGTGCCCGCGTCGCAATTTTCCCTAGGGCCCGGCGAAAGATGAGGGTCCCGGACCGGCTCCCGCGCCTTCCGGGAGCTTCGTCCCGCCGGGAGCGCGGCGGCACTCCACCGACCAGACGGTCCACCTACGCGGACCGACGTGACAACAGGGACCACGAAATACCGGCCCTAACCTTGATCTACCCGCCAAAACTGTTACCTCCGTCACACTCTGACGGATCCGTGCGGCCCGCACTGTGGAACCCCCGCCGGCGACCGCCTGTGACAAGGAAGAAGCCTCATGTCTGAACGCACCACCACGGCCGCTCCGGCCACTGCAGAATCTGACATTGCCCAAACTGGAACTGCCGCCTCCGCCAACGGTGACTCCGGGAACCGCGAACCGCACCTCGCCCGGGCCCTCGGCAACCGCCACATCCAGCTGCTCGCCATCGGCGGCGCGATTGGCACCGGCCTGTTCATGGGATCCGGGAAGACCATCTCGCTCGCCGGCCCCTCCGTCATCTTCGTCTACATGATCATCGGCTTCATGCTGTTCTTCGTGATGCGTGCCATGGGCGAGATCCTGCTCTCCAACCTGAACTACAAGTCCTTCAGCGACTTCGCCGGTGACCTCCTGGGGCCGTGGGCCGGCTTCTTCACCGGATGGTCCTACTGGTTCTTCTGGGTGGTCACCGGGGTGGCGGACATCGTCGCCATTTCCGGCTACGTGGACAAGCTCGCTCCCGGCACGCCCCTGTGGATCCCCGCGCTGCTCACGCCCGTGGTCTTGATCCTCCTGAACCTCCCCACCGTGAAGGCGTTCGGTGAAGCGGAGTTCTGGTTTGCCATCATCAAGGTGGTCGCCATCGTGGCCCTGATCGTCACCGGCGCGGTCATGATCGCCACCCACTTCACGTCCCCGAACGGCGCAGAAGCCAACCTCGCCAACATGTGGAACGACGGCGGCATGTTCCCGCACGGCATGTTCGGCTTCGTCCTCGGCTTCCAGATCGCCATCTTCGCTTTCGCCGGAATCGAACTGGTGGGCACCGCCGCCGCCGAAACCAAGGACCCGGAGAAGAACCTGCCGCGCGCCATCAACTCCATCCCGGTCCGCGTCCTCCTCTTCTACGTGGGCGCTCTGGTGGTCATCATGGCCGTCAATCCGTGGCGCACCATCGACCCCGCCAGCAGCCCGTTCATCGGCATGTTCACCCTCGCCGGGCTGGGGATCGCCGCGGTGGTCATCAACCTTGTGGTCCTGACCTCCGCCGCCTCCAGCGCCAACTCCGGAATCTACTCAACCTCCCGGATGGTCTACGGCCTCGCCCAGGACGGGAACGCGCCCAAAGCGTTCGGAAAGCTCAGCGTCCGCAAAGTACCGCAGAACGCGCTGCTGTTCTCCTGCATCTTCCTGCTGGCCGGCCTGGTCCTGCTCTATTCCGGCGACTCCGTGATCGGCGCGTTCACGGTGGTCACTTCCGTGGCGTCCGTGCTGACCATGTTTGTGTGGTCCATGATCCTGGTCAGCTACATCGTCTTCCGCCGCCGCCGGCCGGCCCTGCACGAGGCTTCGTCCTTCAAGATGCCCGGCTCCGCCTTCATGCCGTACGTCGTGCTCGCGTTCTTCGTGTTCATGCTGGTGGCCCTGGGGCAGGCCGACGACACCCGGCTGGCACTCTTCGTGGCGCCCGTGTGGTTCCTGCTGCTGGGCGCGGCCTGGCACTTCAACCGCAAGTCCCCGCTGCAGCAGGCCCGGATTGTGGAATGGAAGGCCGTCCGCTCGCAGGAGGAAGCCCGCGCGGCTGCCTGATCCCCGCGCGGAAACAAGCGAGCGCTGAAACAAAGGAGCGCTGACGCACAGGAGCCCCGGCCGGATCATCCGGCCGGGGCTCCTGTGCAGTGCTTGTTATGGTGCAGTGCGCGTCATGGTGCAGCGCCGCTAAGGTGCAGTGCCGCTAAGGTGCAGTGCCGCTACGCGCGTTTGGTGACGGCGGCCGGGGCGACGGCGACGCGCGGCGCGACGGCCACGGCGGCGGTCCCGATCACCGCCGTCAGCGCGAACACTCCGGCAAACGACGCCGACGGCGCCGCCGTCGCGAACGCTGCGAACACGATCCCGGTGCCGGCGAGGGCCAGGGCGCCGCCGAGGGAATCCGAAATGGACATCGCCGAACTGTTGAAACCCTCGGTGTCCTTGGTGGAGAGTGCCAGGGTCATGACGCTCAGCCGCGGATACATCAGGCCCATGCCGCCCCCGGCGAAGATCCATCCCGCGATCGCGACCGCGGCCGGCCAGGCCAGCACCGTGGTCACGAGGGCCAGGACGACGGCGCCAAGGACCAGGGCCGATCCGATCCGCACCGCCCTCCTGTGCTCCAGCCGGGTCCCCAGCCGGCCCTGGATGGCCGACGCAGCAGCCCAGGCGATGGCGCCGCCGGTGAGCGTGAGGCCAGCAAACGTCGGGGCGAAGGCGTAGCGTTCCACGAGCAGGTACGGCAGGTAGACCTCGGCGCCGAAAAACGCCGCGGATGCCAGGCCGCGGGTCAGGATCACGCTCGGCAGGCCGCGCCGGGCGGTCAGCGTTCCGCGCGGCATGAGGGGACGGACGGCCAGGAGCGCGACGGCGACGGCGGCCGCCGCCAGCACCCCGCCGGCGACCGGTACCGCGGCGGACAGGTTCAGGCCCAGCACGGCGAGCGCTGCCAGCGCCGCCAGCGCCAACTTGGCAAGGCCTCCCGGCCGGCC
This sequence comes from Arthrobacter sp. 01T425, assembly GCF_056398725.1. NCBI lineage: Bacteria > Bacillati > Actinomycetota > Actinomycetes > Micrococcales > Micrococcaceae > Arthrobacter > Arthrobacter sp. 01T425. Next base: position 138,094 of record NZ_JBFTPY010000005.1, on the reverse strand, counting down.
GCGGGACCCTGGCTCAGCGGCCGGGGAATCTCCGTCGGCGCCCGTGCTGCCGTTCAGGCCGCGCAGGGCCGGGGCCGTCAGGAGCAGGGCCGGCACCACCAGTCCGACCACACCGAGAAAGACCCACTGCCAGCCGGCCAGTTGGGCCACGGCGCCGGCCGCGAACGGTCCCACGAGGGACGGGATGACCCAGGCCGCGGAGAAGGCTGCGAAAATTTTCGGATGCAGGACCGGCGGGTAGACCCGGGCAATCACCACGTAGAGGGCCACGGTAAGCCCGCCCCCGCCGAGTCCCTGCACCAGCCGTCCGGACACGAGGACCGGCATGGTTCCGGCTGTACCGGCGATGAGCAGGCCGAGCACGAACATGCCCACTGCGGCCAGGAGCGGCGCCACCGGCCCCTTGCGGTCCGACCAGCTGCCCGCGGCCACCATGCCGATCACCCCGGTGGCAAGCGGCCCGGCGAAGGCCAAGGCGTAGAGTCCCGCACCGTCCAGTTCCCGGCTGACGAGCGGCATGATGGTGGTCACCGCCAGGGACTCGAAGGCCGCCAGGAACACAAGCGCGCAGGCGCCGAGGGTCACCAGCAGGTAGCTGCGGTGGAAGATGCCGGCCGATTCCGGGACGGCTTTCGGACGGGATTCCTGGTGATGGGGCGGGTCGGTCTGGGGCACGTGCCACAGCTTACAACCGGACCCTCACAGCCCGCCCGCCTGTGGGCCTATCAGCTGGCCGGTGGGCCCATCAGCTGCCGGTCCGCCGCCGTCAGCACGCCTCGTCGAACCCCTGGGCAGGAACCACGACGGCGCCACTGGCCCTGGAGTCCGGGTTCAGCATCCAGCCCACACGCTTGACGGTGCTCAGCATGACGACGCTTTCCACGAGCTCGATCCCGGGCACTTTTTGCTGCAGCGCCACCTCGATGTTCATGACGTCCGCCAGGGACTGCAGCCACATGATAATCACGAAATTCGTGGGCCCCGTGGTGGAGGCGCTGAGCCGGACGTTCCGCATGGTCCTCAGCTCGGCGGCGGCTGCCTCGTGCCGCCCGGCGGGGACGTTGACGAACCATTGGCAGGTCACGGGGAAAGCGGAGAGTTTCTGGGCCACCTCGCACCGGAATGACAGGATGCCGCTGGCGAGCACACGGTTGAGCTGGCGCTGGACGGTGGCCGGGTGCCTGCCGAGGCCGCGGGCAATGTCCGCCGCCGTGGCCCGCCCGTCCCTGGCCAGGAACGGCAGGAGCGCCAGATGGCTGTCCGGCAGCGCCTCCCGGGCGGCAGCCTGGGCAACCCCGGTGGCCTCGGGGCCGGCCAACGCCCGCACGGCGGCCTGCTGCGCGCGGCTCAACACGTTCAGCCGCCAGGAGCCGCCGCTCGCGTGCAGCCTGGTGCACAGGGCGGTCTGATATTTGAGGAGGCCGTCAATCTCCTTCAGCCGGGAGATGACTTTCAGGCTGAAATCGTCCAGCGAGGGCGTAATGACGGTCAGCATGAGGTCCCGGTGGCTGGCCGCCTCCTCCACCGTGACGATTTCCGGCATCTCGGCGAGCCTGGCGGTGACCTCCTCGCGCCGGTGCATTTCGCAATCCACGGCGACGAATGCCAGGCACATTTGCTGGGGGTCACCGATCAGGTGGGCGGTGATCCAGGACACGCCAGAGTCCAGCAGCCGCTCCCACCGGGCGGCCAGGGTGGTGGCGTGCACGCCCAGCACCTGGGCCGCATCCGCCCAGCTCAGCCGCGGGGCAATCTGCAGGACGTTGATCAGGGCGAGATCGTCCTCGCTGAGTTCCATCATTTATCCCTTCATCCATGCACGAAACCTGCGGCAACAGTCTATTCGTGCATTTTTTCTGCCCTTCGGGCGGGTGTGAACTGTGTCACTTGAGAATAGACGCAGGACGTCCCCGCCGGACGTGAACCAAGGAACTTCGAAAAACAAGCCAGTCGCCAGCCAGGCGATTTTCGACAAACGACAAACGACAAACAAGGAGAACACGTGCCGATCACCGCAGATGCCCGGGAAATGCAGACGGACCTTGCCCGGCTCCGCCACGAACTGCACCGGGAACCCGAGATCGGCCTGGCGCTGCCCCGCACCCAGGAGAAGGTGCTCAAGGCCCTGGACGGGCTTCCCTACGAGATCACCCTGGGCCAGGAGACGACGTCGGTCACCGCAGTACTGCGGGGCCAGGGGCCCGGGACCGAAGGGGGCTCGCGCCCGGCGGTGCTGCTGCGCGCTGACATGGACGGCCTGCCGGTGCAGGAGAAGACGGGCGTGGACTACACGTCCAGGATCGACGGCGCCATGCACGCCTGCGGCCACGACCTGCACACCTCCATGCTGGCAGGGGCCGCCACCCTCCTGGCCGAACGCCGGCACCAGCTGGCCGGCGACGTCGTCCTGATGTTCCAGCCCGGCGAGGAAGGCTTCGACGGCGCGAGCCACATGATCCGCGAAGGCGTGCTGGATGCCGCCGGCCGGCGTGTGGACGCCGCCTACGGCATGCACGTGTTTTCCGCCCTCGAACCGCACGGCACGTTCTGCACCAAGCCCGGCGTCATGCTGAGTTCCTCCGACGGCCTGGTGGTCACCGTGCTCGGCGCCGGCGGTCACGGCTCGGCCCCGCACTCGGCCAAGGACCCCGTCACGGCGGCCGCCGAGATGGTCACTGCCCTCCAGGTCATGATCACCCGCCAGTTCAACATGTTCGACCCCGTAGTCCTCTCCGTGGGGGTCCTCCAGGCCGGCACCAAGCGCAACATCATCCCGGAAACCGCGCGCATCGAGGCCACCATCAGGACCTTCTCCGAGGAAGCCCGGCAGAAAATGATGGACGCCGTGCCGCGGCTGCTGAAGGGAATCGCGGCGGCACACGGCCTGGACGTCGACGTCGACTACCAGCAGGAGTATCCGCTGACCATCACGGACGAGGACGAAACGCACACCGCGGAGAACGTCATTGCGGGCCTGTTCGGCGACTCCCGGCTCTCCCGCTGGGCCACCCCGCTGAGCGGCTCCGAAGACTTCTCGAGGGTTCTGGCCGAGGTCCCCGGCACGTTCATCGGGCTGAGCGCCGTCCCCCGGGACACCGACCATGCCACCTCCGCGTTCAACCACTCCCCGTACGCCACGTTCGACGACGGCGTGCTGGCTGACGGCGCCGCACTCTACGCCGAGCTCGCCATCTCAAGGCTGGCCGCACTCGCGGCCGCCGACGCTCCTGCCGCGGCCAACACGGTTGCCGCCGCCTCCGCCCTTTCCTAACCCGCACCCCGAGGGAGAAGACCATGACTGCAGCCACGATCACGCCGGCGGCAACCCGAACATCCACCCGCAAGACGCTCGTCGGCACCGGCATCGGCAATGCCGTCGAATGGTATGACTGGGCCATCTACGCCACGTTCACGCCGTTCATCGCCAGCCAGCTTTTCAGCAAGTCGGATCCTGCGTCCGCGGTGCTGTCCACCCTGGCGATTTTCGCCGTCGGCTTCGTTGCCCGCCCTTTCGGCGGCTTCCTGTTCGGTTGGATCGGTGACCGGATCGGCCGGAAGGCTTCCATGACCCTGGCCGTGGGGCTGGCGTCGGTGGGCAGCCTGATGATCGGCATCGCGCCGACGTTCGCGGCCGTCGGCGTCTGGGCATCGCTCACGCTCCTGGTGGCGCGCCTGATCCAGGGCCTGGCCCACGGCGGCGAGCTGCCGTCGTCGCAGACGTACCTGTCCGAAATGGCGCCGAAGGAACACCGCGGCTTCTGGGCCACCCTGATCTACACCTCCGGCACCGTGGGCATCCTGTTCGGAACCCTGCTCGGTGCCGTACTGAACATGACGCTGAGCACCGAACTCATGAACGCGTGGGGCTGGCGCATCCCGTTCCTGATCGGCGCGGCCATGGGTCTCTACGCGCTGATCATGCGGTCCCGGCTGCACGAAACGGACGTCTTCGAGGGGGAGGCCGCGACGGAGAAGCGCGCTCCGATCTGGCCGCAGATTGTCCGCCACCGCAAGCAGGCCCTCCAGGTGATCGGCCTGACGGTCGGCCTGACCGTGATCTACTACATCTGGGGTGTCGTCGCCCCCAGCTACGCCACCACCGCCCTGAAGATCGACCGGGGCGAGGCCCTGTGGGCCGGCGTGATCGGCAACATCGTGTTCATCGCGGCGCTGCCCTTCTGGGGCAAGCTGGCGGACCGGATCGGACGCAAGAAAGTGCTGTGGGCCGGTGCGATCGGCGCCGGCATCATGCACTTCCCGATGACCGCCCTGCTCAAGGATTCCGCCTGGCAGCTGGCCGTCAGCATGTCCGTCATGCTGATCTTCATCGCCGCCAGCGCGGCGATCGTCCCGGCCGTCTACGCCGAGCTGTTCCCCACCAGCATCCGCACCGTGGGCGTCGGAGTGCCCTACTCGATCTGCGTGGCCGTGTTCGGCGGAACCGCGCCCTATCTGCAGCAGTGGCTCGGCACCACCGTGCAGATGCCGCAGCTGTTCAATGTGTACGCCGTGCTGCTGCTCGCCATCTCCGCGGCCTGCATCTTCACCATCCCGGAAACCAAGGGCAAAGACCTTACGCTCTGATCCGGTCCCGCCCGGTTGAGCTATCAGCTGTGGCTGTTCTGGAGGGTTCAGGACAGCCACAACTGATAGCTCATCGCATTTAAAACATCAGTCGCCGATGTAGCGGTCGCGCCCGGCCCGGTACCCGAACACCGCTGCGAGAGAGCCCACCAGCATGAACAGCACACCCGCCGCTGCAAAGGATCCGGTGGACTGGTGCAGCTGGCCGACCAGGAGCGTGCCGCTGGAGCCAATCCCGTAGCCCACGCCCTGCATCATCCCGGAAAGGTGGGCCGCGGTGTGCCCGTCCCGGGTGCGGACCATGATCAGCGTCAGCGCGGCGGCGGTCAGGCTTCCCTGCCCCAGGCCGAGCAGCCCGGTCCACAGCCACAGGAGTTCCACAGGCCCGAAGATGCTCAGCGCGAAGCCACCGCCGGTCATGAGCGCCACCACCGTGTTGAGAGCACGCTGGTCCCGGAACCTGGTGGCCAGCGCCGGCGCGAACAGCGAGCCCAGCATCTGCAGCGCAATCGAGGCCGAGACGATCAGGCCGGCCGTGCCGCCGTCCACCCCCCGTTCGCGCAGGATCGGCGCCAGCCAGGCGAAGACGCTGAAGGACATCATGGCCTGCAGGACCATGAACCCGGTCACCTGCCAGGCCACGGCGGAACGCCAGACGTTGACGCCTCCGGCCGGCCGCGCCGCCCCGCCGGGACGGGCCCGGAGCGCCGGCGGCAGGAACAGCAGAAGGACGACGCCGGCCGGCAACGCCCAGAACCAGAGCGCCGCCGTCCATTCCCCGCTCGCGCGGAAGACCGGGAACGTGAAGCCGGCACCGAGCGCGGCCGAGGCACAGATCGCCGTGGTGTAGAGGCCGCCCATGAGGCCCAGGCGATGCGGAAAGTCACGCTTGACCACGCCCGGCAGCAGCACGTTGCACAGTGAAATCGCGGCCCCGCACGCGGCGGTCCCGGCGAGCAGAGCCGGAAGGTGGCCGGCCGCCGGCAGCTCCAGGGGCCGCAGCAGCAGCCCGGCGGTGAGCACCGCCATGGCACCGAGCAGCACCCGTTCGGCCCCGAACCGGCGTGCCAGCCCAGGGGCGAGCGGAGCGAACACCCCGAGCAGCGTCACCGGGACGGTGGTGAGCACCATGACCGCCCAGGCCGGAAGCCCGGCGTCGGCCGTCACCTCCGGCAGTACCGCAGCGAAGCTCGAAAACACTGTGCGGAGGTTCAGCCCGATCAGGACCAGGCAGATCCCCAAATACGCGAGCTGCCGGCGGCCGGCAGCGCGCGGCGGCCCGACGGGGCCGTCCCGGAGAACGGCGCCGGCCGAATGGTCCAACTCGTCAGTTTTCCCAGCTGAGGTCACCCGCCCCATTCTTGCAGGCCCGCGTCTTCACCCCTTCCCTTCAATCCTTCCTCCGTGGCCGGCCCCTTCTCCGCGGCCGGCCCGCCGGGGCGGCCGCGGGATCCCCGGGCGGCCCGGCCCGGCGAACTCAACTATTCTGGAAGGGATGAGCGAATCCCCAGAATCCCCCGGCCTGCAGGCAAACCCGGAGTCCGGCGTCCCGGACCAGAGCCAGTTGCCGCGCCCCGTGACCCCCGGCAGCCAGGCCTCGTTCGGCACCTATGGGGGCCGCCCGGTCAGCTTCGTGCGCCGCGGCACGCGCCTTCAGGGCCGACGCCAGGCGGCCTGGGAGGAACACGCAGACCGTTGGGCGGTTGAGGTCCCCCGCCATGTCGCCAACACCTCCGTCCACCCGGACTATGTGTTCGACGCAGAGGCCGAATTCGGCCGCACGGCTCCGCTGGTTGTCGAGATCGGCTCCGGGCTGGGCGACGCCGTTTGCCACGCCGCGGAACAAAACCCGGACAAGGACTTCCTGGCCGTGGAGGTTTACACCCCCGGCTTGGCCAACACCTTGATCAAAATCAACAGCCGCGGTCTGAGCAACGTGCGGGTGGTCGAGGCGAACGCCCCTGAGGTGCTCGCAACCATGCTCCCGGCTGGCTCCGTCACGGAACTATGGGTGTTCTTCCCGGATCCATGGCACAAGTCCCGGCATCACAAGCGCCGCCTCATTCAACCGGCGTTCGCTGATCTCGCAGCCCGGGCCATCAGGCCCGGCGGCATCTTCCGGATCGCGACCGACTGGTCCAACTACGCCGTTCACGTCCGCGAGGTCATGGCGGGCTCGGCGGAGTTCGAGAACCTGCACGAGGGCGAGCGCGCCGGCGCGGACAGCCCCCTGACCCAGGTGTGGGAATCCGGCGTCGAGTCCCGCGTGGGCGGAGCACCGGTCAAGGAAGGCCGGGCGCCGGTCAGCACCGAGCACACCGGACCCAACGAGGGCGTCGACGGGACCGGCGGGTGGGCGCCGCGGTTTGAGGGCCGTATTCTGACCAGTTTCGAAAACAAGGCGCACGAAGCCGGCCGCCTGATCTTCGACCTCAGCTACCGCCGGATTTAGGCACCACGGCGCGCGGGTACCTTTTGTTGAGCGGCTTCGCGTGGCACGATTACGGAACGAACCACGCTGGGTAGTACTAAGGAAACGATCATCAAACGAGAATTGAACGACGCTGCTGACGTCGCCGAGGACGTCACCAATTCGAAGCCCCTCGAAATCGCAGCGCGGGCCGGGTTCGCCGTGTCGGGGTTGCTGCACTTCCTCATCGGGCTGGTCGCGATCCGGCTTGCCATGGGCGGCCAGGGCCAGGCCGATGTCAGCGGCGCGGTGGAAGAGCTCGCCGGGCAGCCAGCGGGGCCGTTGCTGCTCTGGACGTCGTTTGCCGCCTGCGTGGCGCTGGCCATCTGGCAGGCGTCCGACGCCATTTTCGATTTCGGGCACCTGCCGACCAAGAAAAAGGTCGGCAAGAAACTCAAGGCGGCCCTGCAGGCCGTGGTGTACACCGCGTTCGCCCTGACGCTCGCGTCGGTCGCCACCGGGGCCGGCTCCGACAACCGCGAGTCGACGTCCGATATGACCGTAAACCTCATGAAGGCACCGGGAGGCGTCGCACTCCTGGTGATCATCGGCGCCGCGGTAGCCGTCACCGGGATCGTCTACGCGATCCGCGGCTTCAAGAAGTCCTTCGTCAAGTACCTGCGGATGCCGTCCCAGCCGCAGGCGCGCACCGCAGTGACGGTGATCGGCATGGTGGGCTACGTTGCCAAAGGCTTTGCCCTGCTGCTGGTGGGCCTACTCATCATCATCGCCACGGTGAAGGCACACCCCGAAGAGTCAACCGGGCTCGACGGCAGCCTGAAGGCCCTGCGGGAGCAGCCGTTCGGCGTGTACTTGCTGGCCGCAGTGGGCGTAGGCCTGATCTGTTACGGCATCTACATGGCAGTGCGGGCCAAGCTCGCGAAGATGTAGGCCCGCGTCGGTTTCCATGTCCCGGACCGGACGGACCGCCGCGCCCCACCAGTGGGCTACCCCTGGGGCACGGCGATGACAGCTACGGTCTGCTGCTGCTCATCGCGCATCTCGACACTGGCGATCCTGGCCAGCTGCACGGGCGTCGCCCCGGTGATCCGGACTCTGCCGGTGGGCGTCGCCGTCCACGCGCAGGCGCGGTCCACTCCGCCGTCACGGTCCTTTACCCAGAGTGAGAGGGTCCCGGCGACGGGCAGGCTGCGGCCGTCCACCGCCAGTTCGGTGCCCCAGGTTTTCTTGACGAGCCCCACCGTGACCTCCAACCCGCTGCTGGCCGCAACGGAATAGCTCGCGTCCGGTTTGGCGGGTTGGTTCAGCACCGGACCAGCCAGGATCCCCAGCCCCAGGCATGCGGCGGCCGCCGCGGCCACCGCCGACGTCCACCGGCGCCGCACCTTCCGGCGTCGGGCGGCGAGCTCGTCCAGGAGCCGGTTTGGGACAGGTTCGCGTTCCGGCGGGATCAGCGCGCGGTCCCGGGCGGCCGCCGCCGCGGCGGTGAGCGCGACGGCGTCGGACACCGGGATCGCGTCCAGCAGCGCGGGGAGGCTGGCAAGTTCGTCCAGCTCCTGGCGGCAGTGGGCGCACACCGCAAGATGCTGCTCGAAGGCCGCGGCTTCGGCCGGCTCCAGGCCGCCGAGCAGGTACGCGCCGAGGAAGTGATGCAACTCGGTCCCGTTCACTGCTGCACCCCCATTTCGTCGAGGATCGTCCGTAGGGCCCGGACGGCGTAGAACGCCCGGGACTTCACCGTGCCGCTGGGGATCTTCAATTGGGCGGATGCCTCCTGGACTGTGTAGCGGCGGTAGTGGAGCGCAACAAGGACTTCGCGGTGTTCCGCGCTGAGCCGCAGCAACGCCTCTTCCATCAGCACCTTGTTGAGCAGCTCGTCAATGCGCCCGGCGCCGACGCCGCCTTCCGGGAGGGCCTGGACATCGCGGTCGCCGGCTTCCTGCGGCCGCCTTTGGGCCTTGCGGTAATTGTCGATCATGATGTTGCGGGCCGTCCGGAACAGGTAGCTGCGCAGGCTGCCTGTGATCTGCGGCGCCTGCTGCCAGACCCGCAGCACCGTCTCCTGGACGACGTCGTCGGCGAGCTGAGGATCCCGGGAGACGCTGAGGACAAAGCGTTTCAGGGCCGTTCCGTGGTCGCGGTAAATCGCAGCTACGACGTCTTCGTCCAGCGGCATTGCCCACCTCCCGGAAATTCGTGCTCTGCCCCTCTACGACGTACGGGCAGGCCCAATAGTTCAGTGTGCCCCAGGACAGCCCGACACGAACATGTCGGTTCCGCCATGAACCATTCCGCTCTCCATGGCGTCGTATCTCGTAGCGCCGGCCTCCGAGTTGGGCTGGCTCGAGTCTAGGAGCAGCAAATGAAGAAGCATCTCAGCATTGGCTTGTCCGCGTTCGCTCTGGCCGCCCTCCTGTCCGGCTGCGGCGGCGGAACGACCACGACGCCGACGTCGGCGGCACCGGCCACGTCGGCTCCCGCAGAGTCCAGCGCGCCGGCGAGTTCCGCGCCGTCGTCCATGGCCGCGGCGGAGCTCTCGGTAGGCGACTCCAAGGCGGGCCAGATCGTGGTGGCCGACCAGGGACTGAGCGTCTATTTCTTCACCAAGAACACGAAGGATTCCGGGAACAGCGTCTGCACCGGCGCGTGCCTGACGTCGTGGCCCGCTGTCACGTCGACGACGGCGACTCCCACAGTTAACGGCGTCACCGGCAAGGTCGGAACCATTCCCACGGCTGACGGAAAGATGCAGGTGACCATCAACGGGATGCCGATCTACTACTACTCCAAGGACCAGGCCGCGGGGGACATCAACGGCCAGGGCGTCGGCGGGGTCTGGTTCCTCGTGTCACCCTCCGGGGAAATGATCACGGCACCGCCGGCCGGGTAGGCTCACCGGCCGCGGATCCGCGGCCGGTCCGCCGGGCAGGAAAACTAAACCCGGCACGGCCGGGCCAGAGTTAGTCGGCACGGGTTGCTCAACACGGCACGGCCGGCGCCTGCATTTGGGGGCAGACGCCGGCCGTACCGGAAAACTGTCGCGGAAGGCCGCCTACGGGCGGGCCTTTTCGAACTCCGCTGACCCTGCGAACTCAACAGCCCCTTCGAAGTCAACAGCCTCTTCGAACTCCACAGCCGCGAGGATTTCCTGGGTCCGCGGATTGAGCATGAAGGCCTCGTCGTCGTCCTCCAGCATGAGGAATTCGCCCTGTTCCGTGGTGAAGTGCCAGGCCAGGGTGGTCTCCCCGTTGTGCTCATAATTCGGATCGCCCATGGTGATCCGCACCAGGCTGTGGCCCGCGAGGGCGCACAGCTCGCGGATGATCTGCTCGAACTCCGGCGCGTCCAGGAGCGCCTCCTCCGCGGCTGCCGCCTGGCGCTCCGCGAGGTCGGAAAGCCGGGCCACCCGCCCGGCAATGTGGGCGTCGAGGTCGTCGTCGGAAAGGACCAGCAAGTCCTCCTGGCCGCGCAGCCACGCGGCATTCAGCGCAGCGATGTCCTCTGTTGCGAGGATCGACTCGAATTCCCCGTCCAGTTCTTCGATGCGCCGAACGGCGTCGGAGACCCCGTCGCCCGGTTCGTCTTCCTCTGTGCTTCCGGCGGCCCAGCCGCTGCCGCCGTCGAGGTAGCTGTCGACGTCGGTGTCGGTCAGGGCGCCGAAGGCGGCCACCGTGCGGTTGAAGAGCTCCAGGTGCGCGGCGGCACCCATGGCCTCCAGGCCTTCCCGGACGTAGGGGTCGACTTCCTCGCGTTCGGGCGCGGTGAACACGTACTGCGCGAAGCCGCCGGCCAGCGCCTGCGTGAGGTAGAAGTCCACGTAGTAACTGCGCAGCGCGGCCGGGGAGATCTCTTCCGTGTCCAGCAACTCCTCGAACATGGCGTTGACCACGTTGACGTTCGCGTCGACAACGTCCTCGTTTCCGCCTTTGAGGCTTTCGGTGGTCAGCACGGTGGGGTAGCTGTGGGCGGACTGGATGGTGGGCTCACTGTGGGTCATGCGGAATCCTTACTGCTGGCGCTGCTGATACTCCGGACCTCTCCACGGTAGGTCCGTCGTCACGGCCGGCGGCCGAGCCCCGGTTGAACGTCAGGCGAAGTTTAAGCGGCGCTTGTGCTGGCGGCGGCGAAGTTCCGGGGTCCCGACCGGCTCGGTAAGATGGATCAGATGACCACCTGCCGAAAGTAGCGCGCACATGCCATCCCATCCGGACGAGAGTGCGGCACTGGCAATACAGACTCCCGCGATCAACGACCGCTCCCTCGCGGCCGGGCTCGCCTACGCCATGGGGAGCCGCGTTTCCGGGATCTCCTTCGACGCCGCCACAGGCCTGCTGCTGGGCAAGGTGCGGGGCGGTTCCGACGTGCCCTATTCCACGACGGCGAAGCTGGTCCGGAAGGCGGGCGGCTGGAGCTGCACGGTGGGCGTCTGCAGCTGCCCGGTCCGCAAGGACTGCAAGCACGTGGCGGCCCTGCTCTTCGCGGCCGAAGACAACCCCGCCACCAGGATGCAGCTGCTGGCCCCCGCCGAGGGCACGCGGCTGTCCCGCCAAAGCGCGCCACCGGAAATGGCCGACTGGGAGCAGGCCCTTAGCCCCCTGATCGCCCACCCGGGGATCACGCCGTCCGCCAACGGCACCCCGCTGGCGCTCCAGTTTGACGTCGAGGAACCCGCCCCGCACTTTTCCTACACGGGCCGCCGCGACCCGCTCCGCAGCGTCCGCCAGCTCAAGGCACGCCCCGTCATCATGGGCGCCAAGGGCAAGTGGATCCGCGGCGACGTCTCCTGGAGCACACTGAGCTACCTGAACTACCGGCGCGAATGCAACGAGGCGCACGTCGAGTGGATGCAGGAATTCCTCGCCTCGCACACCGCTGTGGCAAACCGCCAGCACTCCGGCACCGGACTGTGGCTGGGACTGAACACCTACGCCGGCAAGAACCTGTGGAGCCTGCTGTCCCAGGCCCAGAAAATCGGCGTCGCCCTGGTGCACAGCCGCGGCACGGAGCCGGTGCGCCTGGTCGAGCAGCCTGCCGCCGTCGGGCTGAACCTGGCACGGATCGGCACCGGCGGGGACGACGGCGGTCTCGAGCTCGCGCCGACCATCACGGTCGAAGGTGAGGTGGTGGATCCGGCGTCGGTCGGGACCATCGGCCGCCCGGCGCACGGAATCTTCCTGGCGTCCGGCGGCGGCGCCCTGCCCGGTACCGCCCCCGCCGACCCCGTCATCACCCTCGCCCCGCTGGAAAGCGGTCTCAGCGAGGAACTGCTGACCTTCGTCACGGGCGGGACCACCCTGCACATCCCCGCACGGGACGAAAGCCGCTTCCTGACCGGGTTTTACCCCAAGCTCAAGCAAACCGCCCGGGTTACCGCCTCCGACGAGTCGGTGGAACTGCCCACGCTCGCCGTCCCCACCCTGTCCCTGCTGGCCAATTACGGGGCCGACCACCGGGTCCGGCTGCATTGGGAATGGCACTACACGTCCGGAAACCTCGTCACGGCGCAGCCGCTGTGGCGGCACCCGGGCGATCACGGCTACCGGGACGACCCGGCCGAGGCTCGCATCCTCGAGGCGGTCGGGCAGCCCTGGGACGTCGTGCCGGCCCTGGGCGAATCCGCGACCGGCGGCTGGGGCACGCCGCGCCTGGCTGCAACGGCAGAGCTGACCGGACTGGACACCCTCGCCTTCACCGAGGACGTGCTCCCCCGGCTCCGGGACCTCCCCGACGTCTCCGTGGATACCTCCGGCGAGATTGCGGACTACCGCGAAGCCGACGAAGCCCCGGTGGTGGCGATCTCCACAAAGGCGACGGACAGCCGCGACTGGTTCGATCTGGGCATCGTCATCACCCTGGAGGGCCAGCCGGTTTCCTTCGCGGCACTGTTTTCCGCCCTCGCCGCCGGCCAGACCCGCATGCTGCTCCCCAGCGGGGCGTACTTCGCGCTGGATCTGCCGGAGCTGCACCAGCTGCGGGCCCTGATCGACGAGGCCCGCTCCCTGCAGGACAACCCCGGCGACAAGGACGCCCCGTTGCAGATCAGCCGCTTCCAGGCCGGGCTGTGGGACGAGCTCGCACACCTGGGCATCGTGGATGAACAGGCCGCGGCGTGGCGCGAGTCCGTGGGCGGTCTCCTCGAAGGTGGCATCAAGGGCCTTCCGCTGCCCGGGTCGCTGAACGCCGAGCTGCGCCCGTACCAGTTGGAGGGCTTCAACTGGCTGAGCTTCCTGTACCGCCACGGCCTCGGCGGCGTGCTGGCCGACGACATGGGCCTGGGCAAGACCGTCCAGGCCCTCGCACTGATCTGCGCCGCAAAAGACGCCGCCGCAGGCGATGAAGCCGGGCCCGGGTCCGGGGCCGCCCCGTTCCTCGTCGTCGCCCCCACTTCCGTGGTGGGCAACTGGGAGGCGGAAACGGCACGGTTCGCGCCCGGGCTCAGCGTGCGCGCCATCGGCGAAACCTTCGCCAAGAGCGGCTCGCACCCGGCCGAGGCGATGGCCGGAGCGGACATCATCATCACCTCCTACGCCCTGTTCCGGATCGACTACGAGGCCTACGCCTCCCAGACCTGGGCCGGGCTGGTCCTGGACGAGGCGCAGTTCGTCAAGAACCACCAGTCCAAGGCCTACCAGTGCGCCCGCAAACTGCCCGCCGCCTTCAAACTCGCCATCACCGGCACGCCGCTGGAGAACAACCTGATGGAGTTCTGGGCACTGACCTCGATCGTGGCTCCCGGGCTCTTTTCCAGCCCCAAACGGTTCGCCGAGTATTACCAGAAGCCGGTGGAGAAGAACGGTGACAAGGGGCAGCTGGACAAGCTCCGGCGGCGCGTCCGGCCGCTCATGATGCGGCGCACCAAGGAACAGGTCATCAGTGACCTGCCGCCCAAGCAGGAGCAGATCCTGGAAGTCGTGCTGAACCCGCGGCACCAGAAGGTCTACCAGACCCACCTGCAGCGGGAGCGCCAAAAGATCCTGGGCCTGATTGAGGACGTCAACAAGAACCGGTTCACCATCTTCCAGTCGCTGACCCTGCTCCGGCAGCTGAGCCTGGATCCCTCGCTGATCGATCCCTCCCTGTCCGGGGTGCGCTCCAGCAAGCTCGATGTCCTGTTCGAGCAGCTCGCGGACCTGGTGGCCGAAGGGCACCGGGCCCTGATCTTCAGCCAGTTCACCGGTTTCCTGGGCAAGGTCCGGGAGCGCCTGGTCGAGGAGAACATCGAGTTCTGCTATCTGGACGGCGGCACACGCAACCGCACCGACGTCGTGAACGAGTTCAAGAACGGCGCCGCGCCGGTGTTCCTCATCAGCCTCAAGGCCGGCGGCTTCGGCCTGAACCTCACCGAGGCCGACTACGTGTTCCTGCTGGACCCGTGGTGGAACCCGGCATCGGAGGCCCAGGCCGTGGACCGGACCCACCGGATCGGCCAGGCCCGGAACGTCATGGTCTACCGGCTGGTCGCCAAGGACACGATCGAGGAGAAGGTCATGGCGCTCAAGGCGAAAAAATCCCAGCTCTTCGCCGACGTCATGGAAGGCGACGCACTCACCGGCGGCGCCCTGACGGCGGAGGACCTGGCGGGGCTGTTCAACGACTGACGCTGACCAACCCGGAAGCAGCGCTTCAGCTGCGCTTCAACCAAGATACGGCCGACCGGGGTCCGCCCGCAGCCGGGCCAGCAGCGTCGCGGCGATTAGCGCCGTCGTCATTTCCAGCGCGATGACTGCCAGCAGCGCCCCGGAGCCCGACGGCGCCGCACCGGCGCCGCCGGCCCCTGCGGCCACTGCGGCGGTTCCATGGTGACTGTGGCCCGTGCCGCCGGCTCCCGTGCCGAGGAGCAGGACCGCGTGAACCGCGGTCATGGCCAGCGCCGCGGCCATCACCTGGCGAAGGGCCCTGAGCCTGCCGTGGCGCCAGATGTGCACGGCGCACGGCAGGCACACTGCCCCCATGGCGAGCATGAGCACGTTCAGCCAGGCCCCGTGCTGGTTCCCGGCGGCCAGCCACAGATGCGCGAGGCACGACGCCGCGGTCACGGCGGCGCAGATCCGGGAATGGAAGACGACGCCGGCGGGGCCGGCCCGGCGGCCCAAGCTGGCTGCGACACTCACGGCGTCGGCCTAGCTGTGGCAGTGTGCGCCGGCGTCGCCATCGCCATGGCAGCCAGAGGACTGTTGAGCGTTGGCCGGCACGTCCAGCACGGGGCTGCGGTCGAAGAAGCCCTCGGGCCGGAGCTTGAAGCCGACCGTGTCCACTGGCATGATGGGCCAGTCCTCCGGACGCGGGAAGTGGGTCAGGCCGAAGGTGTGCCACACCACGATGTCCTGGCCGTCGATGTCGCGGTCCTGGGCAATGTAGGCCGGCAGGCCTGCTCCCCCGGCGTGCTGGTTGACGAAGTCGCCCGTGGGGTACCGCTCCTCCTCCGCGAACCGCGTGACCCACAGGTCCTTCGTGGCAAAGGCGGCGCGCCGGGCGATGGAGGACTCCGGGTCTGCCAGGAGAGTGGGCTGGCCCTGGGCATGCAGCTTGTAGCCCACGGGATCGCCCAAGCGGTTGCGTGATTCCGGGTTGGAAATGATCCAGGTCCGGCCGCTGCGCGCGTCGGCTTCCCGGACGGCTTCCGACTCGCGCGCCAGGACAGTCCGCTTCCGTGAGAACGCGTTGCCGCGTTCGTTGCCCTCGCCCATTCCCTGGCGGACCACATCCTCTTCCTCGACCCGGTTGGTGAGGCCGTCGACCGCCATGTCCAGCCGCGCGCTGAACAGGTGCTGGTGGTACGGGGCGCCCAGGCCCGGAGCCAGTTGGGAGATATTGGCCGAGCCGCCTTCGGGGTAGGCGGAGGTGAAGACCACGCCGGTGGCCTTGGCCTCGAACTCGATGGTGCCGTCGAGGTAGAGGTACCAGTAGAAGCCGTAGTCGTAGTTACCGATGGTGGTGAAGAACGAGATCACCAGGCGGCGGTTGCGGCGGGTGTAGTTGATGCCCGTCCAGAGGTCGCTGTGCTTGGCCAGGATCCCCCAGTCTTCCTCGTGCATGCAGATGCCGTTGCGGATCTCGCGGGGGTTGCCGAAGGCGTCGCTGATGACGGGGCTGAGGTAGGTGATCTCGCCGAGGCAGTCGCAGCCCAGTTCCAGGGAGTTGGCGTACTGGCCCACGAGGTATTCGCCGGTGTCGAAGTAGTTCTGCCACGACCGGATCGGCGACGGGTCCCCGTACGGGACCACCATTTCGGCGATCGATGCGCGGTTGATGATGGGCCGCAGGCGGTCGCCGTCCTGGAAGGCAAGGTTGTGCAGCACCACCCCCTCGCGGACGTCGAAGCCGACGTCGAGGCTCCATTTTTCCCATTCGACGTGGTTGCCGCCGGTGACCGTGAAGCTGGGCCCGTCCGGCTGCGTGATGTTGATGGGCTTCTGCGTGGTGCGCAGCGGGCCGGTGAGCTCCGGATCGGTGTAGTTGCCGTGCTCCGCGGGAATCGGGACGGCGCCGGTGTCCAGCACCTGCGTCACTTCCTGGCTCACGACGTCGACATAGGCCACGAGTCCGTCCACCGGGTGCGCCCAGGCGCTGTCCTCGGGGAAGTCCTGCACGAAGGCCAGGCCTCGCAGGATCCGCCGGCCCCTTTCCTCCGGGTACTCGAAGACGCCGGCGGACAGCGGGGCAACGCGGACCTTGCTGACGTCCAGACCGCGGCTGGCGAGGGCCTTGAGCCAGCGCTCGTCCGTGGCCAGGAGCTGTTCGACGACTTCGAATTCCTCCTCGAGCACCGGGAGCTCGCCGGTTGCCGCCGTGTCCAGCTCGACGGCGGAAACCACCGTGCCGCTGGAGACCGAAACGGTCACATCGGCCGGCCTTCCCCCTGCGGCATCGTGCAGGAAGACCCGGAACCGGCGGTCCTCACTTTCGGCCGGCGCGTTCCGGGCGGGGTCCAGCAGACCGAGGTACGCGATGCGCCGGGTCCCGCCCAGCAGTCCCGCGGCACGCAGGATGCCCTGGACCGCGGTGATTTCGGCGCCCGTGGCCAGGCTGTAGGGGCTGTAAGGGGTGCGGGTGTCAGTTTGTGCGGTCATCATGACGGCCTTCGTTCGGTGACCCTGGCGGGTCAGAACTTTATTTTCTATAGTTGTAGAGAATACGGAAATGTAAGCTGTGCCACAAGAGTCCGACGCAAAATATTTGGGGAGCTGTCCGGTGCCAAAGATTGTCGACCACGACCAGCGGCGGCTTGAACTCGTCGACGCCACGTGGCGGATCATCGCCCGGCTCGGGATTGAAAGTGCCACCATGCGGGAAATTGCCCTCGAGGCAGGCTTCGCGAACGGCGCCCTCAAGCCCTACTTCCCCACCAAGGATGACCTGCTGACCTTCGCGTTCGGGCACGTCTTCAACCGCACCAACCAGCGCATCGCTGGAGTCACCGCGGGGCAGGCCGGGCTGGCGGCCCTGCGGTCGTTTTGCGTCGAGGTGCTGCCGCTGGATGAGGAGCGGATCAACGAGGCCCGGATTGTCATCCCGTTCTGGCAGAAGGCCATCAATGACCCTGGCAAGGCCCGGATCCACCGGGATTCGATGGAGCAGTGGCTTGCGGCGATGCGGCGGTACCTTGCCGAGGCGCGGCAGGCCGGCGCCGTCACCACCGCCGTCGACGACGCCGCCCTGGCCGGGCAACTGCTTAACCTCCTTCTCGGCGCGCAGATTACGGCGGCACTCACCCCGGAAGGCCAGGTGGAACTCGGGCTGAACGAGCAGCTGGAGGGCTTCCTGACCCTGCTGGCCTGCTAGGCCCCAGGCAATCTTTATTCGCCGAGCGTCGAAAAAAGATGACATCGGCGGGCCGCGCCGCTACCCTGAAAGGACTGTGTCCCATGACACATTCCAAGAATTACGACGGCGTCAGGATCTTCGATGACTGCAGTTGCAACCCGCC
Source organism: Arthrobacter sp. 01T425 (assembly GCF_056398725.1). Taxonomy (NCBI): domain Bacteria; kingdom Bacillati; phylum Actinomycetota; class Actinomycetes; order Micrococcales; family Micrococcaceae; genus Arthrobacter; species Arthrobacter sp. 01T425. The sequence continues at coordinate 120,152 of NZ_JBFTPY010000005.1, read as the reverse complement.
CAGTGGCCAGCCCCGCCGGACAGCATGTCCTCACCAGCACAGCAGAATCTTTCGACCACTGGAGGCACCTGGTCGCGGAGTCCTTCGTTCCCCTGGCCGCCTCGAGCGCCGATGCGGACAACTTCCGCGGCCGCATGCGGGCCCGCAGGCTGGACCGGGTGGCACTCGTCGAGGTCTCCTCCTCGAGCCATGAGGTCCACCGCACGCCGGCGCTGATTGCGCAGTCCAACCAGCGCTATTTCAAGCTCAATCTCCAGCTGCAGGGCACCGGGCTCCTCATCCAGGACAACCGCGAGGCAGTCCTGCATCCGGGGGATCTCTCCATCTATGACACCAGCCGCCCGTACACGCTTGCCTTCGAGGGCGACGCCCGGCTCATGGTGCTGATGTTTCCCGGGGACGCGCTGTCCCTGCCGCCGGACTGCATCGCGCAGCTTTCGGCGCTGCGGATGGCCGCCGACGGGGGCCTCGCCGCGATCGTCGGTCCCTTCATCGCCCATCTCGCCGAGAACCTGGAGGCGCTGAGCGGCCCCAGCGGATCGCGGCTGGCCACCAACGCCCTTGATCTCGTCTCCACGATGCTGCATTCGGAACTGGACATGTCCCCCGACCGTATGAGGCCCCAGGCCCTGTTGGCGGCATCCGTCCGCGAGTACATCGATGCCCACCTGGCCGATCCAATGCTGTCACCGGCGTCCATCGCGGCGGCCCATTTCATCTCCACCCGGCACCTGCACAACGTCTTCCATGAATCCGGGACCACCGTGGCGAGCTGGATCCGGACCCAGCGGCTGGAGGGGGCGCGCCGCGAACTGCGCGATCCGCTCCTGGCCGGAATGCCGGTCGGAGCCGTGGCCGCGCGCTGGGGCTTCCTGGATGCGGCCCATTTCAGCCGCTCCTTCCGTGATGCCTTCGGTGAGTCCCCCAGCGACTGGCGGCGCGGCGCCTGAGCCTGGCCTTCACCCCCTGCCGAGAGCACCTGCCGTCGTCAGCACCCGCCAGCCGGGACTCAGAGGCGCCCCGTCATCAATAGCGGTCGTCAGTGCGCGATTCGTCCTCATGCCGTCCCGCCTTCGGCCGGGCGGGACCGGGTCATGCCGGTTGACGCCAGCCACAACATCTCAGTCCAGTTTTTTCCAAGGGCTATTCCGGACAATACGAGGTGCTCGGACGGCGTTCGCGGCTCCCACTATGCGAACACGTCCAAGCCAGGTTCGGTACGCAAGGCATGGCCTTACCAGGGCTGATGTCAGGGAACAGGTGACGACCAACGGGGGCGCTATGAATCGATCTGCCAAGTCAATGATTTGCGCCGTGCTGTTTACCTGTCTGGCTTTGGTGGCCTGCGGCCCGCCGGAGACGCGACTCTCTTCAGCGGAGACGGCAGCACCCGCTGGTGCAGCCGCATCCGCAAATCCATCCGCGTCCGCCGACCCGGCTGCGTCGTCCGTGGGAACCGTCGATGCGGGCGCGCAACAGCGGGTCAAGAATCTGTGCATGGATCAACTCAAGGCCCAGGCCTCCGGTGCAACCCCCGCGCCGGGCCAGCTGCGCCCCGCCCCGAAAGTCACGCTGGTGAGCGTCAAATATCTTGGAGAGATCAAACAGATCTCGCTTCCGGACAGTGCCTCCGGTTACGAACTCGGCGTCGAATTCGTCTACAAGATCGGACACGATGATTCCAAAACCGCCACGAAATTCTGCCGGGTAAATTTGACCGACTCGACCGTGGACTGGAAATGGACGGCGAGCCCCTAATCAGGGCCTGGACTATCTGTGCCAGCCCGACGTCGAGGGCTCTGAGACTGACACTAAGAGACGGGAGAGGCTCCGCCGGGGAAGCCGGGCGGAGCCTCTCTGCAGTCCAGAAACGCGATACCGCAACTCTGTGCCCAAGGCTGATCGTTAGGCAGTGACCCCTGCGCGCGCGGCCCTGCGCTCCACGGCAATTTCCACCAGCACACCGGCGGTAAACACAATGGGTACGGTCAGCAGCAGGCCCACGGCCGTTTCGGCACTGCCGCCGATCAGAGCGGTGAAGTTGATGATGACGAGGGACAGGACCCAGCCAAGCAGCAGGGTGGCGAGCACCGGTGCCACCGCGGTCTGCCAGAGCTGGCCGGACACCCTTTCCCGCCGGAAGTAGGCGACGACGGCCAGCGAGCAGAGCATGTACAGCACCAGGAGCGCGGCCACGGCCAGCCCGCTGAACCAGGAAAAGAGGGTGAGGACAGGATCCAGGGACAGCACCGCGAACGGCGCCACGAGCAGGAAGGCGACCACGGTCTGGATCCGCGCAGCGACGGCGGGCGCCTTGTGCCGGTTGGTCCGGGCCACTCCGCGGGGCATCGACCCGCGCAGGGCCAGCGAATGGAGGTAGCGGTTGATGCCGTTGTGGAAGGCGATGATGCCGGCCAGCAGGGAGGTCACGAGCAGCATGCCGGTGACCGTTCCGGCCCACGGCCCGAACAGCTCCACCATCGGCGTCAGCACGAACGCGGTGGAATCGCCCGATTCGAGGGCCGCGCCCGCGGCGTCGATGACATGCGAGGGTCCGTAGTAGCTGACCAGCATCCAGGAAATGAAGGAGAAGAAGACCGCGATGACGACTACCGAAAGGTACGTGGCCCGGGCGACCGTGCGGTGGGCGTCCTTGGCCTCGGCCGAGTAGATGGCCGTTGATTCGAAGCCGAACATGGAGGCGACGGCGAACATGATGGCAACGCCCGGGGCGCCTGCGCCGATCGCCGCGGGAGAGAAGGACGCCGCCAGGCTGATCCCCTCCGGCCCGCCGCCCCGCAACAGCACGGTGAAGCCGAACATGAGCAGGATGGCGACCTCCAGACCCACGAGCACCGCCAGGACCCGCGCCCCCAGTTCGATGTTGAGGGAGCCCAGCACTTGCACGCCCGCCATGGTGATGGCGGCCAGAAGCCACCAAGGGACCACCATCCCGGCAGATCCGAGGAGGCCCGAGAATGCCGCGCCGTACAGCCCATACATCGCGGCCTGGACCGTGCTGTACGCGAGGAGCGCGAGCCACGCCGCTCCCGCGCCGACCTTCCGTCCGAAGGCGGCGGTGACATAGGCGTAGAAGGCGCCGTTGGCCTGGATCTTCCGGCTCATGGCCACGAAGCCGACCGCGAAGATCACGATGACGATGCCCACCACCAGATACGCGCCGGGGGCGCCGGCGCCGTTGCCGAGCGCTGCGGCCAGGGGTGATGCCCCGACGATTCCGGTCAACGGCGCCTGGGCTGACAAAACAAAGAAGAGAATGCCCATGACGCCGACGCTGCCGGCACGCAGCGCGGTGGAGTGCTCCGTGCGGTGGCTGGATTCTGCGGTCCGGGAATCTGAATTTGAAATACTCATCGGATCCTTCTTAACGGTCATGAGTCTGGGAGATGGGGTGCGTTGCACCGTGAAATCCAGCATGGCAGGTGGCGCCCGTCACGCTTTTGTCGATTAGCGACCGGTTGTTGTTCCTGAGCGTAGTCAGCACCAGGCCCTGCGCCGGCCGCACGGCGGGCCGGACGGCTTCGGGTCCGCAGCCTCAGGAAATAGCTTTCGGTGTTCCGTTCGCTCCCGCACAACAGCTCTTCGCGGATAGACAAGCCCCTCGGCCCCTCGCCGGAGCACGCTTGAAACAGCACTCTTAGGCCGCACCGGCCGCGTTCTCTGACCTACTCGATGTGGAGTACCCCCATGGAAACCTACGACGCCCTGCTCGCCTCGATCACCCCGGTGTCCGGGGAAACCCGCACGATCTGTGACCCGGCCACCGGACAGCCGGTCGGCGAAGCACCGGTCCACACCGTTCAGGACCTCGAAGCCGCCATCTCCGCCGCAGCCGCCGCGCAGCCGGCCTGGGCTGCACTGGGCCACGACGCCCGGTCCGCCGCGCTGCTCAGGGCCGCCGACGCCGTCGAACGCTCCGCCGAGGAACTCGCCCGCCTGCTCTCCCGCGAGCAGGGCAAACCGCTGAACGGCCCGAACGCCCGCTTTGAGGTCGGCGCCTGCGCCGCCTGGCTCCGCGTCGCCGCCGGCACGCCCTTGGACCCCGAAACCGTGGTGGACGACGGCGAAACCCGCGCCGAACTGCACTACCGGCCCATCGGCGTCGTCGGCGCGATCGGCCCCTGGAACTGGCCCATGATGATCACCGTCTGGCAGCTCGCCCCAGCCCTGCGCATGGGCAACGCCGTCGTCATCAAGCCGTCCGAATACACCCCGCTGTCCGTCCTTGCCCTCGTCGAAATCCTCAACCAGGAACTCCCCGAAGGCCTCCTCACGGCGGTCTCCGGCGGCCGCGACGTCGGCGAGGCCCTGGCCGGACACCCCGCGGTCGGCAAGATCATGTTCACCGGCTCCACCGCCACCGGCAAGGCCATCATCAGATCCTCCGCCGACACCGTCAAGCGCCTCACCCTGGAGCTCGGCGGCAACGACGCCGGCATCGTCCTGCCCGACGCCGACCCCAAGGGGATCGCCGAGGGCCTGTTCTGGGGCGCCTTCATCAACACCGGCCAGACCTGCGCGGCGCTCAAGCGCCTCTACGTCCACGACGCCATTTACGACGCCGTCTGCGAGGAACTCGCCAGCGTGGCCCGTGCCATGCCCATGGGCAACGGACTCGATGAGGCCAACGTCCTGGGCCCGCTCCAGAACCGCCAGCAGTTCGACATCGTCGCCAGGCTCGTCGAGGCAGCCCGCGACTCCGGCGCCAGGATCCTGCTCGGCGGCAACCCGGAGAACGACCAGCCCGGGAACTTCTACCCCACCACCCTCGTCGCGGACATCGCCAACAGCAACCCGCTGGTCGCCGAGGAGCAGTTCGGCCCCGCCCTGCCGATCATCCGCTACGGCACCGTGGACGAGGCCATCGCCATGGCCAACGCCGTCGACGTCGGACTCGGCGCCTCGGTCTGGTCCTCCGACCCCGCCGAAGCCCGCAAGGTGGCGGCCCGGCTCGAGGCCGGCACCGTCTGGATCAACAAGCACGGGGCCGTGGACCCCCGCATCCCGTTCGGTGGCGCGAAGCAATCCGGCTACGGACTCGAATTCGGTGTCGAAGGCCTCAAGGCCCTCGGCGTTCCGCAGGTCATCAACGGCTGACGCTGCGCTTAGCAGGGGCCATCAGCGCAGCGCCTGCGGCACGGGTTCGTGCCGCAGGTAGCTGCGCCGGAACCGGCCGCTGCCGGCGGTCAGGGCCCGCAACTCCACCGCGTACCGCAACAGTTCCTGGTCCGGCACCTCGGCGCTGATCTCGGTGCCGTCGGCGCCGGCGGAGGTGGTTCCGGTCAGGCGTGCCCGCCGGGAGGACAAGTCGCTCATCACGGCGCCCACGTGGTCCTCCGAAACACTGATGGTCACGGACGAGACCGGCTCCAGGAACTGGATGCGGGTTGCCCCGGCCGCCTCCCGGAGGGCCAACGCCCCGGCCGCCTGGAAGGCAGCATCGGAGGAATCCACGCTGTGCGTCTTGCCGCCGATCAGCGTTACCTTGATATCCACTACCGGGAACCCGGCCGAGACGCCTTTCTGCATCTGGGCCCGCACGCCCTTTTCCACCGAGGTAATGAATGGCCCGGGAATCACGCCGCCAACGGTCTTGTCGACAAACTCGAACCCGCCGCCGCGGTCAAGCGGTTCCACCTCGATGTCGCACACCGCGTACTGGCCGTGGCCGCCGGATTGTTTGACATAGCGCCCGTGCCCGGCGGCCGGCGCGGCAAACGTCTCCCGCAGCGGCGTGATGACCGGGACGCTCTGCAGGTTCACCCCTTGGTCCCGCAGCCTGCCCAGGACGACGTCGGCGTGCGCCTCGCCCATGCACCACAGGATCAGCTGGTGGGTTTCGGAGTTGCGTTCCACCCGCAGCGTCGGGTCCCCGGCAGTGACCTTCCCCAGGTTCCTGGCCAGGGCGTCCTCGTCGCCGTGCGTGGCGGCTTCGATGGCGACCGGCATGAGCGGGTCCGGCATGTCCCAGGCGGCCACCAGCAGCGGCAGCTCCTTGGCCGAAATCGTGTCGCCGGTCTCGGCGGTGCCCAGCTTGGTCAACGCGCAGATATCCCCCGCGACGCAGAACGGCACTGGCCGCAGACCTGATCCCAGTGGCGAGTACAGGTGGGTGACCCGCTCGTCGCTGTCGTGGTCCTCGTGGCCGCGGTCGGCCATTCCGCGGCCGCCCACATGGATGGCGGCGTCCTCCCGCACCACGCCGGAGAAAACGCGCACCAGGCAGACGCGGCCAAGGAACGGGTCGATCGTCGTACGGACCACTTCACCGAGCAGCGGACCGTCGGGGTCGCAGCCGAGCGCGCCGGCGGGCACCCCGTCGAGGTCGGTCGCTGCGGGGACGCCGCGCTCCGCCGGCGTCGGAAATGCACGCACCAGGACCTCGAGCAGTTCCGCCAGGCCGAGCCCCGACTCCGCCGACGCCGGCAGCACCGGGTGGAAGGACCCGCGGGCCACGGCCGTCTCAAGATCGGTGATCAGGACGTCGGGGGCGATTTCCTCGCCTCCGAGATAGCGGTCCATGAGCGTCTCGTCTTCGCTCTCGGCAATGATCCCTTCGATCAGCGCGCCCCGTGCGGACTCCGCGGCGGCGAGTTCGACGCCGGTCGCGGCCCGGGTGGCCGGCGCCGGTTCCGCATCACTGTAGTCGGAGACCGTGCCGGTCAGCAGTCCCAGCAGCCCGGTGACGGGACCGTCCGCGGGGACCGGCAGGTAGAGCGGAAGGATGGAGTCGCCGAATGCCAGGCGGCAGCGGGCGATGGCGGCGTCGAAGTCCGCACGCGGATGGTCCAGGCGGCTGATGACCACGGCCCGCGGCATCCCGAGCCGCTGGCACTCGCTCCAAAGCGCCGTGGTCGCTGCGTCGACATCGTCGGTGGCCGAGACGACGAACAGCACCGCATCCGCCGCCCGGAGCCCTGCCCTCAGCTCGCCGATGAAATCCGTATAGCCCGGAGTGTCCAGCAGGTTGACCTTGATGTCCCCCACCATCACCGGCACCACCGCGAGCGCCACGGAGCGCTGCTGCGCGATGGCGGAAGGATCCGAGTCGCTCACCGTAGTGCCCTCGGCGATCGAGCCCTTGCGGGTGATGGCTCCGGTGGCGGCAAGCAGTGCCTCCGTGAGCATCGTTTTTCCGGAACCGGAATGCCCCACGAGTGCCACATTGCGGACCTTGTCCGGCTGTTCCGGCGGCGCGACGCCGTTGGCGTCTGCCCGCCGGAGGTCAGACGTACCCCGGACCGGTCCTCTTGACGGCGTCTTGGCGCCTTTCGACGGCATGAGAACCTCCCGGCGTCGCATCCACTCGTGCCCTGCAGGGCCTTGTGTTAAGGATTGGACACCCTGGGACGCCCGGACAGCAAGGTCTTTTTCAGGCCGTAGTTTTTCAGGCCGTGGCCGGAGCAACCAGGGACCCGGAGGCTGCCCGGTTCCGGAGCCAACGGCCCACGGCCTTGCCTTTGCCCGTCCACCAGCTGTCCTCGTCGCTGCCATGGTGCCACCTGAAGATCACGGCGACCATGACGAACACTCCGGCGGCGACCTCGGGCCAAGAGCCGGAGGCGGCATCGAGGAGCACGCTGAACGCCATGACCACGATGGAAGGCAGTGCAAGTGTCCGGAACCACGTGTTGGCGACGAACCGGCTGCGGGATCGCGGCACGGAGACCGCGCGGACGAAGTCGAAGCACAGGCAGACGACCACCAGGGCCTGCCCCAGGGACATCAGGATGTGCCCCGGCAGGGAACCGGCAAACAGGACGGCCGCCTGGAGCCCCGGGCTCACGGCGTGCCCGTCAACGCAGCTGGCCGCAGCCGGGACCCGCCCCGAAGGGGCGAATCAAACCGGCGCGAATCACACCTGGACTGATCAAACTCGGTTGAATCATGCATGCGATGCCCCCCGGCGTCTACGCTGCTCCTGCGCTGGCTCCGCGCCCGGGCTTCCCGCAGGAGCTGTAGGCGTGTCATGCCAGCCTTTTCTGACACTCCAATTCAACGCGCGGAATGGGCATGAAGTCACGCAAATGAGGTACCCGACTATCGGATGGTCGGGTACCTGATTGCGTTCCGGTGTACTCGGTTTGCTCCTGCCGCTACTTGCCCCGGCATTGCGACGTAACCGAAAAACGTGATGGTTGACACATTCTCCGCGGCCGTGTCATCGCCGCCCTGGTCACTAGGGAAACCTGGAGAAACCGCGAGATGAGCCCTAGCCCATGCCCCTCGGCCGCCACACCACCAGCGCCTGCGACCGCGCCTGCGGACGCTTGCCGCGGGCCAGGCTGACGACGTCGCCGGCAGTTCCTGCGGCGAAGATCCGCGAATCGGCCCCTTGGCGGCGCCGGCCCAGCTCCTCAGTCAGTTCTCCGACCCGGCGCTGCAGGGCGGCCACCTGGTTCTCCAGCTGCAGGATCCGCTTGATGCCCTCCAGCGAGACCCCCTCCTGGGAGAGCCGCTGGACCTCGCGGAGCATATTCACATCCCGCTGCGAGTAACGCCGCGACTTGCCCGGGGCACGGCTGGGCGAGACGATGCCCAGCCGGTCGTACTGGCGCAGCGTCTGCGGGTGCATGTCCGCCAGTTCCGCGGCAACGGAGATGACGAAGATCGGCTGGTCGAAGTCGATGGCCATGGCTGGATCCCGTTCCTAGAGCCGGGCCTTGGCTGCCAGGCCCGCGCGGACGTCCTCATTGGCGGTGGCCGCGGCGAAGGCCTTCACGGCCTCCTCCGCTTCCTTGTTCAGCTTCCGCGGAACAGCGACGTCGATCGTCACCAGCAGATCGCCGGTGGCTTTGGCGTGCTTGACTCCGCGGCCCTTGACGCGCAGGGTCCTGCCCGAGGGCGTCCCGGCCGGAACCCTGACCTTGACCGTGTCGCCGTCGACCGTCGGAACCTCGATGTCTGCGCCCAGGGCCGCCTCCGGGAAGGAGACCGGGACGTGGATCCGGAGGTTGTCGCCGTCGCGGACGTAGAATTCGTGCGGCTTTACCGAGACGGTGACCATGAGGTCGCCGTTGCCGGCGGGGGCGTACTGCCCCTTGCCGCGGACGCGGACCTTTTGTCCGTCCTTGATGCCGGCCGGGATGCGGACGTCGATGACCTCACCGTCCGGTTCACGCAGGCCGATCGTGGTGCCGCGGATGGACCCGCCGAATGAGATCGAGGTCGACGCGGTGCGGTCCGAGCCCTTCTGCGGAGCCCGCTGGAAGGACTGGCCCCCGCCGCCGAATCCGCCGCCGCCGAAGAGATCTGCGAACTCGGGCGGCATGCCGCCGGCCGTGCTGTAGCCGCCGGAGTGGCGGCCGCCGCCGCCGGTAAAGAGCCCGCCGAAGAGGTCCTCGAAGCCAGCTCCGCCGCCGGCCCCGCCGCTTCCGCCGGGGGCAAAGCGTGCGCCGCCGCCCATGGCCCGGATGGCGTCGTACTGCTGGCGCTCATCGGGATCCGAGAGCACGGAATAGGCCTCGGAGATGTCCTTGAACTTCTTCTCCGACGCGACGTTCCCCGCATTGGTGTCCGGGTGGTGCTGCCGGGCAAGTTTGCGGTAGGCCTTCTTGATGTCGGCGTCGGAAGCGTCCTTGGCGACACCAAGGATCTTGTAGAAGTCCTTGTCCACCCAGTCCTGGCTAGCCAATGGCGTTTCCTTTCAAAGTCTGTATTGCGGTTCGAGCTCCGCTGGATAGGGGGCCGTGCCCGCTTCGCGGTGCCCACCACGCCGCGGCCCCCTATCCAGCTGCGCTGCGTTCATCTCACCTTAGGCGAGACAACCGCTGAGCGGAGCGAGACAAGGGGCCCGGGAGTGGCATCGGGCCTATCGGAGCGTGGCGGCTTGGGTCCGCAGGACCCTAGGCCGCCACGCGTAGGGGCGGGGCCCCTTGTCTCGCTTCGCGATAGGTGACTACGCCGGTACCGCCACGATCACCTGGGCCGCGCGGAGGACGCGATCGCCGGACTTGTAGCCCGAGCGCAGCACCTGGCTGACGGTGTCGATTTCGATATCCGTGCCGGGCTGCTGGATGAGGGCCTCGTGGATGGTCGGGTCGAACTCCACGCCGGTCTCGTCGATGCGGACCAGTCCGTACGTCTTCAGCGCAGCCTCCAGTTTGGCGGCGATCGCGGCGAAAGGGCCGTCCGCGAGGTCGCCGTGCTGGCGGGCGGCGTCGACGTCGTCCAGTACCGGCAGCAGCGCGTTCAGGACGCCGATGACGGCCATCTCGCCCGCCACGGCCCGGTCGCGCTCGACCCGCTTGCGGTAGTTGACGTACTCGGCCTGCAGGCGGCGGAGGTCATTCCTGAGCTCCTCCGCCTCGGCAGCGGGCGCGCCCTGGGCCACAGATTCCGCGGCGGGCACTTCAACACTGTTGAGGATGTCCTCCGCCTGGGACAGTGCGTCTCCGGAGTCTGCCGCGGCAGCTGCGGGCTCCTGGCCGGGGTGGCGGGCCTGGCCGGTCTTCGGATCAACCTTGCGGTTGTCGTGGATCACCGGCTTCTGCGGCTCGTTCTCCTGCTGTTCCGCGTCGCGCCGGCTCTCGGAAGAACCGTGCTCTTCTTCGTTACCGTGATGCGGCATGATTACTTCTTCTCGTCTTCGTCAACGATTTCGGCGTCGACGATGTCCTCGTCGGAGCCGGCTGCCGGCTCGCCTGCGGGGGCACCCTGCGCACCGGCGTGGCCGTCGGGGGAACCGGCCTGGGCGTAGATGGCTTCGCCGAGCTTGGTCTGGGAAGCCTGCAGCTTCTCGAACGCGGTCTTCACGGCGGCGTCATCGGTGCCTTCGAGGGCCTTCTTGAGGGCGTCGACATCGGCCTTGACCTCGGTCTTGACCTCTTCGGGCAGCTTGTCGGCGTTGTCGGCGATCAGCTTGTCCACGGAGTAGGCGAGCTGCTCGGCCGTGTTGCGGGTGTCGGTTGCCTCGCGGCGGGCCTTGTCCTCGGCTGCGTGCTCTTCGGCGTCGTGGACCATGCGGTCGATGTCTTCCTTGGACAGCGCGGTGCCGCCGGTGATGGTCATGGACTGTTCCTTGCCGGTGCCCTTGTCCTTCGCCGAAACGTGCACGATGCCGTTGGCGTCGATGTCGAAGGTGACCTCGACCTGCGGAACGCCGCGGGGGGCCGGCGCGATGCCGGTCAGCTCGAACGTGCCCAGCGGCTTGTTGTCGCGGGTGAACTCACGCTCGCCCTGGAAGACCTGGATGGCCACGGACGGCTGGTTGTCATCCGCGGTGGTGAAGGTTTCGCTCCGCTTGGTCGGGATGGCGGTGTTGCGCTCGATCAGGTGCGTCATGATGCCGCCCTTGGTTTCGATGCCAAGGGACAACGGGGTGACGTCGATCAGCAGCACGTCCTTGCGCTCGCCCTTGAGGACACCGGCCTGCAGGGCGGCGCCGACGGCGACGACCTCATCGGGGTTGACGCCCTTGTTGGGCTCCTTGCCGCCGGCCAGTTCCTTGACGAGGTCGTAGACGGCCGGCATGCGGGTGGAGCCGCCGACGAGCACGATGTGGTCGATCTCGGAGAGCTTGATGCCGGCTTCCTTGATGACGTCCTGGAACGGCTTCTTGGTGCGGTCCAGCAGGTCCTTGGTGAGGTCCTGGAACTTGGCGCGGGTCAGCTGCTCGTCCAGGTGGACCGGGCCGTCGGGGGTGACGGACAGGTACTGGAGGGAAACGTTGGTGCTGGAGGAGGAAGAGAGTTCCTTCTTGGCCTGCTCCGCGGCTTCGCGGAGACGCTGCAGGGCAATCTTGTCCTTCGTGAGGTCGATGCCCTTGACCTTGAGCTGGTTCAGCAGGTATTCAACGACGCGCTGGTCCCAGTCGTCGCCGCCGAGGTGGTTGTCACCGGCGGTGGCGCGGACCTGGATGGTGGAGAAGTTGTCCTCATCCTTGCCGACCTCCAGAAGGGAGACGTCGAAGGTTCCGCCGCCGAGGTCGAAGACCAGGATGAGTTCGTCTTCCTTGCCCTTGTCCAGGCCGTAGGCCAGGGCGGCCGCTGTGGGCTCGTTGACGATGCGCAGGACGTTCAGGCCGGCGATTTCTCCGGCCTCCTTGGTGGCCTGGCGCTGGGCGTCGTTGAAGTAGGCCGGCACGGTGACGACGGCGTCGGTGACCTTTTCACCGAGGTAGGACTCGGCGTCGTTCTTAAGCTTCATGAGGATACGGGCGGAAATTTCCTGCGCCGTGTACTTCTTGTCGTCAATGGCGACGGTCCAGTCAGTGCCCATGTGGCGCTTGACGGACGCGATGGTGCGGTCAATGTTGTTGACGGCCTGGCGCTTGGCGATCTCGCCGACCAGGACCTCGCCGGACTTGGAGAAGGCAACAACCGACGGCGTGGTGCGGCCACCCTCGGCGTTGGCAATGACGGTGGGCTCGCCACCTTCGAGAACGGAGACGACGGAGTTAGTGGTTCCGAGGTCAATACCTACTGCACGTGACATGGATTGTTTCCTTACTTCCTTGGAATCTTGCGGAGATGGCCGCGGACCCGCAGTGGCTCCAACCACAGTGACTGTGGCTCTAACCGCAATTGCTCTAACCGCAGCGGGTCCGACCGTTATTGAGCGATCTACACTCAACTTTACCCAGAGGGGGGCATAAGTCAATTTAAAGTTGAGCGAATTCGACTCAACTTTGCTTTCCCGTCCCGCCCGCGGCAGCTCCTCGCCGCCTAAATTCCCCTCAATCCAGCCCTTCCGGCGCGTCCCGGGCGGCGTTTCGCCCTGCGCGAACCTGCCCGCTGGGCGCAGGGGCGCAGACCTGGGCAGGGGACCAGCCGGCGCCCGCGCCGGCTGGTCCCGCCAGCTTTGATCCCGCTAGTTGTCGCCCCGAGCGGCGTCGCCGTCGGCAGGCCCTCCCGTTGCCGGCCGGGCGGATCGCTCGGGACGGGACGTACCGGCGCTCCCGTAGTCACCTTCGGGGTATTCACCTTCCTCGGCGACGCCGGCGGGCTCACCGGAGACCCCGCCCTCGCCGTAGTCGCCCTCGGGATAGTCGCCTTCCACGTCGCCGACGACGGCGGCTCCGGCCACGCCGGCCTCGCCGTAGTCCCCCGCGGCGTACTCCCCCTCGACGGCGGTGGGCGGGACTTGGCCTGCCGTGCCGGCGGAGCCGTAGTCGCCCTCAGCGTATTGCCCCTCAGGTGCCGCGGCCTCTGCCTCCTCTTCCGCAGGAACGGCACCGACGTTCCGCGGCGCCGCTTTTCCGGGGACATTCTCTTCAGGCGTGTTCTCTGCAGGCCTGTTCTCTTCAGGCCTGGTCTCTTCAGACATGGATGGATCCTTCCTGGACGCATCTGGCGCGCCCGTGCGGGCGCAGGGGCAGTCTATCGAGCGCCACGGCAAGGCAACAGGGGAACCTGGTTTACCGGGCAGCGCCGGCCGCCGGCAGACCCGCGACGTCGGCCAGCACCGCGAGGTGGTGGCCGAAGAGCTCCTCCCGGGCTGTGAACGTGTCTTCGCCATACTGGCCGAAAACCTCGAAACTGACGGCACCGAAGAGCGAGGTCCAGGCCAGTGCGCCGCGGGCCAGGAGGTCATCCGGCACCGCCAGGCCGAACTCGGCGCGGATTTTCGCCAGGTCCCCCGCCAGCCCGGCGGCCACGGCAGGACTCCGCTGGCCGGTCGCGGCGAGCCGCCCGGCCCGGAAGGCGCCGTCGAGGATTCCCATGAGGGCCGTAATCACCCTCGTCCCGGGGCCGGTGGTCCGCTCCGCCGGGGCCTGGTAACCGGGCACCGGACTGCCGAAGAGCAGGGCGTAGCGGGAGGGCTCGTGCAGCGCCCAGTCCCGCACCGCGCGGCCCAGCGCCGTGAAGCGCCCGCCGAAGTCTTCCTCCGGCACTGCCCCGACGGCAGCATCCACCGCATCGCCAAGTTCGTTGTACGCATCAATCAGCAGAAGGGTCAGCAGCTCCTCGCGGCTCTCCACGTAGCGGTAGACCGCCGAAGAGACGACCCCGAGATCACGGGCCACGGCGCGGAGGGACAGTGCGGCGGCACCGTGCAGCGCCAGATGCTCCCGGCCCAGCCGGACGATATCGGCCACCGTCTGGGCCCGGGCACGCTCGCGCGGGGTGCGCAGCCGCACCGCCGCCGGGGCCGCTCCGGCCGGGCCTGCCGGGCCTGCCGCAACGCCGGCGTCTATCGCGCCCGCAATCCTGTCCTCTGGCATGAGTCCAGCATTCCACATCCAAGAGCACTGTCAACAAATGTGAGCACCGCTCTTGACTTGCCGGCCACGGCGTCGCGTCCTGAATGGGAGAGCACTGCTCTCGTTATTTCAAAAGGAGATCGGAATGTCCCAACCTGCAGCCTCCGGGCACCAACCGCCCAGGCTCTATGTCGTCACAGGGGCCGGCCCGGTGGGCTGGACCGTCGCCGAACAGTTGGCAGCGGCGGGCCACCGGGTGCGCCTCCTGACGAGGTCCGGCAGCGGACCCGCCCACCCGCTGGTGGAACGAGTGTCGATCGACGTGTCCGAGCCCGCCCGGCTCGGCGAGGCCGTCCAGGGCGCCGCGGCCGTTTTTCACTGCATCCACGGCTCGCGCTACAACGCCGAGGTGTGGGCCAGGGAACTCCCGGCCGCCGAGCTGAATGTGCTCGCCGCGGCGGGCTCGGCGGGCGCCGTCGTGGTCTTCCCGGAAAGCCTGTACTCCTACAGCACCCCGGAAAACATCATGACCGAGGACAGCCCCCGGCAGGCGCAGGGCGGCAAGCGCGGAGTCCGGACCGCACTGCTCGCGGCCCGGGCGGCCTCCCCCACCGCCACCGTGAGCATGGTGGCCGGCGATTTCTTCGGGCCGCGGGTCCGCAACTCGCACGCCGGCGAGCGCATGGTCCGGCCCGTCGCGGCCGGCAAGCCAATGCAGGTGATCGGGCGGGCGGACCGGCCGCATTCCTTCACGTACGTCCCGGACCTCGCGGCCGCCATGATTGCGGCGGCTGGCAGGCCTCAGGTGTGGAACCGGGTATGGCATGCGCCCACCGGACCTGCACTGACCCAGCGCGAGATCGCGGGGGCATTCGCCAAGGCGGCCGGCACCCGGGCACCGCGTGTCACCGGCGTTCCCGGGTGGGCGGTGAGGGCAATGGGAGTGTTTTCTCCGGATATGCGGGACCTGGCCGAGACCCTGTACCAGTTCGAGCACCCCTTCGTCATGGATTCCACGGCGAGCCAGGCCGCGCTGGGGCTGACACCGACCCCGCTGCACGAGGCAGCCGCCGCCACCGTCGCCTGGTGGGGGGACCAGGGACAGTGACGGCGGCTGCGGTTTTCGGTTCCGCCTAGCGGACCCCGGCCTCCTCGTTTTCAGCCGGATCTGCCTTCGGATTTTCGGCGGACAGCGTGGCCCGGGCGCCGTCGCGGGCCACAGCCCCGCTCCCTGGCCGGCCGAGCTTGCCGGGCCACCAAAGCCGCGGGCCGATGTCGTAGGCCAGCGCGGGCACCAGCAGGGAGCGGACCAGCACCGTGTCCAGCAGGACGCCGAACGCGACGATGAAGGCGAGCTGGACCAGGAACATGATCGGGATGACGCCGAGGGCCGCGAAGGTGGCCGCCAGGACCACCCCGGCAGAGGTGATGACCCCGCCTGTCACTACGAGGCCGCGCAGGATGCCGGCCCGGGTGCCGTGCTTGAGGGATTCCTCCCGGACCCGGCTCATCAGGAAGATGTTGTAGTCGACGCCCAGTGCCACGAGGAAGACGAAGCCGAACAGGGGCACCGTCGCGTCCGCGCCCGGGAAGCCGAAGACATTGTTGAACACGAAGGCGGAGACGCCCATCGCCGCGGCATAGGACAGGACCACGGAGGCGACCAGCAGGACCGGCGCGAGCACCGAGCGCAGCAGCAGCATGAGGATGACCAGGATGACGCCCAGGACCACCGGGATGATGGTGACGAGGTCGCGCTGGGCAGTGGTGTTGGTATCCAGCGCCGTGGCCGTCACACCGCCGACCAGCACACCGCTGTCTATCTTCTTCAGGTCCTGGCGGAGCGACACCACGGCGTTTTCGGCCTCGGCGGAGTCCGCGGCGTGGTTCAGCGTCGCGTTGATCAGGACCTTCCCGTCCCTGATTGCGGGGGCAGCCGGCGCGCCCGGGGCGCCGGTGATGACCGGGGCGCCGCCTTCGGCCAGCAGATAGGCGTCTCCGACGCCGTCGCTGGTCTGCAGCTTCGCCAGAACGTCCTGGGCGTTTGCCTCGTCGGCCACGATCACCGCGGGGCTGCCGGACCCGGCGTCGAAGTGCCGGCCCAGGGCATCCTGCCCGTCGACGGCATTGGAGGAGGTGAGGATGACGTCGGTCTGGGCGACGCCGTTGGCTTTAAGCTGCAGGAGGCCGGTGGCGGCTACGAGGAGCAGCAGCACCGAGGCGACCCAGACCGTGCGCGGCCGGCGGGATACGAGCGAACCGGTGGCCCGCCAGAGTCCCTTCTGGCCCTCGAGGCCGGTGACCAGTTCCGGTTCCCGGTCGGTTTCCGGGAGCAGTTTGGGCCGGAACGGCCAGAACGCTGCCCGGCCCAGCAGTGCCATCAGGGCCGGCAGCAGGGTCAGGGCGGCGAAGAGCGCGCAGAGGATGCCCGCCGCCGCCACCGGGCCGAGGGCCTTGTTGGAGTTGAGGTCGGAGAACAGCAGGCAGAGCAGCGCGATGATTACGGTGGCGCCGGAGGCCAGGATCGGTTCCCAGGCCGCCTTCCATGCGGTGACGGCGGCGGCCGTCCGGTTGGTGGTGTGGGTCAGGGCTTCGCGGAACCGGGCCACATACAGCAGGGCGTAGTCGGTGGCTGCGCCGATCACCAGGATGGACAGGATGCCCTGGCTCTGGCCGTTCAATTGGATCCAGCCGGCCTTGGCCATGCCAAACACCAGCAGGATCGCGGCGCACAGCGCGAAGACCGAGGTGAACAGCACCATGACGGGCAGCAGCAGGGAACGGTAGACAATCAGCAGGATCAGGAACACGGCGCCCAGGGCCACGAGCAGCAAGATGCCGTCAATGCCGGCAAAGGCACTCACAAGGTCCGCGGTGAGGCCGGCCGGTCCGGTGACGAATGTCTGCATTCCGGCCGGCGCGGACGCCCGGACCTCGTTGCGCAGTTCCTTGACGACCGTTTTCACTTCCGCCGAGGAAGCAATGGGCACCACGAACTGGACTGCCTTGGCGTCCTCGGAAGGGATGGGACCGATAACCGTGCTCCCGGCCTGCAGGGCCTCCAGCTTGCCCTTGAGGGCCGCGGTCTCGCGGAGCTGGGCCGGGGTGAAGGCGGAGTCGCTCTCAACCACGATCACTGCCGGGATCTCCTTGGAGTCCCTGAACTTGGCCTGCCAGTCCGCAGCCTCGGTGGCCTCGGCCCCGGCGGGAAGGAACGATGCCTGGTCATTCGATGACACCTCGCTCAGGCGGCCGAATGTAGGGCCGCCGACGCCGGCGATCGCCAGCCAGGCCAGGACGAGCACTGCGGGGACCAGCCAGCGCAGCCAGAACGGGACACGGGTCGCCGCGGACGAAGTCGTTTTCATGTTTCCTTCCAGGGTGCGCCTCGGAGTGGGAGCAGAGATCAACTCCATAGTAGACTATCTCCATCATAGAGATAACCCATTTGCCGGGGGCACCGGAGGAGAATGGAAAGACAGCCGGCGTCAGGCCGCTCCGCAGACCCTGCAGTAGACTCCCGAAGGCGCCGTCGACAGCGCCGACCTGCCGCGGTCAGACCGCCGGGGCAGGATCAAGGGACGAAGGAGGTCCGCCGTGTCAGCCGAATCCCCGGGCCTATCCGAAGACGCGGTCTCGCCCAAGAACACAGTCCCGCCCGAAGCCGCCGGTCCGCCGCCCCTCGTCCGGCTCCTGCAGGAATTCACCCTCGAAGCCAACCGTTATGTGGACTCCGCCGGCGGCCGCAACGACATGCACCGCACGGACCTCAACGCCCTCGCCGTCATCATGCGGCACGCGGCGCGGGACCAGATTGTCACTCCAGGGGTGCTGAGGAAAGAGCTGAACCTCAGCTCCCCGGCCACCACCGCACTGATCGACCGGCTCCACAGTTCCGGCCACGTGGTCCGTGAGCGCGAGGGCGCGGACCGCCGCCAGGTGCAGCTGCGCATGACGCCCAAGGCGTACCGGGACGGCGGCGCAATGTTCCTGCCGCTGGCCCGCCACATGGGTGCAGCCATGGCGACCTTCACGCCCGAAGAACTGGAGATCGCCACCCGCTTCATGAACTCCATGATCGATGCCACTGTCCGGGCCGGTGAGGAAGCGGCCCGCGGCCCCGGGCCGGAGCAAGCGCCGGGGCAGCGCCCCGGCTGACTCGCGGCCTGCTGCGTCACGGATGGGCGGCGGTTTCCGGCCGGCCACCGGGGAGCGCCTCCGCCAGTGCAGAAGGCGCCGTTTCCTGTTCTTGGGTCCCGCCAAAACGCCTGCCGACGCCGACGGCGGCCGCTGCCAGTGCCAGCGGAACCCCCAGCGCCCAGCCGCTGAAGATCAGGACGGCCACCATGACCCCGGCCGCCACGATCACGCCGTACCAGGCAACGGTCCGCGGCTGCAGCAGCCGGATGCCGGCCGCCAGCCCAAACGCGGTGACGGCCGTGAAACACGCCGAGGCGGCGCCGATCTGGAACTGCATGTCGGTGAGTCCGGCGACGGCGGCAGCGAAGGACAGCAACGTCAGGACGGCCAGAGTTGCCAGGCTTCCGGCGGGTACCTGCCCCCGCCCGGCACCGCGTGCAAGGGCGGGCGGCAGCACGCCGTCGGATGCCAGGGCGGCCCCGAGCCGGCTGGCCCCGGCCACGAAGGTGTTGATGGGGCCGAACGTCAAAACCGCCGCCGCAACCGCGGTGAGCGGGGCCGCCAATGAACCCAGCCCTTTCTCCAGCAACGCCGCGACGGGCACCGCCGTAGCGGGCAGTTCCGGGCCGAGGACGGCCACCGAGGCGGCGACAACGCCAATGTAGACCGCGCCCACCACAATCAGCGTGAGCCACGTGGCCCGCCGGAGATCGCGCCCGGGGTTCCGGAACTCACCGGCCAGGTGCGAGACGGCTTCCCAGCCGGCGAAGCAGAAGAACAGCAGGCTCGCGGCACCGCCGACCGCCCAGTAGCCGTGCGGGGCGAAGGGCTGGAAATTTTCCGCTTTGGCGTGCGGTACCGCGAGGACGACGGCGAGCGCGAGCAGTGCCACCAGCAGCACCATGAGCACCAGTTGCATGCGGCTGGAAACCCTGATGCCGACGGCGTTGCTCGCGAAGGCGGCCAGCAGGATCACCGCCGCCGCGAGGACTGCGGTGTCCCGGCCGCCGCCGACGGCGTGGGCGATGTAGTTGCCGCCGATCACGGCCGTTGCCGGGGCACCGAAGGGGATCGAAAAGTAGAAGAGGTACCCGGCCACCACCGAGGCGCGGCGACCAAAGGCACGCTTGACGAAGTGGGCGATCCCTCCGGCGTCGGGCTGCTGGCGGCTCATTTCGGCGAAGCTGAAGGCAACGGGAATGCAGAACACCAGCAGGACAGCCCAGGCCAGGAGCGACGCCGGGCCTGCCTCCTTGGCTGCGATGGCGGGAAGCACCAGGACACCCGAGCCCAGGATCGCGCCGACATAGATTCCGGTGGCCCGGAACAGGCCCAGTCCGTTGCCGGCGCCGCTGCCGCTTTTGCTGTTGCTGTTGCTGTTGCTGTTGCTGTTGCTGTTGCTGTTGCTGATCTTCACTCCTCCATTCATCCGTAGAATCGCCGGCGCCGGAAGCGGCAAAACTGACGGCCACCCGCAAAAAACTGCCTGCGGCGCGCGCTTGCTGACCCGCAGTTGGAGGTCCACCCTTTTCCGGGCGAGGGAGGGTAGCGTTCCATTATGAGTGCGCAGCAGCCTGACGATGTGTACACGCACGGCCACCACGAGTCGGTGGTCCGTGCCCATGCCTCCCGCACGGCGGAAAACTCGGCAGCGTTCGTGCTCCCGCATCTGATGCCCGGGACCTCCGTCCTCGACGTCGGCTGTGGGCCTGGCAGCATCACCTGCGACTTCGCGGAGCTGGTGGCGCCGGGCAGGGTCACAGGCTTGGACCGCTCCCCCGACATCATCGCCCAGGCCGCGGCCCTCGCCGTCGAGCGCGGCGTGGACAATGTCGGCTTTGCCGCCGGCAACATCTACGACCTCGATTTCCCGGACGAATCCTTCGACGTCGTCCACGCCCATCAGGTCCTCCAGCACCTCACGGACCCCGTCGCGGCGCTGCGGGAGATGCGGCGGGCGGCCAAGGCAGGCGGGATAGTGGCGGTGCGCGACGCCGACTTCCACGGCATGAGCTGGTACCCGGCCATCCCCGAACTCGACGACTGGATGGAGCTCTACCAGCGGATCGCCCGCCGCAATGGCGCCGAGCCCGACGCCGGCCGCCGGCTCGTGTCCTGGGCGCAGGCCGCCGGCTTCACGGATGTGGCGCCGTCCAGCAGCAACTGGCTCTACGCCACTGGGCATGAGCGGCGCTGGCAGGCCCGGGTGTGGGGCGAGCGGGTGCTGCATTCGTCCTTTGCCGACCAGGCGCTCGAGTACGGCCTGGCCAGCGAGGCGGACCTGGCCCGGATTTCCGCGGGCTGGCACCGGTGGGGCTCCACCGACGACGGCTGGTTCCTGATTCCCAACGGCGAGGTCATCGCCCGGGCGTGAGCGGCGGCCGTGGTCACAGCACCGGCACAGGCCGCCGAAAGTGCAGCCATAACTCCGCGCCTGAGGCTGGGTACAGGCCGAATCCTCGGCCGGCCCGGAAGCCCGGGCCCCAGCAAAGGAGTTTCACCATGGCAAAGATCAACAAGACCACCGCGGGCATCATGCTCGCTGCGGTGATCGGCGGCGGCGCCATCGGCGCATCGGCCATCCCCGCGATGGCTGCCGATTCCACCGGCAGCTCGTCCTCGACCCAGGCCACCGACGGCTACGGCATCGGGGGCCAGCGCGGCCCGCACCAGGCCAACGGAAAGACGGAGGAGGTCCTCACCGGCGACACCGCCACGAAGGTCGAAGCGGCGGTAAAGGCCGCCCAGCCGGATGCGGCGATCGAGCGGATGGAGACTGACGCCGACGGCGCCACCTACGAAGCCCACATCACGAAGGCGGACGGCACGCGCGCCACTGTCCTGCTGGATGCGAACTTCACGGTGACCGCAACCCAGGAAGGCCAGGGCGGCCCCGGCGGCGGCCATGGCGGCCCCGGGGACACCGCCACGGATGGCTACACGTCCAACGGCTAACCCTTAGCGGGTCTTGGGCGCGCTCCTTGCACGCCCAAGACCCGCGATGCTGGCGGCACGGCCGGCCTCCGGGGCGTTCGCCGTCGAGTTGCCGGCAGCCATTCCCTGCTTCCGGGTCTGCGGATAGGGTGCATTAGATATCTGGACTGGAGACCCACGGCAAGGAGAAACCCATGCGCAAATTGACGGCCGGCCTTTTCTGCTCTGTGGACGGCGTGGTTGAAGACCCGTTCAAGTGGCAATTCGACAGCTTCGACGAAGAGCTCGGTGCCGGGATGGGCGAGATGATGGGCCGGATCGACACTGCGCTCCTCGGCCGCGTGGGCTACCAGCAATGGGCAGAATACTGGCCCAACGCCGAAAGCGACGCGGACTTTGCCGGATTCATCAATCCGCTGCCGAAATTTGTCGCGTCCAGGACCCTGACAGGCGAGCTGGATTGGCAAAATTCACGCCTGATCGAGGGCCCGCTGGAAGACTTCGTCGCGGCCCTGAAGAACAGCGACGGCGGTGAAATCGGGATCTTCAGCAGCATTTCGCTGGTCCACCAGTTACTGTTCGCCGGGCTGCTCGACACCTTGATGCTGATCGTCCATCCCGTGATCGCCGGCAGCGGGCGGCGGCTGTTCAACGACGGCGATGCCCTCACCCGGCTGGAGCTGCAGTCGTCCCAGCAGACCAGCAAAGGCAACATGATTCTCAGCTACGGCCTCAGCCGCGACTGACTCCCGTCATCAATCGGACCCGCCACGGCCGGGACCGTAAACTTACCTGGTGCAACCCTCCCTTTGGCTGGCCCTGGCCGGCGCCGGCGTCCTGATCAGCTTCACTCCCGGCGCGGGCGCCATCAACACCATGAGCAACTCCCTGAACTCGGGATTCCGCCGGTCCCTTTGGGGCATCCTGGGCCAGCAGGCCGCCCTCGTTGTGCACATCCTGATCGTGGCCCTCGGCGTCGGGGTGCTCGTGGCGAGCTCACCGGTTGCCTTCAACGTGATCCGCTACGCCGGCGCCGCCTACCTGGTCTACCTGGGCATCCGGCAGTTCCTGCACAAGCCGGACCTGGACCAGGAGAAGGCCGCGGCCCTGCGCAACGAGCCGGGCCTGTCCATGTTCCGCCGTGGCCTCTGGGTCAATCTGCTCAACCCCAAAGCCGTGGTCTTCTTCCTGGCCTTCATGCCGCAGTTCATCCGGCCGGAGCAGCCGCTGCTGCCTCAGTACGTGGTCCTGGCCGCTACTGTGATCGTGATCGACGTGGCGGTCATGTGGTTCTTCTTCGCGGCTGCGGCCCGGTCCTTCCAGCGCTTCACCCGCGACGCCCGCGGACAAAAGGTCCTGAACCGGACGTTCGGCGGGCTCTTCGTCGGCGTCGGCGTCCTGCTGGCCGCAATCCACTAGGCACCGCGGCCGCCGGCGTCCCGGCACCGGCGGCCGGCTCACCGTCCGGGACCGGGGGCCACCGTCAGACGTGGCCGGGCGCCAGCTTCCGAAGGTCCGCTTTCCGGCTCTTGCCGCTCGCTGTCCGGGGCATCTCGTCCACGAAGACGACGGATTTGGGGATCTTGTACCTCGCCAGCCGGCCCTCCAGGTGGGAGCGCAGCTGTTCTTCCGTGAGCCGGGCGCCCTCCCGCAACAGCACCACGGCCCGCGGCACCTCGCCCCATTTCTCGTCCGGCACCCCGATCACCGCGACGCTTCCGACGGCGTCGAGCTCGGCGATCGCCTGCTCCACCTCGGCGGGATAGATGTTCTCCCCGCCGGAGATGATCATGTCCTTGAGCCGGTCGGAGATGAACACGAAACCGTCCGGGTCCTTGTAGCCCATGTCGCCGGACTTGAACCAGCCGTCCCCTGTGTAGGAGTCCGACGAGGCCTCGGGCCGGTTCCAGTACTGGTGGATGACGTTGGGACCCTTGATCTGGATCTCCCCCACCATTCCGGGCGCAGCGGGCCCGGACGCCGGGTCGACGGGATCGGCCACCCGGACATCGGTGAAGAAATGCGGCAGTCCGGAGGACCCGGCCTTGTCCCGGGACCTCGCCGCCGGCAGCGTAGTGGCGCCCGGTGCCGTCTCGGTCATGCCGTAGCCGTTGGAGAAGCGCAGCCCCCTCCGCTCGTAGGCTTCCAGGACCCGCATCGGCACCGCGGATCCGCCGCAGGTCAGTTTGTTCAGCGAACTGAGGTCCGTGGCGTCCCAGTCCGGGTGCTCGCACAGCATCTGGTAGGTCGTGGGCACCCCGCTGATAGTCGTTGCGCGGTGCTGCTGGATCAGCTCGAGCGTCCGGCGGGGATCGAACTTGGCCTCCAATATCACGGTGCCACCTTTGAGGAGCGTGGGCAGGACGCCCATGTCCAGGGAGGCGACGTGGAACATCGGGGAGATCATGAGAGCCACGTCGGTGGAGGCAAAGTCGAAATCGACCAGCACGTTGATGCAGTTCCACGTGATGTTGCCGTGGGTCAGGAGCGCGCCTTTGGGGTTTCCGGTGGTTCCGGAGGTGTAGAGGATCATGGCGGCGTCGTCCAGGCCCACGGGCTCGTCCGGCGCCAGCGCCGCACCGGACGCGATGACGGCCTCATACGCCTCCACGGCGGTTCCCCGGCCAGCGCCGCCGTCGGGCAGCGTTGAATCGGGCAGCGTTGAATCGGGCAGCGTTTCGGCTGGCACTGTTGACTCGTCGACGACGATCCGCGAACCCACGGCGGTCTCCGCCGAGCCGCGTTCCGCGAGCACCGCGAGCGCCTCCGAGTGGACCAGCACGACAGCGCCGCTGTCCCGGAGCTGGAACTGGATCTCGGGCGGGGCGAGCCGGGTGTTCAGCGGGACGAAGACCGCCCCGGCCAGGCCGGCGGCGAAGAGGGTCTCCAGGAAGGAGGGATCGTTTTCGCCCAGGTAGGCCACCCTGTCGCCTTTTACTACGCCGCGGTCCCGAAGGGCGTTGGCGAGCCGGGTGGAACGATCCGCGAGCTCGCTGTAGCTGAGACTGCGTTCCCCGGCGATGATTGCGGTCTTGGTGCCCGACTTCGGGCGGCGCCGTTGCAGCCACGAGCCGATGCCAAAATTCTCCACGGAAAATCCTTTCTAGTTAGACGGTAGCGCCAGCGGGCCTGGTTAGGACCGGACAGTCTGCAGATCGTTGTTCTTGGGCTCTCGCGTCAGCAGGATGAAGACGATCGACACGACGGACATGATGGCCAGGTACCAGACCACGGCGGCGGTGTCCTGTCCGGAATCCTTGAAGATCTGCGCCACGATGCCCGGCGTGAATCCCGCGCCGAGGAGCGTGGCGAGCTGGTAGCCCAGCGAGGCGCCGGTGTAGCGCGATGTGGTTCCGAACTGCTCGGACACGAACGCCGCGAGCGGGCCGAACAGGGTGGAATGGATCATGAGGCCAACGGCGAAGGCCACGAAGATCAGCCCGATGTTGTTGGAGGACAGGAGCTGGAACATCGGCGTGAGGTAAAGGATGAAGAGCACCAGGCCGCCGATCATGACGGGCCGCCGTCCCAGCTTGTCGGAGAGCCGGCCGCCCATGATCACGAAGGCGATGGACACGAAGGAGGCGGCCGCGAAGGCGTAGAGAACGCCCTGCCGGTCCGCACCCTTGGACACGGCGTAGGTCACGGAGAACGTGGCCAGCACCACCTGGAGCGCAAACCCGGCCGCGCCGGCCAGCATGGTGAAGATCAGGGTCTTGGGCCGTCGCAGGACCTGCAGGAGGGGAATCTCGCGGCGCACCGGCGCGCTGCCCGGCACCGTCCGCTGGGTGTTGTCCCGTTCGGCCTGTTCCCGTTCGGCTTTCTCTTGTTCCATTGCCGCCTTGAAGATGGGGCTTTCGGAGACCTTGAGCCGGACGAACATGCCGATGCCGAGCAGGACGAAGGACAGCAGGAACGGCACGCGCCAGCCCCAGGCCAGGAACTGCTCGTTGGGCAGGGCCGCGAACGCGCCCATCACCAGGGTGCCCAGCACCGCGCCGGTGGGGGCGCCGGCGTTGACGAACGAGGCCGCGAAGCCGCGTTTGCCCGATTCCGAGTGTTCAAGCGCCATGAGGGCGGCGCCGCCCCACTCCCCGCCGACGGCAATGCCCTGGCAGACCCGGAGGATCACGAGCATCACGGCACCCCAGGCTCCGGCCACCGCGGCGCCGGGCACCAGCCCTATCAGGGTGGAGGCGATGCCCATGACCAGCATCGAGACAATCAGCATGTTCTTGCGTCCCAGCCGGTCGCCGAAGTGGCCGAAGATGATGCCGCCGAGGGGCCGTGCCACGTAGCCGGCGGCGAACGTCCCGTACGCGGCCACCACCCCCACCCATTCGTCCGCGCCGGAGAAGAACACCTTGGGAAAGACCACCGCGGCGGCCGTGGCATAGAGCAGGAAGTCGTAGTACTCGATGGTGCTGCCGAGATAGCTGGAGGCAATGACGGTCCGTGCTTCACGGCGACGCGTACCCGCGTCCATGGCCTGCAACTGCGAAATTTGGGACATCGTTGTTCCTTATGGCAGAGGGGATGGTGAAGGGGTGTGGCGGTTTACTTGTAGAAGCGGGCGAGGAACTCGGCCACGACGGCCGGGCGTTCCTGGCCTTCGATCTCGATCGTGTTGGCGACCTTGATCTGGGCGCCGCCCTTGACCTCGGTGACTTCCGCGATGGTGGCCCGCATGCGGATGCGCGAACCCACCTTGACGGGAGAGGTGAAGCGGACCTTATCGAGGCCGTAGTTGACCTTGGTGGTGACGCCGTCGACGTCGAACAGCTCGCCCCAGAACGGGATGATGAGCGAGAGGGTGAGGAAGCCGTGGGCGATCGGGGCGCCGAACGGGCCGTCCTTGGCGCGTTCCGGGTCCACATGGATCCACTGGTCGTCGCCCGTGGCGTCGGCGAACTTGTTGATCTGTTCCTGGGTGATTTCGCGGTAGTCGGTGACGCCGAGGTCGGTGCCGGCGAGGGTGAGGAGTTTGTCGAAGTCGACGACGAGGTTGGGCATCTTTTGCTCCTGTGATGGTTTGGATAAGTTGAACGAGGGGGCGGGACGCGACGACGGCGGAACACCGTCAGCGGGTAAAGAGCGTCAGTGGGTGAAGGCGCTGTGGCCGGTGAGGGCCCGGCCGACGATCAGGGCATTGATCTCGTGGGTCCCCTCATAGGAGTAGACGGCCTCGGCATCGGCATGGAACCGTGCGACGTCGGCCGCGAGCGTGATGCCGTTGCCGCCCACCACTTCGCGGGCCAGCGCCACGGTCTCGCGCATCAGCAGGGAGGTCTGCATCTTGGCCAGGGCCGAGTCCTGGTCCCGGTAGATGCCCTTCTCCTGCTGTTCGGTCAGCCGGACCACCAGGGACAGCGCCGAGGTGACGTTGCCGAGCATCCGGGCGAGCTTTTCCTGGACGAGCTGGAAGGACGCGAGCGGGCGGCCGAACTGCCGGCGCCCGGAGACGTAGCGCAGCGCGGCTTCGAAAGCTCCTGCCGCGATGCCGGCGGCGATCCACGCGACGTCCGAGCGCATGGCCCGCAGCATCGCCGCCACGTCCCGGAACGAGTTCACGTTGTGGAGCCGCCTGGCCTCGGGGACGCGGACGCCGTCGAGGGTGATGTGGGCGTTCTGCATCATCCGCAGCGCGGTCTTGCCGTGGATCTTCTCCAGGGTCACGCCGGCCGCCTCGCGGTCCACGAGGAAAGCCTTGACCTGGCCGTCGGCGACGTCGCGGGCGAAGACGGCCAGGACGTCGGCCGTTGCCGCGCCGCCGATCCAGCGCTTGGCGCCGTCCAGGACCCAGGTGTCGCCGTCCGGGCCGGCCTCACGCCCCTTTTCCCTGCGTGCCGTCGTCGCGAGTCCGCCGGCGATGTCGGAGCCGGATTCCGGCTCCGTCAGCGAGAAGACGCCCTTGAGCGAGAAGTCGATGACCCTGGGCATCCATTCGGCCTGCTGTTCCGCGGAGGCCCCGACCCGGATGGCGGTCCGGAACAGCCCGGCCTGGGCCGTGTACCAGGTGGCCAGCGAGGCGTCCGTGCGGGCGAGTTCGAAGATCCGGAAGCCCTGGTAGATGCCCCGGGCCGGCGTCTGACCCGCACCCGGGGCGCCGGTCAGTTCCGCCGGTTCCATGAGGTCCAGATCGATCAGCGGCCGCGCGAGCTGGTCCGGGAACTCGCCGCGCTCCCAGTAGTCGGCCAGGAGCGGCCGGGCCTGGGTGTCCAGGAACTCCCGCAGCCGCCCCAGCACTTTCCGCTCCCCGTCGGCGAGGAGGGATTCGGCGTCGTAGTAGTCGCAGACGCCGTAGAGGCGCTCCTGGGCTGTTGTCTGGGGCGCGGTTTCCACGGACACCTCAGCCACCGAGCCCGAGCAGGCGGACGGCGTTGTGCTTGAGGATCTTGGGCCGGACCTCGTCCTTCAGCGGCAGGTCCGCGAAGGCGCCCAGCCATTTCTGCGGGGTGATGAGCGGGAAGTCGGTGCCGAACAGGACCTTGTCCTGCAGGACCGAGTTGGCCATCCGGACCAGGGACTCCGGGAAGTACTTCGGGGACCAGCCGGAGAGGTCGATGAACACGTTGGCCTTGTGCGTGGCGATCGAGTTGGCCTCGTCCTGCCACGGCACCGAGGGGTGGGCCATGATGATTTGCAGCTCCGGGAAGTCCGCGGCCACGGCGTCGAGCAGGAGCGGGTTGGAGTAGGCCAGTTTGATGCCGTACCCGCCCGGGAGCCCGGCCCCCATGCCGTTCTGTCCCGTGTGGAAGATGGCCGGCAGGCGCAGTTCCTGCAGGGTTTCCCAGAGCGGGTAGAACTGCTCGTTGGAGGGGTCGAAGCCCTGCAGGCTCGGGTGGAACTTGAACCCGCGGGCGCCGAGGTCGATTGCCTGGTGCTTGGCGCCCTGGATCGCCTCGGCGCCGGTGCGGGGGTCCACGCTCCCGAAGGGGATCAGGACGTCGTTGTTCCGCGCCGCCCCGGCAATGAGGTCCGGGATGCTGTTGGGCTCGTGCTTGAGCTGGGTCCGGGCGTCGACGGTGAAGACGACGGCGGCCATGTTCAGTTCGCGGTAGACCTCGGCGATCCGGTCCAGCGAAGGGCTGCGGTCCTCGGCCTTGAAGTACCTGGCGGAGGCCTCGGTCAGGGCTGCCGGAAGGGACTCGTGGCCGTGGCCGTCCACTTCGAGGTGGACGTGCATGTCGATCGCATCGAGTGAGGCGGCGTCGATGCCGGGTTCGTAGCGCTGGGCAGCCATGTCAGCGGACCTCCGCCGGTTCGGGCTGCAGTTCCGCCGGCAGGGGCAGGAAGTCCTCGCCGACGCTTTGCAGCTTGTCCCCGAAGAGTGCGCCGAAGTTGTCCACGAGATCCTGGTAGCCCCGGCCGCCCTCGCGGTATTCGGTGGCGGCTGCCTCGGGGTGGGTCCAGAGTTGCAGCCGGTCACCGCCCGCTCCGATTGCCTGGCCGGTGACGCCGGCGGCAGCGTCGGAGGCCAGGAAGGCCACCAGCCCGGCGACGTCGCCGGCCGTGCCAAACCCGAGGTCGTGGCGGAAGAAGGCCGGCATCGCCTCGCCGCGCTCGTCGGCCTCGACGGCCTTCTGGAAGTACGGGACGGTCTTGGTCATGGCGGTGGCGGCCACGGGAATGACGGCGTTGGCGGTGACGCCGGCTTTCTTCATTTCCAGCGCCCAGGTGCGCACCATGCCCACGATTCCGGCCTTCGCGGCGGCGTAGTTGGTCTGGCCGAAGTTGCCGCGCTGGCCCGTCGGGGAGCCGATGGTGATGATGCGGCCGGGAATGCCGTGCTCCTTGAAGTAGCCGAAGGCCTCCCGGGCGCAGGTGAAGGTGCCGCGCAGGTGGACGTTGATCACGGCGTCGAAGTCCTCGTCCGTCATCTTCAGCAGGCTCTTGTCCCGCAGGATGCCGGCGTTGGTGACCAGGATGTCCAGCCGGCCGAACTCCGTGACGGCCGCCTGCACGAGCTTCTTTGCGGCGTCGGAGCTGCCCACCGGGGCGACGACGGCGGCTGCGCGGCCGCCGTCGGACTGAATCGTCCGGACAGCGTCGGCGGCGACCTCGGCGTCCACATCGTTGACGACGACGGCGGCGCCCTGGCGGGCCAGTTCCCGGGCGTAGGCCAGGCCGAGGCCCCGTCCGCTTCCGGTGACGATTGCTACTTTTCCTGACAGGCTCATTGCCGCTCCTTTGCTAGCTGCCTTGTGCATCCGGCCCCGCGGCGTGGGATGCTGTTCTGTATCCATGAAAATATGGATAGTTGAAAAAGTCAACGATTTATTTTTTGGACTATTGGAGTTGGGCATGGCGACCGAAGTTGACGACGGGCCGGGCACCGAGCCTGCGGAGAAGCTCACGGCGGCAACCATCAGCCTGGACGCGGGTTTCCTGCTGGCCAAGCTGCATGCCGGCGGGTCGGTCCTGAACAACCGCGCCCTGGCCGTGTTCGATCTCAAGGAGCGTTCCTATTCGGTGCTGGCCCTGGCCAACAGCGGGCTGGAACCAACGCAGCGGGAGATGGCCGAGTTCCTCAGCCTGGACCCGAGCCAGATTGTCGCCCTGATCGACGAGCTGGAGAAGCGCGGGCTGGTGATCCGGGCGCCCGGGAAGCTGGACCGGCGCGCCAAGATTGTTTCCTCGACCCCGGAGGGGGAAGCCCTCTTCCGGCGGGCCGAGGCCGCGGCGCGGGACGCGGAATCCGCCGCCCTGGCCGGCCTCAGCGCCCCGGAGATCGCAACCCTCAAGGGGTTGCTCCGCAAGGCGCTGTGGGGGCCGGCGGCCTGATCGCGGCCGCTCAAGCACTGGGGGAATACCCTTGGGGCAGGAGGGAGCCATGACCGTTCGCAGCGCCGGCCTTCTGCTGTACCGGCTAAGGGGTGCATCACCGCCCGGCGGGGCGCCGCCATCCGGCAGCACACCGCAGCTTGAGCTCTGGATAGCCCACATGGGCGGACCGTTCTGGGCCCGCAAGGACTCCCGCGGCTGGTCCATCCCCAAGGGGGAATACCTCGCCGACGAGGACCCCCTGGCGGCGGCGCACCGCGAGTTCGCGGAGGAAATCGGCACACCGGCACCCGCCGCCGACTACCACCGGCTTGGCGACTTCCGCCAGCCCTCCGGCAAGATCATCACGGTCTTCACGGCGGAAGCGGACTTCCGGCCCGAACGCATCGTGAGCAACACCTTCGAGCTGGAGTGGCCGAGGGGATCCGGCACGATCGGCAGCTTCCCCGAGATCGACCGCGCGGAATGGACCGCCGAGCCCGCAGCCCGGTCCAGGCTGGTCAAGGGCCAGCTGCCGGTCCTCGACGCGCTGGTCCGGCACCTCGGGCTGGAGCCGGCCGCACCCGGGCCCGGGCATGACAAAAACTAAAAGTCAGTTGACATTTTTTGTAATACTTCGCGGGGGCCAGCTAGCCAAGAGGCCCGGGATCGTTCATGCTTAGCTATGACCTCAATGTCGAGCCAGTACCGGATCATCGCGGTCTGCACCGGAAACATCTGCCGGTCCCCGATGGCGGAACTTATGCTGGCGGAGGCATTCCGGGCCGAGCGCCTCACGGGGGCCGTGGTCGATTCCGCCGGCACCACCGCGTATGAGGCCGGCCGGCCCATCGATCCCCGGGCAGCGCGCAAACTCACGGCGCAGAACATCGCTTCGGACCGCCACGTGGCGCGCGAATGGCGGCCCGAATGGTTCGCGAGCCGGGATCTGATCCTGGCCCTCGACGTCGACCACTACGGCTGGCTCCGGCAGGCAGCACCGGACCGGGTCTCGCTGGCAAAGATCCGCATGCTCCGCAGCTTCGACCCCGCCGTGGCGGACAAGGACCCGCTGGAGCAGGGCATCGAGGACCCGTGGTACGGCGGCCACACCGACTTCGACACCACCTGGAACCTCATCCGGGCCTCCCTTCCGGGGATTGTGCAGCACGTACGCACCGAGCTTGGGCGGCAGGACGGGCAACATCACGGCAGTGATCAAGCCACTGCACAGCAGCCGGTACGCTCTATTTCATGAGCCCCGCACCCGTCATCATCGCAATCGACGGGCGCTCCGGCTCCGGCAAGACCACCCTGGCCATCGAACTGGCGGCGCGGCTGAGGGAACACCACAAGGTCTCGCTCTTCCACCTCGAGGACATCTATCCCGGCTGGAACGGGCTGGCGGCGGGGATCGAGCGCTACGTCACCACCGTGCTTTCGCCCTTGCGGCGCGGGGAGAACGCGGAATGGGTCAGCTGGGACTGGGCACGGCACTACGACGGCGAGGCCCGCACCACACGCCCGGCCGAAATCGTCCTGGTGGAGGGCGTCGGTGCCGCCGCGGCGGCCGCAGTGCCCCTGCTGGACGCCGTGATCTGGGCGGACTCCTCCGACGCGGACCGCCGGGCCCGGGCGCTGGCCCGGGACGGCGACACCTACGAACCGTTTTGGGACCAGTGGGCTGCGCAGGAAGCGGAGTGGCTGGCGGCCGATGACGTCCCGGCCCGCGCGGATCTGCACGTGCTCAACCTGGCGGACGGCACCGCCCCGGACGACGTCCTGCAGGCCCTTCAGTACCTTCCCGCCGTCGCCCCTGCCCTGCTGCCCGAACTCGCCGCCCGGCGCGGGCTGCAGTTGCTGGCAGAACGGATCCAGGCCCGGCCCGAGGCCGGGCAGCTGTTTGCGGCGCTCTTTGGCGGTTCACCCAACGCCGTATGGCTCGATTCCTCCCTGGACCCGGCAGGACTGGCCCCGGGGGCCGCGGAGCGGAGCCGCTTCAGCATTTTGGCCGACGACGGCGGCCGCTTCGGCCAGGCCGTCCGGCACAGTTCCGGACGGACCCGCGTCAGCACGGGCCAGGCCACCGTGACCACCGATGGCCCGTTCTTCCGCTGGCTCGACGGCGTGTGGGGCCGCCGCGCGCTCCGCGCACCCGAAGCCTACCCGTGCGAGTTCACCCTGGGCTGGCTCGGGTACCTCGGCTACGAGCTCAAGCGCGAAACCGGCGGGAACGACGTCACCGCCGCCACCCCGGACGCCTGCCTGATCTTCGCCGGCCGTGCCGTGGTCCTTGACCATGCCGAGGGCACTGCCTGGCTGCTGACCCTGGACGCACCCGACGCCGGGGACTGGCTTCAGACGGCACGCACGGCCGTCACCGCGGCCGCGTCGGCGCAAGCGGCCGCTCATGCCTCCCCGGCCCAGCGTGTCAGCGCCCCGCAAACCACCGCCCCGCGCTTCGCCGCCCGGGACACGGAAGCCGGCTACAAGGCGAAGGTCACCGAGGCCCAGCGTGAGATCGCGGAAGGAAACACCTACGAGGTCTGCCTGACCACGGTGCTCACGGCCGCCTCGCCCGCGGGGCCTCACGGCGTGGATCCGTGGCCGGCCTACCTGGACCTGCGGCGCCGGAACCCGGCCCCGTTCGCCAGCTTCCTGCGGTTCGGCGGGCTCGCCGTTGCGAGCACGTCGCCGGAGCGGTTCCTGCAGATTGCCGCGGACGGCAGGATGCGGGCCGAGCCGATCAAGGGCACGCGCCGCCGGGACACAGATCCAGGCACGGATGCCGCCCTGCGCCAGGAGCTGGAGTCTTCGGCCAAGGACCGGGCGGAAAACATCATGATCGTGGACCTGTTGCGCAACGACTTGAGCCATTTCGCCGTCCCGGGTTCGGTGGCCGTCAGCCGGCTGTGTGCGATCGAGAGCTACGCCACCGTGCACCAGATGGTGAGCACCATCGATGCCCGGCTGCGGCCCGGGATGCCGCGGGCCGAGGCGGTTGCGGCCTGTTTCCCCGCGGGTTCGATGACCGGCGCCCCGAAGGTCAGCACCATGGCCATCCTGGACCGGCTGGAGGCCGCGCCGCGCGGCGTGTACTCCGGGGCGATCGGCTACTTCTCCCTGAACGGGGCCGCCGACCTCGCCGTGGCAATCCGGACCCTCGTGGTCAGCGCCCTCGGCGAGGGTGCCGCGGAACTGAGTCTCGGCGTCGGCGGCGCTGTCACCGCCGACTCGACCCCGCAGGAGGAGTACGACGAAATCCGGACCAAAGCGTTCGGCGTCCTCTCGACGCTCGGCGCCGGGTTTCCCACGGGCTGAGTCGGCTGTCCCGCCGGCCGCGGCTACTGCAGGGTGGCCGTCAGCCGCGCGACGTTGTCCACGTATTTGACGCCCATCGGACGTTTCATCCAGTCCTCGAGCGTAAGTTCGCGCGAAATGCCCCGGTAGGTGTCCTCCACGGCGCTGATCCGCCGCACGATGTCCTCCCCCAGGAGCATCACCGAGACCTCCAGGTTCAGCGAGAAGGAGCGCATGTCCATGTTGCTGGAACCCAGCACGGCAACGTCGTCGTCGATCGTGAAGTGCTTGGCGTGCAGCACGAAGGGGGCCTTGTAGAGGTAGATCCGCACCCCGGCTTCAAGCAGCGCCTCATAGTAGGACTGCTGGGCGTGGTGGACCAGGAACTGGTCGCCTTTTTCCGAGACGAAGAGTTCGACGTCGACGCCGCGCTGCGCCGCCGTCGTCACCGCATACAGCAGCGAGTCATCAGGGACGAAGTACGGGCTGCAGATCGAGATCTTGCGCTGAGCCGAGTAAATCAGCGTGTTGAAGAGCCGCAGATTGTTTTCGGTGATGAAGCCGGGGCCGCTGGGCACCACCTGGGCGGTGATGTTGCCGGCGTGCAGTTCGGGCCGGTGCGCGAGCTGTTCCTCAATGGATTCGTCGGTCTCGCTGAGCCAGTCCGTGGCGAAGACGACGTTGAGCGTGGTGACGATCGGTCCACGCAGGCAGGCCATCAGCTCGACCCATTCGCGGCCGATCTTGCGGTGCTTGGGGTTGTTGTAGGAGGGCTCGATCAGGTTCTGCGATCCGGTGAAGGCGATCTCGCCGTCGATCACCATGATCTTGCGGTGGTTGCGCAGGTCCGGTCGGCGCCACTGCCCCTGCAGCGGGTTGAGCGGCAGCATGGGCCGCCAGCGGATCTTGCTGGCCTTGAGCCGGGCGATCAGCTTGCGATAGCCCTTGATGCGAAGCGTGCCAAGGTGATCGAACAGGACACGGACCTCGACGCCGCGCTCGGCGGCCTCTTCCAGCGCAGTCAGCAGATCGTCCGTGACGTGGTCCGAGCTCATGATGTAGAACTCGGCGTTGACGAAGGACTTTGCGCCGCGGACCGCCTCGGCCATCGCCTTGATGGAGTCGGGGTAGCCGGGCAGCAGCTCCACTTGGTTGCCGTCCACCATCGGCAGCGAGCCCAGCGTCTTGTTCAGTTCCGCGGCGGAAGCCACCCATTCGGGTCCGGCGTAGCGGCTTTCCAGCATCGCCAGTTCCGAGGTCCCGGCGCGCACTCGGGTATTGACCGCGTCCTGCTGCGCGCGGCGCTTGCGGGAGAGCCGGAAGTTGCCGAACAGCAGGAACAGGAGCAGGCCGATGGTCGGCACGATGAAGATGCCCAGCAGCCACGCCATCGCGGTGGTGGGCCGCCGGTTTCCGGGGATGATGCCCAGTGCCAGCACTCGGATGGCGAAGTCGATCACGGTCAAAATCAGAATCGCCCAGGACGGTAAAGTCTCCGCCAGCGGAAATGGCCAAAACACAGGCGAACCCCTCAACGTACAAGCCACGCGGAACAGTTCCGAACGGGCAGTGACCAAATCCTATCCCGGGACCACCGAGACTAAGCTTTAGCCATGACCACTCCTGCCCCTGTTCCCGCACCCGCGACCGTTCTGGTCTTCCTCGACCCGGCGTTCGACGGCGGCCGCGTTGCCGACGCGTCGCAGCCGCAGCTGATGGCCACGGACCTGGGCGCCACCCGCGGCGACGGTGTTTTCGAATCCCTCCTGGCCGTCGGCGGCCGGCCCCGCAAGATCCAGGCGCACCTGACCCGGCTGGCGGGCTCTGCCCGGCTTCTGGAGCTGGACATCCCCGCCGAGGACGCATGGCGGCGGGCGGTGGAAACCGCCATCCGCGAGTTCCGGGGGCAGGAACCCGCCGCGGCTGCAACGGGCGGCGCGGAGCAGGACGAGGTGGTGGTGAAGCTGATTGTCACCCGCGGGCCGGAGGGCGCGGCTGCCCCCACGTGCTGGGTCCAGGCCTCCGCCCCGGCGGCCGCGGGACGGCGGCAGCGCGAGACCGGGATCGACGTCATCCTGCTCGACCGCGGCTACGACAGTGAAGTCGGCGAGCGCGCCCCGTGGCTCCTGCTCGGCGCCAAGACCCTTTCCTACGCCGTGAACATGGCGGCGCTGCGCTACGCCCACCGGCAGGGCGCCGACGACGTCATCTTCACGTCCGCGGACGGCAGGGTGCTGGAAGGTCCGACGTCGACCGTTTTGCTGGCCCACCTGGAAACCTCGGACGACGGCGCCGGCGGCGTCCGCACCATCCGGCGGCTCATCACGCCCCAGCTGGACAGCGGCATCCTGCCCGGCACGTCACAGGGCGCCCTGTTCACCGCCGCCAAGGCCGCCGGCTGGGAGCTGGGTTACGGCCCGCTGGAGCCGAAGGACCTGCTGGACGCCGACGCGGTCTGGCTGATCTCCAGCATCCGGCTCCTGGCCCCGGTGAACCACATCGACGGGCAGGAAATCGGCACCCCGGAACTGCGGCGCCAGCTCACGGCCGAACTCAACGCCCTCTTCGCGACCATCGAATAGCAACGCGGGGTCACTTACGGCCCATCCCATGTCCCCGGATGGGCCGTAAGTGACCCCGCGTTGGTGTTGCGCTCACCCCAGGGCGTCCGCGGGCACTGCCGGGCACAGGCGGAACGAGGCCGGGTTGAACGCCGGGAGCATGAACGTTGCGAGCACGGCGTCGAGCATTTCCGGGGCCCAGGTGCTGTTCTCCCCCAGGGTCGCGCAGACACCCAGCACCACGGGCGTTCCGTCGGTGCGGCGGCGGATCTGGACCTGGACCGGCCCGGTCAGCCCGAGCGTGCGGACGGCGGCCAGGCCCAGCTTGCGCACATCCCCGGCCTGGTTCGCCGGCACCCTGCGGCTGACCTCGTCGCTGCCGGCGCGTCCATACGGAGTCCTGGTCTTCTCGAGGACCACCGCCACCGGCGCCATCGCGTTGCGTGCCGGGGTGCCGAACACCAGGCACACATAGTCGGCGCCCGGGATAAATTCCTGGACCAGTTGCCCCGCCGGCATGTTCTTCCAGCTAACGGAGTCGGTTCCGGCCAGCAGGTGGATCCCATGGGAGCCTTTGAAGACCCGCGGCTTGACCACCACGGGGCCGCTGAGGCCGGCGAGGGAAGCCGGCGCGGCGGCGAGGTCGCCCGGAACCGCGAACCGGGGCACCGGGATGCCGGCGGCTTGCAGCGCCCAGGTGGTGAATAGGTGGTCGTTGGCGAGGGCCACCGCGGCGGGGTCGGCCACGATGATCCGCACGTCCTGGGCGAATCCGGCGCGGGCCGCGGCCAGGACCGGGAGTTCCACGGTGAGGGTCGGAATGATGACGTTGATGGCTTCGCGGTCCACCACCCGGCGCAGGTCCAGGACCATGTCCGGGTTCGTCGCCGGCAGGAGCCTGACCGCGGCGGCGGGAGCCTCCCCGGCCTGGCGGGTGTCGGCACGGGCGTCGGAGCCGAGGTACGGGAGGCCCCGGGCTTCGAGCTGGGCCGCGACGGCCCGTCCGGCGGCGCTTGTAATCCCGGTAACGAGTATGCGCGGGCCCACGATTGCTCCATTCCGCCGTCACCGGCCGGACCGCGGCTGCGGCTCCGACCGTTCCAGCCACCGATTCCCAGACAGCTTGTTGATGGACAGACGAGTCGATTCCGGGACTGCTTGATTCACACATTGCTCGAATCACCTGCAGCTCCGGCCGACTCGTCGGACCTAATCCCCCCAGTAAACGGCGAAACGTCCCGGCAGACACGAGTGGGCTGTACCCGAAACTGGAGCCCGCCACTACTCGCCCGGGCCGCGGTCCGGTTACGGAACATGACGACGGCGGCGGTGCGGGCCGGCGTCGCAGGTGTTACGTTTTTGGGGAGTAATGAGAACCGGTGCCAAGCCCTGACTGGCCGGTCGGCAACCCTCCCTTTCGCGGCGGGGTGCCTCAGGTGAATACTCGGCAATCGAGAATTCGAGCTGCAAGCGTGAAAGAGGAGATCCGTCGTGACCGACACGTCAATACCCACAACAGCCGCACCCGGCACAGCACCCGGTACCGCACCCGGGGGCGAGGAGAGGCTGGCCTACCGCCTGTTCACCGGGGCGGATGACCGCGCCTTTTGCGAGCGGGTGTCAGCCGCCCTGGCCGAGGGCTACGTGCTGCATGGAAGCCCCGCCGCCAGCTTCAACGGAAGCACCGTGATCGTGGCGCAGGCGCTGGTCCTGCCGGCCGCGATTGCCAGTGCGGACGCCGCCGTGGCCAATGCGGTTGATGAGCTCGACGCCGACGAATTTGGCGCCGACGGGGCCTTCGCGGGCCACGCATGAGCTACGCCGGAGACCTCAGCCCGCAGGAGGCGTGGGCCAAGCTGGAGGCCGGAGCCATCCTGGTGGATGTCCGGACCGAGGGCGAATGGGCCCACATCGGCATCCCGGACACCGCGGCCGCGGGCGAGAGCCGCAACGATCCGCTCTTCATCCAGTGGAACCTCGCCGGCGGCACGCCGAACCCGCACTTCGTGGAACAGCTAAGGCAGCAGGCGCCGGAGGACACCGCCGTCGAACTGGTGTTCCTTTGCCGTTCCGGTGCCCGGTCGATCGCGGCCGCGACGGCCGCGACGGCCGCCGGCTACACCTCGTACAACGTCCTTGAGGGCTTCGAAGGCGAGACCGACCGCTTTGGCGAACGCACCGTCAATGGCTGGAAGAACCGCGGCCTGCCCACCAACCTCGGAAAGATCTAAGTGACTTTCAATCCCGACGCCGCCGGCTGGGCGGCCGACACCCAGGCCGTCCGTGGCGGCCTTGACCGCACCGGCTTCCAGGAAACCACCGAGCCGATCTTCCTCAACTCAGGATTCGTCTACGAGTCCGCAGCTGCCGCCGAGCGCGCCTTCACCGGTGAGGACGAGCGCTTCGTCTACTCCCGCTACGGCAACCCCTCCGTCGCCACCTTCCAGGAGCGGCTCCGGCTGCTCGAGGGAACGGAGGCGTGTTTCGCGACGGCGTCCGGCATGTCCGCCGTCTTCACCGCCCTGGGCGCGCTGTTGGCGGCCGGCGACCGGGTGGTCGCGGCCCGCTCGCTGTTCGGCTCGTGCTTCGTGATCCTCAACGAAATCCTGCCGCGCTGGGGTGTCGAGACGGTCTTCGTGGACGGCCCGGACCTGGAGCAGTGGAAATCCGCGCTGTCCGAGCCGACCACGGCGGTGTTCTTCGAGTCGCCGTCGAACCCGATGCAGGAAATCGTGGACATCGCCGCCGTGAGCAAACTGGCGCACGCGGCCGGCGCCACGGTGGTGGTTGACAACGTCTTCGCCACCCCGCTGCTCCAGCGCTGCGGCGACCTCGGCGCGGACGTGGTGGTCTACTCCGGCACCAAGCACATCGACGGCCAGGGCCGCGTCCTGGGCGGGGCCATCCTGGGCACCAAGGAATTCATCGACGGGCCCGTCAAGCAGCTCATGCGGCACACCGGTCCGGCCCTTTCGGCGTTCAACGCCTGGGTGCTCACCAAGGGCCTGGAGACCATGGCCCTGCGCGTCAACCATTCCTCGGCCTCCGCGCTGCGGCTGGCCGAATGGCTCGAGGGACAGCCTGCGGTCGGCTGGGTAAAGTACCCGCTGCTGCCGTCCCACCCGCAGTACCCGCTCGCAGTGCAGCAGATGAAGGCCGGCGGGACCGTGCTCACCCTGGAACTGCAGCCCTCCCCCGGGCGCACGGCGAAGCAGGCCGCGTTCGCACTCCTGGACGCGCTGCGGATCATCGACATCTCCAACAACCTGGGCGATGCCAAAACGCTCATCACGCACCCGGCCACCACCACGCACCGCGCGATGGGCCCGGAAGGCCGCGCGGCGATCGGGCTCAGCGACGGCGTGGTCCGGCTCTCGGTGGGCCTGGAGGACGTCGAGGACCTGATCCGCGACCTCGGCCAGGCGCTCAAGCAGGTCTAGGGCATCCCGCACCCGCAAGTGTTGCGGGCTCCCGGTCAGGCCGGGCGCAACCGGCCCAGGGCCGAACGATTGTCTGCCGGCCCCTCGGCGACGGGCCCCTCGGTGGTCAGTTCGATGGCCCGCTCGACGACGGCGGGCAGGCCGCCGGCCCGGAACGGGCCGCGCTGCAGCTGCGAACCGGTGCCCTCTGCCAGAATCCGCTCGACGCCCTCGCGCGCCAGTTCCAGCTCGCCCTGTTCCTCAAGCACCGGGGCCACGAAGTCCACGAGCGCCCTGACCACGTCCGCGGCCGGGGCCGGGGTGAAGG
Source organism: Arthrobacter sp. 01T425 (assembly GCF_056398725.1). Classification (NCBI taxonomy): domain Bacteria; kingdom Bacillati; phylum Actinomycetota; class Actinomycetes; order Micrococcales; family Micrococcaceae; genus Arthrobacter; species Arthrobacter sp. 01T425. The sequence goes on along the minus strand of NZ_JBFTPY010000005.1, from coordinate 80,543 downwards.
TTCCGAAGTCCAGGAGCTCCCCGCGCAGTCCGCAATTGCTGGCCTGCCACGCGGCCATCCGCAGCAGCAGCGTGGGCACCGGGGCGGGATCGACGCCGTCGTCCCATTCCCGCGCGGCCGACTCCACGAGGGCGCGCACCAGTACGGCAATCAGGGCAGCATCCTCGGCCCGCAGGCAGACATCCGCGACCCGGATCTCCACGGTGGGATGCTGCCGGGCCAGCCGCGCGTCGAAATAGACCATCCCCTCATCCATCAGGACGCCGCTTTCGACCAGCCGGGTGACCACGCGGCGGTAGACGGGCAGGCTGCCGAAGATCATCGTGGGACCCGAGCCCGGCCAGCGGTTCCAGGCCTGGGTGCGGTAGCTTTCGAATCCGGTCTCGGCCCCGTTCCAGTAGGGGGAATTCGCGCTGAGTGCTATCAGCACGGCCAGCTTGTCGCGGATCCGGTCCATTACCGCCACGCCCTCCTCCGGAGACTCCACAAAGGTGTGGACGTGGAGGCCGCAGGTCAGCTGGTTCCGGACGGTGAGCCCGAAGCGCTGCTGCATGGTCATATAGCGCGGATTCGGCGTCAGGTGGGTGGCTGAGCCTTGGGGCGACGTGGCCAGGGCCGCGACCCGGCCGCCGTGCGCCCGGGCGGCCTGGTCCGCAAGGGACCGGCCACGCCTGAGCTGCCGGAGCAGTTCCGTGTATTCCAGGCACGGATGCGTCTGGGTCTCGATCTGTTCGAGCTTGAGCTCGTAGCTGAAGTCGGCGCCTTCGTGGACCGGTTTCTGTGCCGGGAGAACCCTGGCGGCTTCCTGTTGCGGCGGCACCAGACTCGGCAGCATGAGGTCAGCGAGGGCAAGCAGCATCCCCGATTCGGGGTCCACTATCAGCAGTTCTTCCTCCACGCCGAAGGTGCGCATGAATCTATTGTGCGTCAGGATCCGCCGAAACGCCCCACACCAACGCGGGGCTCAGTCCTGGAAATACTCGATCTTCGCCCCGATGGTGTTCAGCCGCTCAGCCAGGTCCTCATAGCCGCGTTCAATGACATAGATGTTCCGCAGCTCCGAGACGCCACGGGCCGCCAGCATGGCCAGCAGCAGGCAGGCGGCGGGGCGGAGGGCAGGCGGGCAGCCCACCTCGGCCGCTCGCCACTTGCTGGGCCCGTTGACGTAAATGCGGTGCGGATCGAGCAGCTGGACCTGGGCGCCGAGCTTGTTGAGCTCGGTCAGGTAGATGGCCCGGTTCTCGTAGACCCAGTCATGGATCATTGTCTGGCCGTGGGCGTTGGCGGCGATCACCGCGAAGAAGGGCAGGTTGTCGATGTTCAGCCCGGGGAAGGGCATGGGGTGGATCTTGTCCTCCGGCGCCCGCAGCTCCGAAGGCTTGGTGGTGACGTCCACCAGGCGGGTGCGGCCGTTGCGGGCAAAGTACTCCCCGGAAACCTCGAGCCGCTGGCCCATCTGCTCGAGCGTGGCGAGTTCGATTTCCATGAACTCGATCGGGACGCGGCGGATGGTGACTTCCGAGTTCGTCACGATGCCGGCGGTGATGAGGCTCATCGCCTCGATGGGGTCCTCGGACGGGAAGTATTCGATGTCGGCGTCGATCGACGGGCGGCCGGTGATCTTCAGCGTGGTGGTGCCAACCCCGGCGATGTCCACGCCGAGCATCTGCAGGTAGAAGCACAGGTCCTGCACCATGTAGTTCGGGCTGGCATTGCGGATGATGGTGGTGCCACGGCGGTGGGCTGCGGCCATGATGGCATTCTCGGTGACGGTGTCGCCGCGTTCGCTGAGCACGAAGGAGCGGTCGTGACCGTCCGACGGCGGCGCCTGCACCGCGTAGAACCCGGACTTCGCCTCCACGCTAAGGCCGAACTGGCGCAGTGCCTGCATGTGCGGCTGCACGGTGCGGGTGCCGAGGTCGCAGCCGCCGGCGTAGGGCAGCCGGTAGGTGTCGGCCTCGTCCAGCAGCGGGCCCAGGAGCATGATGACGCTGCGGGTCCGTCGGGCCGCCTCCACATCCATGGAGGCCAGGTCCAGGACGGCGGGGCGGCGGATCTGGAGGTCGTTGGCGTTGAGCCAGGTGCACTCGACGCCGATGCTGGTCAGCACCTCCACGATCCGGTTGACTTCCTCGATCCGGGCAAGCCTGCGCAGCGTGGTGGTGCCGCGGTTGATGAGGCTGGCGCACAACAGCGCGACGCCGGCATTCTTGCTGCTGTTGACGTCCACCGCGCCGGCGAGGGTGCGGCCGCCCTCGACGCGCAGGTGGGTCATCTGGGGCCGGCCCACCTTGACAATGCTGTGCCCGACGATCGCCTCCAGGCGCTGGATCATCTTCAGGCTCAGGTTCTGCTTGCCCTGTTCCATCCGGGCGATGGCGCTCTGGCTGGTGCCCAGCTCGGCGGCGAGTTGCCCCTGGGTCCAGCCCTTGGCGCCGCGCGCCTCGCGGAGCAGGATGCCTACGTGTTCAGCAGTCGGTTGAGTCATGCTCCCGAAAATATCACGCATGATTTATAAACCACGGCAATTCCGGCCGGAATGGCGCCAATCTCACACGGATACCCACGCCATGCGATAACCGGCAGGCCACCGGAACTCCCGGGCCGCCCCGCCGAAACTCCCGGGCCGCCCCGCCCCGCCGGGCTGCCCGGGCTGCCCGGCCGGCGGCGCCGGTCTACTGGCGGGTGAGGAAGACGAGGTTCCAGGTGCCCGCGCCGAGGGCCGCGGCGACGGCGGCGGCGGCGATGCCGAGCCCGCCCAGCAGCACCCAGGCATCGAGTCCGCTGAACGTGGAGGGCCGGGCCCAGGTCCGGGCGGCACCGCCGAACCCGCGGGCCTCCATGGTTACCGCGAGCCGCGAGGCGCTCCGGATCGCCTGCACCAGCAGGCCGAAACTCTGGCCCAGCGTGGCGCGGAACCGCTGATAGGGGTTGCCGCTCGAGCCCACGCCGCGGGCCCGCCGGGCCATGCCGATGGTCTGCCATTGCTCGGCCATGATTCCGACGAGCCGCATCGCGGCCAGGGTGCCCAGGACGAACCGGTGCGGCAGTTTCGCGTTCTGGGCCAGGGCGTCGGCCAGGTCCGTGGGGTCGGTGCAGCTCATCAGCAGCACCGCGGGCAATGCGATCGCGAGCCCGCGGAGCATGAAGCCGATCCCCAGCTGCAGGGAACCGGCGCTGACGGACCAGATTCCCGCATCGAGCAGGACGGGTCCGGAATCGGCCGCCAGGATGGCCGTGCTCCAGCCGCCCAGCGCCGCGGCGAGGATCAGCGGCCAGCCGCGCTGCCACAGCAAGGCCACAGTCAGGCCCGCCAGCGGCAGGAGCAGCAGTTCGAACGCCATCGCCACCGACGCCGACACCCAGTCAATGGAGAGCGCCAGGACCAGGGTGATCAGGGTGACCGCCGTGAACTTGGCGAGCGGGTTGGCTCGGGTCAGCAGCGCATGGTTGCCGCGCAGGCTCAGCGCGTCCCTCATGGCGAGGCCCCCTCCGGCAGCTCGAGATCCGGGCCGGGAGCGTCCGCGGCGGCGGTTTCCCGTGGCCGGAGGCGGAGTTCGGCGCCGCCGAGGACGGCGCTGAATTCGGCGTCGTGCGTCACGGACACGACGGCGGTGCCGGCGTCGAGGAGCTCGGAGAGGAACGAGGCGAGTTCGGCCCAGGTATTGGCATCCTGGCCGAAGGTGGGCTCGTCCAGGACCAGCACCTGGGGGTGCGCCGCCAGCACAGTGGCTACCGAAAGTCGCCGCTTCTCGCCGCCGGAGAGCGTGTAGGGGTTGGCGTCCACAAGCTCCGTCAGCCGCAGCCGCTCCAGCAGTTCGTCCACGCGGTCTTCGCCGTAGCCGAGGTGGCGCGGGCCGAACATGAGCTCGTCGAGGACCTTGCCGGTAACGAACTGGTGCTCGGGTTCCTGGAAGACGGTTCCGATCCTGGCGATCAGCTGCTGGGCCTTCCACCGGTAGGGATCGGGTCCGGCGCCGTCGCGTACGCGGCCGTCGCGTACGCGGCCACTGGAGCGACCGCTGGAGTGACCGGTGGCGGGGCTGCTCAGCTCCGCCGTGGCCGAGACTGTTCCCGCGACGGGCCGCAGGAGACCGGCCAGCGTCAGCGCCAGGGTGGACTTCCCTGTGCCGTTCTGTCCGGTGATGGTCAGCGCCTCGCCGGCGCGGACCCGGACCGAGACCCCGGACTGGACCGGACGCGGCGCGATGGTGCGGAAGCCGTCGCGCAGCCCGGCCCGCCGCGGCCGTTCGCGGGACACCGCGAGCGCGTCGGCCGCGAGCAGAGTCTGTCCCGCGCCCCGCGCCGGTGTGCGCATCCGCGTCGCCGGGACGTAGCCCGGCACCCAGACGCCCGCACCGATGAGCATGTCCCGCGCCTCGGCCAGGACCCGGTCCGGCGGTCCGTCAATCAAGACCGCGGAGTCCGTGGCGGACCCTGGCTGCAGCACCACGATCCTGTCCACCAGGTCTTTCCAGACCCCCACCCGGTGCTCCACGACCACCAGCGTGGCGCCTGTCCGGTCCAGGCAGCGGCCCACAGCGTCGCGGACCTCCAGGACGCCCGTGGGGTCGAGGTTGGCGGTCGGCTCGTCGAGCAGCAGCAGCCCTGGCCGCATCGCGAGGATCCCGGCGAGCGCGAGCCGTTGCTTTTGGCCGCCGGAGAGGGCCGCCGTCGGGTGGTCCAGCGGCAGCTGTCCCAGCCCGACGTCGTCGAGGGCCTCGCGCACGCGCGGCCAGATCTCCGCCGCCGGGACGGCGAGGTTCTCCGCCCCGAAGGCGACGTCGTCGCCGAGGCGGGAGAGCACCACCTGCGTTTCCGGGTCCTGCTGCACCAGCCCGGCGCGGCCGCGCTGCGCCCGTGGCGCGGCACCGTCGATCAGGAGGCTGCCGGTCTCGTCTGTGTTCTCGGCGTCGCCGGAGTCGCCGGGGTCCCCGGAGTCGCCGGCCGCGCCGTCGCCCAGAACGCCGGCCAGGGCGTGGAGCAGCGTCGACTTGCCGGCGCCGGAGGGCCCCAGCAGGAGCACGCGCTCCCCCGGCCGGATGTCCAGGTCAAGGCCGCTGACGGCGGGCCTGGTCCGTCCGGCATGCCGCCAGCCCCAGCCGCGGGCCGTGACGGCGGCCGGCCGGACGCCCGGTGAAGATCTCATGATTCTCTGCAGGATTCAGCGACGGGGCTCAGGAGAAGACGGGCTCCGTGGCGGCCTTGCGGGAGGCAAAGGAGCCCAGCACTCCGGTTTTCGCCAGGCCGCGGGTGGCGAGCCAGGCCAGTCCGCCGGCAATCACTGCGCCGGAGATCGTGGTGAAGACGATGTAGGCGAGCTTGTCGCCGGCTTCGTAGGCGATGTTCCAGCCCCACGGCAGGAAGGAGTCGTTCAGGCCGCAGAAGAGGCCAGCGCCGGCGCCGGCCAGCACGGAGACGGGCAGGTTGAACTTCTTGTAGAGGAAGGCCGCGAAGACCAGTTCGGCGCCGAGGCCCTGCAGGATGCCGGAGATCAGCACCGTGGTGCCGTACTGCGAACCCATGATGAGCTCGCCGGTGGCCGCGACGGTTTCGCAGAAGAGTGCGGCGCCCGGCTTGCGGATGATGAGCATGCCCAGCACCGCCGGGATCATCCAGCCGCCGGCGTAGAGTCCGCTCAACGGCGGGTAGACCGCGTTGACCGGAGTCGAGATCAGGTTCGCGCCCTGGGACCAGGCCCAGAAAATGACGCCGCCGGCAACGGCGATCAACGCGGCCACCACAATGTCCACCACGCGCCAGCTGTAGTTGCGCCGGGCGGATGAACGGCTGGCGGAACCATGCTGTGCTGAAATATCTGTCATGTCGTCCTCCTGAGGAACAGGAGGGGAGGGTGCGCCGGCCGGTCTCGGCTTCCGCCGCCCTCCGCGCACCCTGAGAACTCGACTCCCTTGCGCCGGTACTAACCGGATCAGGTTCGAGGGTCTGCGGCTGTCCGCACTCTCAGCGCCCACCAAAGGTTTCCCCGGATTGTTCCGGCGATGCCCGACGGCGGCGCTCCCCTGTCGTAATTATTTTCGCCCTTGTGGGCTGGCTCAGTTTACACCCGGACGGCCGGGTTTTCAGTGGTGTGCCGTCACAATCGTGGACCGGACGGCGGCAGTCCCGGCGGCCCGGAAATCCCTCTTGGTAGAGTCGTCGTGCCGGACCCCCGGACCCGCCAGCGGGCGGCCTCGTCACCCACCGGAAAGCTGGAATATTTTGTCGCACACACCGGTCACCCAAGATCCCTCCGGGGAATACGATCCCGACTCCAATGAGCCGCAGCCGCGGGGTTCCCTGGCGGCGCTCATTGGCCGCGTGCTGGCCGAGATAGAGGCGCTCCAGTTCGCGTCGTTCAGCAAGGATGACGCCCTGGACCTCGGGCTCCTCCTTGTCGAGCTGGGCAGGCAACGCTCGCTGCCCATCGCCGTCGACATCACCAAAGGTGAGCAGGTGCTCTTCCACGCCGCGCTGGACGGCGCCACACCGGACAATGAGCGCTGGATCAACGCCAAAAAGCGCACCGCCCTGCGGTACGAGGTCCCGTCCCTGCTGGTGGGCCTCCGGGCCCGCGCTGCCGGCGGAAGGATCGAGGACAACGCCTGGTGGGATCAGTCGGAGTTCGCCGCCCACGGCGGGGCGTTTCCCATCTACGTGCGCGGCACGGGCGCCGTCGCCGTCGTCACCGTCTCCGGCCTGCCCCAGAAGGCGGATCACGAACTCGTGGTCGAGGCCCTGCGGATGGTCCTCACCCCGGAACGCTAGGCTAGGGGAAAACCGTTCCCGTCCCAAGGAGACCGAAGAATGAACATCCTCATCAAGCTGCTCGGCACCGGCGTCAGCCTCCTGGCCGGCTTTGCCGGCACCAAGCTGGTGGACACCATGTGGGAAAAGTCCACGGGCAACAAGCCGCCCAAGGGCCAGGAGGACGACGTTCCCACCACCCTGCGCTCGGCCCTGACGTTCGCCCTGATCTCCGCCTCGGTCAGCGCCATCATCCAGGTGCTCGCCAACCGCGGCACCCAGCGCGCGATCACCCGCTTCGCCAAGACCCAGGACGTCGTCTGACCTGACGCGACTGGCCGCGGCGCCCGCCGCGGCAGTCGAAGGCCCCGGCCGGGTCCGCCTGGCCGGACGGGGGCGACGTGCCGGCCGGGTCCGCCTGGCCGGACGGGGGCGACGTGCCGGCCGGGTCCGCCGGGCCGGACGGGGGCTCAGCGGTCGTCGTCGTCCGCTCCGTGCGTGGCCGCCTGCTGGGCGGCCTTCTGGACTACCGCCTCGAGCTCGTCGGAGCTCAGCAGCTCCGGGTGCAGGTGCTTGGTCCGGTAGCCGGCCCGGCCCACCATGTGGGCGGACACGGGGACGGTGAGCAGCTGGAAGAGCCAGGCCACCAGCAGGACGGGCCACACCGACCAGGTGCGCATCTGCAGGCCGAGGGCCGCCAGCAGCAGGAACAGGCCGAGGACCTGCGGTTTGGTGGCCGCGTGCATCCTGCTCATGAGGTCCGGGAATCGCAGCAGCCCGATGGCGGCCGCGAGGGACATCAGGGCTCCTGTCACCATGAACACGGCGGAGACGGCGTCGATCACTGTGTCAGGATTCACGGACGCCCTCCCGCCTGTCGGCCACGAACCGGGCCACGGTGACCGAGCCGACGAAGCCGATCAGGGAAATCGCAACGAGCAGCATCAGGTTGTTCAGGTGCCGGTTGGCGGCCATGTCGATGCACAGGGCCGCGCCGAAGATGGCCAGCAGCACGTCGGCGGCCAGAACCCGGTCCAGCAGCGAGGGCCCCCGCGCGATCCGGACGATCGCCCCCGCGGCGGCCAGGGACAGTACGACGGCGGTCACCGTCAGGACGGTCTGCATCATGCGGCGGTCTCCTGTGTCAGGGCGGAAAGTTCGGCTTTGGTCCCCATGATCCGGATCAGCCCGGCCTCGGTGTCCCGGACCTCTTTGCGCAGCTTGGCCGCGTCCTCGGCATTGCGGACGTTGATGCCGTGGATGTAGAGCGTGGACGTCGACCTGTCCACCTCCACCACGAGGGACCCGGGAATCAGCGAGATCACGTGCCCGGTGGCCGTGACCAGGAGGTCCGAATGGCTTCGGAGCGGCACGGCTACGACCGCGCTGACCACATTGGGGCCGCGGACCACGGCCAGGTACAGGACCTGGAAGCTTGCCGCGACGACTTTTCCGAGGAAGATGAGGGCGAACGGCACGGCGCGGAGCACGTTGAAGCGGCCGCCGAGTTCCACCGGGGGCAGATAGAAAATGCGCGCCACGAGCACCGCGATGAGGGCGCCGAAGAGGAGATTGCCCGGGCTGAAGTTCTGCCAGAGCGCGCCCCAGACAAAGACGAGCCAGACCAGCAGCGGCAGTTCCTGGCGCAGCGAGATCCTTTTCCGGTTCATTTTCCGCCGCCCTCCCGGACCTGCACCGGGTGGAGCGACGGGGGCACCGGCGGCACGGGCGCGTCCGGGCCGAGCACGGCCTGGATGTAGGAGGTCCGGTCCAGCATCTCCTGGGCGGACTGGTCGGCCACCCTGAACAGCGGCCCGGCAAAGACCGTCAGGGCCACGCCAAAGACCACCAGGCCCAAGGTGGAGCCCACCATGGTGCGGGGCAGCAGGGTCACATTCGTCTTGCCGGCCCGGTCACCCGTGGCGGAGTCGGCCGGCGCTGCCAGGAGCACCGGATCGGGGTGTTCGGCGTCCCCGGGCTTGCGCCAGAACGCCCGGTTCCAGACCCTCGCGATCGCCAGCAGGGTCAGCAGGCTCGTCAGCACGCCGCCGATCACCAGGGCGTAGGCCAGCGGCGTCCCCAGTTCCACGCCTGCCTGAAGCAGCCCCAGCTTGCCCAGGAAACCCGAGAACGGCGGGATTCCGGCGAGGTTCATGGCGGGAATGAAGAACAGGACCCCCAATACCGGGGAGAGCTTGGCCAGTCCTGCCACGCGGTCCATGGACGAGCTGCCGCCGCGGCGTTCAATCAGGCCGGTCACCAGGAACAGGCTGGTCTGGACAGTGATGTGGTGGGCCACGTAGAACACCGCGGCGCCCAGACCGGCCACGGTGGACATGGCCAGGCCGAACACCATGTAGCCAATATGGCTGACCAGGGTGAAGGACAGGAGCCTCTTGATGTCACTTTGGGCCAGGGCGCCGAGGATGCCCACCACCATGGTCAGCAGCGCCGCGACCATGAGCGGGGCGTTGAGCGCATCCCCCGGGAATAGCAGCGTTTCCGTGCGGACCATCGCATAGACGCCCACCTTGGTCAGCAGCCCGGCAAACACCGCGGTGACCGGGGCCGGGGCGGTGGGGTAGGAGTCAGGGAGCCAGAAGGACAGCGGGAAGACGGCGGCCTTGATGCCGAAGGCCACCAGCAGCATGACGTGCAGCAGCGTCCGGGTGCCCTGGTCGAGGTCGCCGAGCTTGATGGCGAGGTCCGCCATGTTGATGGTTCCGGTGGCGCCGTAGATCATGGCGATCGCGATCAGGAACAGCACCGAGGACACGACGGAGACCACCACGTAGGTCACGCCGGCCCGGATGCGCGGGCCTGTCCCGCCGAGTGTGATGAGCACGTAGCTGGCCGTCAGCAGGATCTCGAAGCCCACGTAGAGGTTGAAGAGGTCTCCGGTGAGGAAGGCGTTGGACACCCCGGCCACGAGGATCAGGTAGGTCGGGTGGAAGATCGAGACCGGCGCGTCGCGGTCGCCGTCGGCCATGCCCTGTCCCGTTGCGTAGATCAGCACCGCAAGGCTCACGGCCGAGGACACCACGAGCATGAGGGAGGAGAACTGGTCCACCACCAGCACGACGCCCCACGGCGGCAGCCAGCCGCCGATGTTCACCGCGGCCGTGCCGCCATCCCAGACGGAGGCCAGCAGCCAGCATTCCAGCAGCAGTGTCAGCGTCAGCACGGCGATGCTGACCGCGCGCTGGACCCTGGGGTGATGGATGAGCAGAAAGGTCAGGGCGGCGCCCAGGATGGGGAGTACGACGGCGAGCGGGGCAAGGCTGGTGATGTTCACTCTCCGCCTCCTTCCGGGCTAGGGTCAACGTTGAGGGAACCGGGCTGTTCTTCAGAGGCGGCCTTGTCGGCCCGCACGGGGCGGTCACCGGACATGACCGTGGCCAGCGGGAACTCCGAAGTCTCGACCGGGATCACGGAGTCGTCCTCGGCATCGAAGCTTGGCGTTTCCGCGACGCGGCGGTCCTCGGCGTCGTCCTGGATTTCATCCTGGCGGGCCAGGACCCAGGTGCGGTAGATGATGCCCAGCATGAACGCCGTGACGGCGAAGGAGATCACGATCGAGGTCAGGATCAGGGCCTGCGGCAGGGGGTCGTTGTAGTCCCCCGCCGGGGTGTCCTTGTCGAAGAGCGGCGCCAGCCCGGCGTAGCCGCCGGTGGCGAGGATCAGCAGGTTCGTGGCGTTGGCCAGCAGCATGAGGCCCAGCAGGACCCGGGTGAGGCTGCGTTCGAGGAGCAGGTAGATGCCACAGGCGTAGAGGGCGCCCATGACCGTCAGCAGGGTCAGGTTGACGCTCATGTTCTCCCCTTGGCAGTGGTTTCCGCGTCGGCGGACTCGGCGGGGACCCCGCCCGGGAATCCTCCGCTGTCCTGGTCTTCGGCGGGTCCCTCTTCGGTCGTCTCGGGTTGTTCTTCGAAGTGCTCGTCGATCTCCGCGCCGAGGCTGCGCAGCACGTCCAGGGCCAGTCCGACGACCACGACGTAGACACCGATGTCGAAGATGGTCGAGGTGACGAACTTGATGTCGCCGAAGACGGGCAGCCACAGCTCCACGATGGCGCTCTGGAACACTTCGCCGCCCAGCAGCAGCGGCGTCATTCCGGCGGCAGCCGCCGTGGCCAGGCCGATCCCCAGCAGGGTGCCGGCGCCGACGGGTGTCGCTTCGCGCAGTTCGAAGCGGCCGCCGGCCAGGTAGCGGATGGTCAGGGCGAGGCCGGCGGTGAGGCCGCCGGCGAAGCCGCCGCCGGGCAGGTTATGGCCGGCGAGGAGCAGATAGATGGAGAACACGATCATCGAGTGGAAGATGAGGCGGGTGACCACCTCGAAAATGATCGAGCGGCGTTCGGGTGCCAGGGTCCGGCCGGCCACCAGCCAGGCGTCGCGAGTGGCGGCAGCGAACCGCCGGTTCATCGCCAGGGCGGCGTCTTCCCGGGTGCTGCCCCTGGCCCCGGTCCGCCGGCCCACGGTCCCTTCCGCGACGCTCGCGGATGTCCGGATGCGGTCACCGCGGCCGCGGACGAAGATGAGGCTGGCCACGCCGGTGGCGGCCAGGGCCAGGACCGAGATCTCGCCAAAGGTGTCCCAGGCCCGGATGTCCACCAGGGTCACGTTGACGACGTTGAGTCCGCCGCCGCCCTCATAGGCCAGTTGCGGGAACTGCAGGGAGACCGGCGGTGCCACCCGGGCGCCGAGGGCGTGGATGGCCACGAAAATCATGGTGACGCCGAATGCCAGGCCGATCACCACGCGGATGACCCGGTACTTGCCGCCGGTGCGGTCCCGCAGCCCCGGCGGAAGGCTCCGCATGGCCAGCACGAACGCCACCAGGATCATGGTTTCGACCAGCATCTGGGTCAGGGCGAGGTCCGGGGCTCCCTGCAGGGCGAACATCATGGCAATCCCGTAGCCGGTGACGGACACCATCAGGACGGCCAGGAACCGTTTGTTGGCGCGCACCGCGGCCAGCGCCCCGATCACGATTCCGGCGCCGGCCACCAGCTGCAGCGGCGAGCCTGGATCGATGACATAGAGGCCGGGCGGCAGCGGTTTGTTGGCCAGCAGCAGCGCCGTCAGCGGCAGGACGAACGCCACGGTCAGGATGACGGACAGGTAGAAGAAGAGCGAACCTCGCTGGGTCCGGCCAGTGATCCATACCGCGGTGTCGTCCAGGGCGCCGATCGTCTGCTGGTAGGCACGGTCGCTGTCGATCCAGCCCGGCACCAGCGCCTGCAGCCGGGCCACTGCGTTGCGGCCGTAGAACATGGCCAGGCCCAGGACGAACGTCACTGCTGTCAGGCCCAGGGCCGGGGTGATGCCGTGCCACAGCGCCAGGTGCCCGGGCGGTGCCTCGGAGCCGTGCACAAAAAGCTCCGCGTAGGGCTGGATCCAGGCGTCAACGGGGGCAGGCCACAGCCCGTAAAGGATTGTGAGGAGGCTCAGGACCGCAGGCGCGGCGAGGAACGCCGGTTTGACCGGCCTGAAGGCCGTGGGCTCCACGCCGGGCTTGAGGGCGAAGGCTCCCCACATGAACCGGGCGCTGTAGGCGAAGGTCAGGATGGAGCCCAGGACCACACCGGCCAGGAGCCAGGGTCCGGTCCCGGTCTCCGACTTGTACTGCAGGAAGGCCTCGAACACCGATTCCTTGGCGACGAATCCGGCCAGCGGGGGCACGCCCGCCATCGAGGCCGCGCCGATCGCCGCGACGACCGCCAGTGCCCTGGCCGATCCGTAGACGCCGGAGAGCTCGCGGATGTCCCGGGTCCCGGACTGGTGGTCGATGATGCCCACCACCAGGAAGAGCGTGGCCTTGAACAGCCCGTGCGCCAGGAGCAGGGCTATTCCGGCGAGTGCCGCGTCGGGAGTGCCGAGGCCCACCACCATGGTCATGAAGCCCAGCTGGCTCACGGTGCCGTAGGCGAGGATGAGCTTGATATCTGTCTGCCGGAGGGCCCGGTAGCCGCCCACCAGCATGGTGGCCAGGCCCAGGCCGAGCACGATCGGCAGCCAGGCCGCGGTGTCCGCGAATCCGGGGGCCAGCCGGGCCACAAGGTAGATCCCTGCCTTCACCATGGCCGCGGCGTGCAGGTAGGCGCTCACGGGAGTGGGGGCAGCCATTGCGCCGGGGAGCCAGAAGTGGAACGGCACCAGGGCGGATTTGGTGATCGCACCGATCAGGATGAGGACGACGGCGGCGTTCACGACCCCGCCTGCGGGGCCGGCGACCAGGGTGGGAGCCAGGTCCATGATGGCCTGGATCCGGTAGGTTCCGGCCGTCGAACCGAGCATGATGAGCCCCACGAGCATGGCCAGGCCGCCGGCGGTGGTCACCACGAGTGCCTGCAACGCCGAGCGCCGCGCGGACAGCCGGGTGCGGGCGTAGCCGATCAGCAGGTAGGACAGCACTGTGGTCAGTTCCCAGAAGATGAACAGCAGCAGAAGGTCATCAGCGGTAACGAGGCCGAACATCGCCCCGGCGAAGGCCAGGAGCTGGGCGCCGAAACCGCCGAGGTAGTCGTCCTTGTCCTTGAAGTAGCGGGCGCAATAGACCAGCACCAGCGCGCCCACCCCCAGCACCAGCAGGGACATGACCCAGGCCAGGGCGTCCATCCGGAACGCGAGTTCGAGCTGCAGCCCGGGAATCCAGGGGATGACTTCGGTAATCGCCCCGTCAGAACCTGAATAGACTGTGCCTGAATAGACTGCGTCGTGCTGCAGCAGCAGCCAGATAAAGGAGGCCGCGGGGACCGCGGCCAGGGCGAAGAACGAATTCCTGCCAAACTTTCGGAACAGCAGCGGGGCCACAGCAGCCACCGCAAAGTGCACGGCAAGGACTGTGATCACTGGTATCTCCGCAACGTCAGAAAGTCGATTGTCAGCAAGTTGGAGCAGGCGGGTCATTTGTTAGGTTCGGTGCCGTCAGTTTACCAAGCGTGTACAAATTCTTTTGGCCGAGACACCGGTCACTGAACAATTCGACGCAAATGTGAAGCCGGGGCTAAACCCTGCCTGGCAAAACCCCCTGCCGCTCCCCCTCGGAGGACGCCCGGGGCGGCTACGATTCTGGCTATGAACACTGCCGCCGCCCCAGAGGCCATGCGCCCCTCGGAACTGGAATCGGGAAGTCCCGTCCCGCACCGTGGCCGGATCCTCGCGTGGGCCTCGTGGGACTGGGGTTCGTCAGCCTTCAATGCCGTCATGACAACGTTCGTTTTCACCGTCTACCTGACCTCCAAGGCATTCGGCGGGGAGGACCAGGCCTCGGCAGTCCTGGGCGCCGCGCTGGCCGTCGCCGGCGTGGCCGTTGCCCTCCTGGCCCCGGTCACCGGGCAGCGCTCGGACACGGGCGGCCGGCGGAAGATGTGGCTAGGGGTCAACACGGCCGCCGTCGTCGTCCTGACCGGGTTGTGCTTCTTTGTCTTCCCGCGGCCGGACTTCCTGATCCTGGGCGTCACGCTCATAGCGCTGGGCAACGTCTTCTTCGAGTTTGCCGGGGTCAACTACAACGCCATGCTCACCCAGATCTCCACCCCGCGGAACATCGGCAAAGTGAGCGGCTTCGGCTGGGGAATGGGGTATCTCGGCGGCATCGTCGCGCTGCTGGTTGTGCTCCAGCTTTTCGTCCAGCCCAGCGTGAACTGGTTTGGCGCCTCCACCGCGGACAGCCTGAACATCCGGCTGGTGGCGGTGTTTTCGGCCCTGTGGTTCCTCGTCTTTGCACTGCCCGTGCTGTTCGCGGTCCCGGAGCTGCCGCGCTCGGACCGGGGCGCAGGACTGGGGTTCCTCGCCTCCTACGGCCTGCTCGTACGGCGCATCAAGGCGATCTACCGGACCAGCCCGCACACCATCTACTTTCTCCTCGCGAGCGCCATCTTCCGGGACGGGCTGGCAGCTGTCTTCACCTTCGGCGGGGTGATCGCGGCCGGCACCTTTGGCTTCGAGCTCAAGGACGTCATCTTCTTCGCGATCTTCGGAAATGTCGTGGCGGCCGCCGGCGCCATCCTCGGCGGCTTCCTGGATGACAGGATCGGGCCGAAGACCGTGATTATCGCGTCTCTGGCCGGCCTGCTGGTCGCGGGTACCGCGATCCTGGTCCTCGGCAACGGCAGTTACAAGTTCTTTGGCATGGCCTGGGCAGGGACCACCACGTTCTGGGTCTTCGGCCTGCTGCTGTGCCTCTTCGTGGGGCCGGCCCAGTCGTCCTCCCGCGCCTACCTCGCCAGGCTCGCCCCGCACGGCGAATCCGGCGAGCTCTTCGGCCTCTACGCCACCACGGGCCGGGCCGTAAGCTTCCTCGCCCCCGCGCTCTTCACGCTGTGCATCGCCGTCGCCGCACCCTTCGTAGCGGAGGGCGAGGCCCAGCGCTGGGGCATCCTCGGCATCATGGTGGTGCTGCTCGTGGGCCTGCTCGTGCTCCTGCCGGTCAAGGCCCCCGATCAGACCGAAATCGCGGTGGTCCCCGAGTCCTGAGGCGGCCGAATCAACGGTTCGCGCACTAGGCTGAGGGTATGAACGTGGATGAGACGGACCTCCCCGGCCTCGGCCGGCGCAAGGACTTCATGACTGCCTCCGGACGCCGGATCGGCGTTGTCGAATACCGCGAGGGCCAGACGGAACTCATCGTCTCGACCTGGGACGATCCTGACACCTGCCAGGCCTCTGTCCCGCTGACTGCGGATGAGGCCGCCGCCCTGGGCAACCTCCTGGGCGGCCAGCGCATCGCCATGCAGCTCTCGGAAGCCCACCGGGAAATCCCGGGTATTGTCACGCGCCAGTTTTCGATCAGCGCTGAGTCACCCTTCCAGAACCAGCCGATGGGGAAGGCGTGCATCCGGACCCGCAGCGGGGTCTCGATCGTGGCTATTATGCGCGAAGGCGAGGTCGTGCCCTCCCCGGGACCCGACGTCGTCCTCCACCCCGGTGACCTCCTCGTTGCGGTGGGTACGCAAGAAGGCCTGGACACGGCGGCCGGCATCCTGCGCAACGGATAAGCCGGATGGATCCGCTCGCGCTGACCCTGATCGAGCTGGGGGCCGTCGTCTTCTGCCTCGGCCTGCTGGCCAGGTTGGCCGGGCGGATCGGCATGTCCCCCATCCCGCTCTATCTGGTGGGCGGGCTGTTCTTCGGGGCCGGGGGCCTGGTCAAGCTCGAAGGCATGCACGAGTTCGCGCACCTTTCCGGCGAGATCGGCGTAATTCTCCTGCTGCTTATGCTTGGGCTGGAATATACGGCGTCCGAGCTCGTCACCGGCCTGCGGCGGTCCTGGCAGGCCGGCGTCCTGGACCTGCTGCTCAATTTCCTGCCCGGTGCCGGGCTCGCGGTGATGCTGGGATGGGGCGTCGTGGGGGCCATGGTGATGGGCGGCGTCACCTACATTTCATCCTCCGGGATCGCCGCCAAGGTCATCACGGATCTTGGCCGGATCGGCAACCGGGAAACTCCGGTGGTCCTGTCCATCCTGGTGTTCGAGGACCTCGCCATGGCCGTGTACCTGCCGGTTCTGACCGCCACGCTGGCCGGCGTCAGCATCCTGCTGGGGCTGCAGACGGTGGGGATCTCCCTGGCCGTCGTCAGCCTGGTCCTGGTGGTGGCCCTGCGGCACGGACACCACGTGTCCAAGGCCGTGCACAGCGAAAACTCCGAGGTTTTCCTGCTCAACCTGCTGGGCGCTGCACTTCTGGTCGCGGGGCTCGCGGCCGCGATGCAGGTTTCCGCAGCAGTGGGCGCCTTCATGCTCGGCATCGCGATTTCCGGCGCCACGGCCCACAGCGCCACCCGCGTCCTGGAACCGCTCCGTGACCTCTTCGCAGCCATCTTCTTTGTGGTTTTTGGCCTCAACACCGACCCCCGGTCCATCCCCCCGGTCCTGGGCTGGGCCCTGCTGCTGGCCCTGGTGACGGCAGCCACCAAGGTGGTCACCGGGTACTGGGCGGCCAAGCGGGCCGGGATTGGCATTCCCGGCCGCTACCGCGCGGGCGCGGCCCTGATCGCACGCGGCGAGTTCTCGATTGTCATCGCCGGCCTGGCCGTTGCCTCCGGCGTGGTGCCCGCCGATCTGGCAGCCCTCGCCACCGCCTACGTTCTGATCATGGCGATCGTGGGGCCGCTGGCCGCCCGCTTTGTGGAGCCGCTGGTCCGGCTCCTGCGCCGTCCGGCACGGCGGCCCGCGTTCCGGACCCCGGGCCCGGCGTAACGCTGCCGCCCTGCGACTCAGCGCACTGGGTGCCCGGCCAGGAGGCTGGCTTGGCCGGCGCGGCCGTCCGGCCTGGCAGCCGTCCCGCCTAGATGTTGGTGAGGTGGAAATTCAGGTGGCTGCGGCTGGCCGTGGGCCCGCGCTGGCCCTGGTAGCGGTTACCGTATTCCCCCGAACCGTACGGGTGCTCCGCGGCCGAGGACAGCCGGAAGAAGCACAGCTGGCCGATCTTCATGCCGGGCCAGAGCTTGATGGGCAGCGTGGCCATGTTGGACAGTTCCAGCGTGACGTGGCCGGAGAATCCGGGATCGATGAAACCCGCCGTCGAGTGCGTCAGTAGGCCGAGCCGGCCGAGCGAGGACTTGCCCTCGAGGCGGGCCGCGATGTCATCCGGCAGCGTCACGGTCTCGTACGTGGAGCCAAGGACGAACTCCCCCGGGTGCAGGATGAACGGCTCGCCGGACTCAACTTCCACCAGGCGGGTCAGCTCGGGCTGTTCCTCGGCCGGGTCAATGTGGGCGTATTTGTGGTTGTCGAACAGCCGGAAGAACTTGTCGATCCTGACGTCCACCGAGGACGGCTGGACCATGTCGGGGTCGAAGGGTTCGAGGACAATCCGCTGGGAGTCAATTTCGGTTCGAATGTCGCGGTCAGAGATCAGCACAGGTTCAAAAATACCGCACGGGGCCCTGCCCGGCTTCATGAACGGGTGCAGCCGCCAAGTGTTACTCCAACAGGGCGTCTATTCCGTAGCGGGCATATCTTCGAGGAGGGACTTGAGCCGCTCGAGTTGGCCGACCTCGGCCTTCATCCGCCGGCGGAAGGGTTTAGTCAGGCGGACAATGAACCCCCTGGGCTCGTAGTTCAGGGCGAATCGGACGCGGGTGCTGGGACCCTCGGTGCTCAGGTAGTAGCCGCCGTGCGGCCGGGCCGGCCCGACGATGACCTGGTACTGGATCTCAGCCCCCGTCCGGGCTTCGACAATTTCGAAGTCTGCGGCCACGGGTCGTCCGCCCGGTCCGGCGACCGTCTGCCGGTACACGGCACCTTTGGCGCCGGCGGCACCGGAGTGTAGTTCCACGCTCCGGACCCCCTCCCGCCAGAGTGGCAGGTGGCCCGGGTCCAGGAGGAAGTTGTACACGCTCATGGCGTCACGGTGGATGACGACGTCGTACTCTGCGAATGCCACGAAAATCCTTGCTTGGCGGACGGCAATGGGCGTAGCCCGCTTCCCCCAACACTGCAGCTAACCAATTCAGGATATTCGCCCGGACCGCCAGTACCGCGGCGGCTCCAGGTCCTTTACCGAAGAGTTACGGGGCCACCCCAGGGCGGTCGTCGCTCATCGCCCTGCGGGGCCCGCCAAAGAAGACCCGCCAAAGGGCCCCGCCAAAGGCAGGGCCCGGACAACCCGGCAGTCATCATCAGGTTTCCACACTCGCGAACTTGCCACGGCGAACGTGGGCGGGCCGGAAGGAACCGTCGTCGCGGTTGTCGACGGGAGGGATGCGATCGGGATGTTCGGCGCCGTATCCGGCAACGTACGCCGTGTTGGCGTCGGGGCCCCGACGGGGGATCCTGTTTTGGACGACGCCGAGAATGTTGGCGTCGACAAAATTGAGCTGGTCGATTGCCTTGGCCAGGCTGTGTTGGCTCACCCTCTTCGTTCCGACCACCAGCAACACGCTGTCGGTGCTCTTGGTCAGCACACTGGCGTCGGTGACGGGGAGGATGGGCGGGGAATCGACGATGATCACGTCGAACTTTTTCTGCAACTCCTCCAGAAGGCGGCTCATGGCTGCTGAACCGAGCAGTTCACTGGGATTGGGCGGCAGAGGACCCGAGGCCAGCAGCGCCAAACCGTCGTCGGACCAGTACTGGATGCTGTCGTCGAGGCTGGACGTTCCGACAAGGACAGTGGTGAGTCCGATGCCCCCCTCGATTCCAGTCGCTGAAGCAACTGAGGGAAGACGAAGATCCGCATCCACGAGGATGACCTTCTGGCCGCCCTTGGCGATCGTGACGGCAAGGTTCAGCGCGACCGTGCTCTTCCCCTCCCCCGCTGACGCGGAAGTAACAACGATCGAGCGCATCGGCCGGTTCACACCTGCGAACTGGAGGTTCGTTCGAAGCTTGCGGAACGCCTCCGCGCCCGAACCGCCCAGGACCGAGGGAGGGGCCCCTGGCAGACGGCCGGCAGTCTGTTCAGTGATTCCTGCCAAGAGCGGCAGATCAGTCATCTTGCGCAAATCCGATTCCGTCCGGATGTTGCGGTCCAGGACATGGCGCAATACGGCCGCCGCGATTCCGGCCGCGAGCCCGTACAAAAGGCCCAGGCCGAGGTCCAGCTTCGCGTTGGGGCTCGACGGCTCGGTCGGCGTGGTGGCGTGGTCCACCGGGCTGAGCCGGACCGGGGTCGGCGTTCCGTTCGTGGGCCGCTCCAGGTCAGCGACAGCCGTGATGAGGCTGGCAGCGACGGCGTTGGCGATGTCGGCGCTCCGCTGGGCGGAGCCGTCCCTGGCTTCGATTTCGATGATCACCGTATTGCGCGCGGTGGATGTCTTGATCTTGGCGGCCAAGGCTTCCGGGGTCATGCCGAGGTTGAGCTTGTCGATGACGGGTTGGAGCACGGTCGGTTTTGAGGTGACGTCCACATACGATTGGACGCGCGCCAATGCGAAGACACTGCCCTGTTGCAGTTCCGCGGACGTTTCCGAGTTCTGCGTCGAAACGAAAAGGCTCGTCGATGCCGTGTAGGACGTGGGAGTCAGCAAGGATGCCACGCCCGCGAGTATCGTTCCCAGCAACGCCAGGACAGTGATCAGGCGCCAGCTTCGGCGCAAAATAAGCAATTGTTCACGGACGTCCATTGCGGGTCCTTTCACAGGCGGTGGTTGCAGCATTCCAGGCGAAGCGGCGCGTTTTCATGCGGCCAGCCAGGTGTAGCATCCATCCGACACGACGCGGGCGGTGCCGGCCGGGATGGTGAAGGCCGACGTACCGTTCGATTGCGCAATCGACCCGCCTGCTGCATCGTAGGCCACCAGTGTGCAGTTCGAGGAGGGATTCCATGCCTCGTACTTACCTGCGGAGATTGAACCACCGCCTTCCTTGGGCGCTGCCGCACCGATGGTGAAGTCGCCGTCGGTGAAGCCGCGGCGCGCGGCATCGAGCTCGGGCTGGAGCCCGGGACAGAGATCATTAATGGCAGCGACCACCTCCGCGTCCACCTTCTCGATCAAGTGGGACACCACGGCCTTCTGGTCCGTGGCTTTCACATTTTCCAGTTGGGCGCAGCTTTCCTGTCCGACTTGAAGGACAGCGTTCGGGTCGGTGCCCTGGGGGACCCGTGAAGCGAGATACCGCTGCTCGGGAGGCGCAAAAGTGGGCTTGGGTGCAGCCTGCGGGGTTTGCGCCTCGCCGGAGGCGGCGGGGGTGTTAGCAGGTGCCGCTGTCTTGGCTCCCGTGGCGGGAGCCGAGGGGGAAGCCCCCGGAGGAGCGGCCGGAGCCTCAGAAGCTGAGGCGGACGGGGAGGATGAGTTGGCGGACGTGGACGTGGCGTTGGGATTTCCGGGGGAGGTGCAACCGGCGGCTGCGAAGACCGCAGCCGCCAGAAGCACCATTCCCAGGGATTTCGAGAGACCGTTATACATGGGATGTTTTCTTTCGAGAGCTATTTTTACCTAGGGATTCGGCTCGAAGTTCAGGACCAGGGCCGGACGTTTGGCAGCAGTGGCTTCCCGCGAGAAGAACCACATGTTGTCGGTTCCAGCGCTCTGCATCGAGAAGTTGATGTCACCTGCGAGCGCTGCCGAGATTGCGGCCGCGTCGAGCGAAATTGAGTACGACGCGTTCGGTGCCGTCGGACCGGCCAGCGTTCCCAGCAAGGTGCTGCTGGTTTGTGGGCGGTTGTTGTAGGTCGTCGTCGCCTCGGACCAGTCACCGGCCATCGCCACCGTCTGCTGTGGATCGGCGGACCCGGCAAAGGAGTCCGCGGTAGTTGAGAACTTCAAGGTCGCCGACACGAGGTGCTGGCCCGCAGGAACCTGCGAGGACGCATTGAACCTCATGTAGGTGATGTAAGCCGACGTACCCCTGGTGGCCAGGGTCGTGAAGGACCCTGTTGCGGTATTCGGCGCTCCCGCATTCACGTAGGTGTCGGCGGTCGGTGTCAGCGTGAGCGTGACCGGCTGCGGGAGCGGGACCACCGTTGCGGATGCTTCGTTGGACGGGCCGCTGATGTTGCCGGCCTCGTCGGCGGCGAGAACCTGATAGTAGGACGTTCCGGCCGGACGGCCCGCGTCAGTCCAGCTGAGCGTGCTCCCGTTCACCGTGGCGACGAGGCTGGCTGCTGACGGGGTGAACCCGCTGGTATCGGAACGGTGGACCTGGTATGCCGTAACCCCGACGTTGTCGGTGGTTGCGTTCCAGGAAACGGCCACATCACTGGCATGTACCGCGGCCGCAACTCCTGTCACGGCCGCGGGAGCTTGTGTGTCGGGGACCGGCTGTCCGATTCCCTTGCCGATGTTGAAGTGGTCGGTGACCTGAGCCGCCGAAAGCACCGTCGGGTACACGGCGAACTCGTCGATGGAGCCGGCGAAGTAGTTGCTCGAAGGCCGCAACGGCCAGCTGTTCAGCTGGTCTCCGCCAATCTTCCACGAACCCCAGTAGCCCTGCGCTGCAGTCTGGTTCGGCAGCGCGCCGATCTGGGTTCCATCCACGTAAAGCCGCATGCCGTCGCTGCCCTGCGTCGCCACGGCGTGGTGCCAGGCGTTGTCGTTGTAGGGCAGAACCGAGCTAACCGTCCTTGTGCCGTTGACGTAGACACCGTAGATCAGCGTGCCCGCGTTCGTCATGTAGAGGTTCCGGTCGTAACTGCTGCTGAGTCCGGGATTGGTACCGTGCCGGTTGGGCTGGCCACTGCCGAAGCCGAAGATCTTCCCGCCCCGGGTCGTGTTCGTCTTGAACCACACCTCCGCGCTGTAGACGGTGGGCGCATTGCCCCGATTCTGGCCGTAGGCGAATGCGCTCGTGCCATTGAACGTCGTCGAGCGGCTGGTGTCATTGGCAATGGCTCCGGTGTCGCCGGCAAATGCCGGTCCGCCATAGCTCAGTTCCAGGTTGTTGCCCGCAGAGCTGTCGGCGCCGACCGTCGGACCGTTGCCGTCAAGCCGCCAGTACGTACTGGCACCTGCCCCAAGGACAGCGGCCGGGTAGGCTGCGGTGTTCCTCGCTGTTGTGACGGCCACCGAGGCCGAGAGCGGACCGGTGTTGGTGCCGTCAGTCGCCCGGACGCGGTAGCTGTACTGCGTTCCGGGTACGGCTGTCTTGTCCGTGAAGGACACCTGGCCTGTCGACCACCACAGCGAGCTGGCATTAACAGTTCCCAGCGGGGTCGAAGAGCCGTTCCGGTAGACGCTGTAGCTCAGCTCCGAGTCGTCGTTGTCGAGGCTGGCCCGCCACCGGATCTGGTTTTCGCCGGCCTTGAGGCTTTCCGCGCTGACGTTGCTGGGCGAGGAAGGTGCCACAGTTCCCGGGCCGGGGCCGAACCTGGTCAGGCCCTGCTGGGCGGTGCCGTTGGTGGTGGTGAATTCGCCGGCGACCCAGAGCATGTCGCCCGAACCCCGATTCGTGTGGACGATGGCCCTGGGGCCAATGCCTTCACCAATCCCGTCGTTGGTATCAGGGCTCCACCCCAATTGGGGTGCCGGGGCGTTGACGCTCTGTGCCGTCAGGTGCTGCCGGACGCCGTCAGCCATTTCATTCATGGTCGAGCAGTCGTGCTCGTGGCTGGCGGCGTAGAGGACACCGCCATAGACGTCCACCGCCTGGGTGGCTCCGAGGCAGGTGTCCCTCCACACCTGGTCGTAGGTGTCAAGGCTGAATCGTGCCCGTCCGTCGAAGACGCCGCCTCCGGTGCCCTCGTTGCCGATGTAGAAGTTCTGCCCGTCGTCAACGATGGATTTTGTAAATGACGTGCGCGAGATGAACGTTGCGCCGTATGCCCTCACGTTCGCGCCGGTGTTCGTGTCGACGACGGCGATCGACTGGGATGCCACGCCGTTCACAGTTGCGAAATCGCCACCGAGGACGGCCACGTTGCGGCCGGCGGGGATGTCCAGCGCGCGGGCTGACGCGTTGACGGCCGGCGCCCATGGAAGGAGCGCGCCGTTTGAGTCCATGGCCGCGTAACGGCTGCGGGCCTCGGTCCCGACCGTTTGGAAGTCGCCACCGAAATAGACGGCGGTGTCGGTTGCGGCGATTGTCCGGACTGTGGCCGAGACGATTGCCGGCCGGAAGGTCGTGTCTACCGTGCAGCCAGGAAGCTTGACGGCAGCGATGCGGGTGGTGTTGACGCCGTTGATGGCCCCAAACAGACCGCCCACATAGAGCCGACTGCCGTCCGGAGTTACCGCCAGGGCACGAACGGTTGTACCTGTGCCGCCCGTCACTGACAAGGCGCAGGAAGTCGGGTTACCGGTGAACGCGTCGAAGGCCGCGAAGTTCACCGCATTTCTTGACTGGGCGCTACCGGCGGCGGTGCCAGGAGGCCGGATCTGGGTGAAAGTTCCGCCGGCGTAGACAACACCGTTTGACTGGGCCATGGTCCAGGCAACGCCGTTTGTCTGCCAAGTCGGGAGGGCGTTGGCGGAAAACGCAACTCCCGGAGATAGAGCGAGCGCGGAGCTGCTGGTGGCAATTAACGGCGCCACCGCTAGCGCTATGCCCGCTAGAACAGCTGGGATTTTTTGACGCATGGAGTCCCCCCCGGTTACGTAATCATGAACTTCAGGGCTGAAGCTACCAAGATCAAATCAGCAAAGACCAAGGGCGGGAACGGTTGCTCCTACTAGCTTTTCCACCCCTCCTACTTGTCTTACTAGTCCCGCTACCTGCTTTAGCCGCCCGCCCACGCGTTTCTCCCCAAAGTGCTTTCCGTCAGCCAATAACACCCTCAGCATGGAATTGGGGGGACCAGCCCAGCGCCTCGACGGCCGGCCGGTGCCTATGACCTATTCGGCATTCGTGAAGAATCGAGTTCGTTGTGACTGTTCGTATCGGCTATGCATCCGGTGTCTACGATCTTTTCCATGTCGGGCACCTCAACCTGCTCAAACATGCACGGTTGCACTGCGACTATCTGGTCGCGGGAGTGGCTTCCACTGAAGCGACACTGCTCGTGAAGAACAGAGAGCCTGTCGTGCCTCTTCATGAACGGCTTGAGATCGTCAGGAATATCCGGCTTGTCGACGAGGTGGTGGTCGACAACTACCCGGACAAAGTAGACGCCTGGCATGCCGTTGGCTTCCACGTAATTTTCAAAGGCGATGATTGGCGCGGAACAGAAAAGGGAAACCGCCTCGAAGCCGGCATGCTGGCGCTCGGCGTCGAGGTGGTGTATTTTCCCTACACCGTTCACACCTCCAGCACCCTGCTGCGGCGCGCCCTGAACCTGCTTGATGGCGGCCTTGAAGACAACGAGTCATTGAAGGCGTGAAATGCAGGCAAATCGAAGTGCGGGGAAATCAGGAACCGGCACTGGGAATATTCCGGACAATCGCAGAGCGCTCTCCCGGCGCCAGGCCATCTTCCTTGGAGCATCGGGATTATTTCTGGCCGGATGCACGCCCGCTCGTCCGCCTGTTCAAGCTCCACCAATTCACACAGTAGCCACGCTATTCGAAAATGATCGTTTTATTGTGGCTCACCGCGGCTCAGGAGATAACTGGCCGGAACACACTATGCATGCCTATGAGCAGTCGGTGAATTCCGGTATTCCGGCGCTCGAAGTTTCGGTGAACGCCACCAAGGACGGCGTGCTGGTGTGCCATCACGACCAAAGTGCGCTCAGGGTGACCGGGCAAAACCGCAAGGTCGCGGAACTTACCTATGCCGAGCTCAGCGGCCTCCGGGTCGATGCCCGCGCTTGGCTTGGTCCGTCGACGGCCCTTGAGCCCATTCCGAAGCTACGGGACGTCCTTGACCGGTTCGCGGCTTCGCATGTCATCTTCATCGAAGACAAACAAGGCACGAACACGAGAACGCTTCTTGACCTGATGGACAGCTACCCGAATTCCACCGAGCATTTCATCTGGAAGCAACCGGCCCCCGCCCTCCAGGTTGCGGCAGCCGCCAAGCGCGGCTACAAAACGTGGGGGTACTTCATGCCGGATGCCATTCCCCGTTTGGACGAGCTCGCCGCCGGATTCGATTATCTTGGCGTTTACCACACCGCCGATGACGCGACGGTCCGCAAGGTCGTGGCCTACGGCAAGCCCGTCATTTGCTGGGAAATCCATACCCGTTCCGCTGCCAACCGCGTGACCAGCCTGGGCGTTCAAGGCCTGATGTGCTCAAACATCCCCTATGTGACATCGGCGACCGCGGAATCTCAAGACACGTTCTCGACCGGTTCCCGGGCCGCCGGCGACCTTCCTTGGACTGTTGACCAAGGCTGGGGAGCCCAACCGGTGATCGACGCGGCATCGGCATCAGTAGTGCTGGATAAAAGCGAGAACTTCAGCTACCGGCTGGGTTCAATGGGTCCTGTCACGAAAGAGATCCACAGCATTACGTTCGAAATGTGCTGGCCCCAGGAACTTCCGTCGAACCTTCAGCACGCCGGAATCGCGTTCGGGCAACAGGATGACAACCCCTACCGGGTGTTGGTGCCAAGCAGCGTCGGGGGATATCACCTGATCATTCGGCCGGCCGGAGAGCTGGTCCTGTACCGGCGCGACCCAGGCAATCCCGCCGGCACACGGCTACAGACGATCGCGACGTCACCCGTGAAGCCCGGAGAATGGATGCACTTCAAAATCGACGTTACGCCGTCCTCCATCCGGTTCTCGAGGGTAGACGGCGCCGGCTGGTCAGGCGAGACGATGGACCGGGAGTATCGCGGGGGCTACATCAGTCTCTGCAAGGATTACCCTGCCCCGGTCCCCGTCCAGTTCAGGGGTGTCACGGTCACCTAGACCGGATGCCGGTCAGGGCCGGCCACCCGCCGTGTTTCTGCCGCGCTCACCGGGCGTCAGCAGCCCGCCGGAGCTCGACTTCCGCCGGATCGGGCCGATGCAACGACGATTCTGTCCGGGAACGGGAACGGGATCTCGACACAACGGTGGCGGTCCCCCCGACGACAACCGCGGCCGCGACTGCCAGCGCAAACGCCCAGGCGGCGCCAACGGTGCCGCCCGCATACGCCAGGGCAAGGGGCAGCACAAGCGTCAGCAGGGCCAGAACTGCCCGCATGAGCGTCGACAGCCTGTTCGCCTGGACGGACCTGTAGTAGGCCAGCAAGACGGTGTAGGGAACCATCGCGACGTATTGCACCAAGTAAGGAAGTCGCAGCCCGGACGCGGCCTCCCAGGACGCGCCGAGCACGAGGGCCCCTATGGAGCCCGGCAGCAGCATGACGGCCGCGCCCCACAGCCCGGCCATGGCTGCCACGACCACAGCCGTTTCGATCAGCCGCATTCGAAAGACCGCAGTGCCCTTGGAGCGCACGAGCTCGGGAATGACAGCCATCTTGATGGCGGAAAAGGCGGTGTTGAGGGGCGAGAACAGCAATTGCGCCGCCCGCAGCGCACCCACGCCAGCAGCACCCAGAGGCAGCGCCAAGAGATACAGCACGACGAAGTTGGACGCGTTGAGCGCTGAAAACTCCCCGAGATAGCGAAGCCCGGGGTTACGGTTGACGCCCAGCCAGCGCCTGCCGTCGCGCAGCGAAGGCAGCACCCGCCCCAGCAGGAGTCCCAGGACCAATGCTGCCGCTGCGCCGCCGCCCCAGCACAGAACGACGGCCCACACGGCTCCGGTGGTGGCCGCGACAGCCACCATGGACGTGATCGACAAGACGGCCCACACAGCGTCGATGAGCAGCGCCCGCCATGGACGGTGCTCGCAGATAAACAAATACCGGAGTGTGTCTTGGAGGAGCACGAAGGGCAGGCTCGCGGCGATGACAAACCAGATGAGGCGGGCCGATTGGTCAGCCACGACGGCGCCGGCCAGCAGCAACGGAACGGTGGCGGCTGCGACCAGTACGCTGGCACCCAAAACGCCTCTTCTCACCGGGGCTTTCAGGGAGCCCGCGGCGGAGTATTTGACCAGCATTGTCTCTCCGATAAGCGCACGCTGGGCGCCCAGGAACAGGAGCAACCCCGCATAGCCCAAGGAGAACTGACCGAACTGGCCGGGGGTCGCGACATTGGCCGTAATGGCTACCGCGACGAAGTTCGAGATGCTGGATACGGCCTGATCGCCGAAGGCGACATACCTGCTCAGGCGGGCCATCTAGTCCATCCTTGCCAGGGCACGGGAAAACTTCGCCACATAGGCGGCGCAGAAGACGCAATGGAAGATCGCCAAAGCCGCGTAGCTGGGCAGGAATATGTTGATCCACGGCACTGTCATCAGGGCCAGGCACGTCACGCCGTAGTCGACTGGCAACGTGAGGATTGATCGCTTTATCGAAGTTGAGGCATCGTGGCCGGGAGGTGACGGGCGCTGCCCCGCCTGGCGGGTCAGCTGATCGAACAGTGCGCCGGCGAAGAAGATTGTGGAGTTGGCGAAAAGGAACACGCCGCACAGCGCGGCCAGCTGCAGCGCCGGAATGGAAGTTGTGCGCAGGAGGAAGCAGAAAACGGCTCCGTGCAGGACGACGATCCGCCCGCTGTCCAGCACGTGGTCGAGCCACTCACCCAATTTTGAGCTCCGTCCCTGGAGCCTTGCCAGCTGCCCGTCTGCGGAGTCGAGGACAAACCCGGCGGCGAGCACTACTCCCACCAGCGCGGAACCTGCCCCGGTTCCTGCCCCGAGGGCCAGCCATAGCAACGCCCCGTAGGTAAGGAACGCCCCAGCGAAAGTCACCTGGTTTGGCCCGAACCGGGTGTTCCTGAGCGCGGCTGCGACCACCCGGCCGGCCGGCCGGTTGACGTACAGGCAGTACAGGGGCACCCCTTTCTTGCCCTTCTGCGCCAGGCTGAGCTCCCTGAAGGACTGGGCAAAACCGGGCCCTGCGGCATGTGGACGCTCGAGCTTGTCCGTACTCATTTCGTGTCACCTGGCTTTCGTTTGGCGCTCACGCTCAGAACAGCAATGGCCAGGGCGAGGATCAGCAGCCTCCCCATCGACTGCAGCAAAGAGCCGCGGAGCAGGATAAACATGTACCCGGAGAAGATGGCGACGCCCAGATAGCCCACCGATCCGGCGGACAAGGCACCCGTGCCGAAGCCGACGTCGAGCCTTCTGCTCAGCAGTCCCAGCAGGGCGAATGTGACCGCCACCCCGAGGACTCCGAAATTGATCCAGGCCTCTGCCCACAGCGGGGACGACAGGTTGACGTTGGCACTGCTCATCCACTGGCCGACCTCAACACCGCTGTCGAGCGGTTTGGTCGGCCAGACGACGCGCGGCACCCAAAACAGCACGGCGCCAAGGAACTGGTACCCCCAGGTCAGTCCCTCATCCCGGGTGAACCCAAGGGTATTCGCGAGCATGCTGAACTGGTCATAGTCTTTGGTCGAGATCATCCGCCACACCGAATCCGTCTGGAGCATGACGCCGGTCCCCGCTGCCCGGCGGGTGATGTCGCTTAGCGGAAAAAGGAAGATCGCCGCCACTACCCCGCCGACGATCGCCAAGTTGAAGAGGGCTTTGCGTGACCCGATGAGCGGCATGACCAGGCCGAAAAGCACGGCCAGCGTCCAGTAACGCGAGTTGGAGATCGGGTTGTTCACGACGACATTGAGCACCACCAGGCCGACTATTAATACGGAGTCAAGCAGGTTGAGGGAACTTCGGAGGACCCGGAAAATGTGGATGTAGAAAATGAGCGCCACCAGGCAGGTTACGGAGCCGAAGGCGGAGATGATCGCCCGGGCGGCTTGTCCGCTGTCGGGGCTCACCTGGTCCAGGGCCTGGCTCGCCTCCTGCCGGCTGGCAAAGAACACGCTGATTCCGCCGACCTGAGCCACGTATATCAGCCCGCCCAGGATCGCGGCTGTCGCAAAGATCCTCAGGGTTTCCATGCTCCGCAGCTTGCGCACGGGCGCCGGGCCGCCCAAGTTCTTGAAGAGTCTGAGGTGATAGGCCAGGTCGAAGCTGACGCAGCCAAGAAGAGTGATGGCGGTTGCCGCGTACAAGGTCGAGTCGTCGACCTGGACGGCAAGGATGGTTGACGCGCCGGTCGACAATTGGGCCAATGGAACCACGCCCAGGCAGACATAGACGAACATCCAGAAGACACCGGCTACCGGTCGCACCTGGTCTTTCCAGAGAATGGCACTCATGCGGAAAGCCGCATAAAGGAGCACCGAATATCGGATGAGGAAGTCAGTATCGCTGTAGGTGGCTTCCGACGTCGACCGCAGGATGAGCGGTATGGCGACGGCAAAACACAAGAAAGTCAGGATCGCCAGCGCCGCGCCGATTCCTGACTTCCTCTCGCCCGGCAGGCTGACCGGGCTCCGGAGGTCACTGCCGGCCAGCATCTATCGCCTCCGCATACAATCCCAGGAGGCTTTCCGCGAGGGATTCGGCAGACCAGAGACCCAGGTGCAGCTCACGGGCCCGCGCACTCAGCCGGAGCCGCAGATCCTGGCTGGCCGCCACTGTGGCCATGGCTGCGTGGAAGGCCCCGGCCGTGGGCGCGGCGACAACCGCCGCGCCCGCTTTCTGCAAGGGCGCGGCCAGTCCACATTCCGAGGTCAGGATGATGGGCGTACCCACAGCCGCCGCCTCGATAATCACCATCGGGTAAGGCTCGTGGCGGGCGGGCAAAACGACGGCGGTCGCATGGGACAGCGCCTCCAGCACCTGGGGTTCCGTCAACTCCCCCGGAAGATCGAACCGGTCGCGGAAGCCTGAAGCCTCGATCAAACGGTGCACGCTCTCCAGTTCGCCTTGGTCAGGTCCGGCAACCACGAACCGGGCTTCCGATCCCCCCCGCAGGAGGGCAATGGCTGCCTCGACGAACACCGTGGGCTGCTTGCGCGCCGCCAGCCGCGAAACAAACAGAAAGGTGGGGGTCTGCGGGTCTTCCCACACGGTGCCGGGGTCGGCTGTAGCGTTCACCACCCTGCGCATCTTCGTCCTCGGCACGCCGAGGGACTCAAGGTTCTTTTCTTCGGCCTCCGTCAGGGTCAGCCATATTTGCGGCGTCCGCATCGCCCGACGGAAGATCAGCGCATCGAACACCCGCAACCCGCGCGAACGCGGCGCTGCCAGCATGCCGTGGGCCTGCGCGATGACGGGAATGGCAGCACCGCGGAGCACCAGGGCGCTGAAGGTCGTGATGAAGTCGCGGCAGAGGTGCAGCTGGACGACGTCGACCTGGCGGCTCCGGTCCCAAACATGCCTGACGAGGCCAACCCCAATCAGGCCCCTGAGACGCGCGCCCCGGAAAGGGCGCCGGACGCGGAAAATTCTTTCATGCGGTTCCGGGCGAGTGGCCGGCCGGCCGCCGAGCCAGCCCCCGACGAGTTCAACAGCGGCACCGCGGCGCACCAGCGCTGCAGTCTGCATGCGCGCGACCGCCCAGACGCCGCCCGCGACGGCCCCCGGGCCGGCCAGGCCGCCGATCTGCAGCACGCTCAGGGGCGGCCTCGACGATGCGCGATTTTCAGACATGCTCAGCCAGCCGGCTGCCGTTTTGCTGTAGTTCGCGGGTCTTCAGGCCGATCTGCCAGTAGTACGTGGCCAGGGCGACGGCGTAGTCCATGCCGGCCCGTCCGTCCAGGAAGCCGCCCCGGACGATGTAGCTGTAGACCCAGAAGGCAACTGGTTTGAACGGGACGACATCAAAGCGCTGGCCTTGCATGCTTTTCGACGAGCGCACCGAGCGCCGCATGGCCGGGTCGGCATGGATGTAGGCCTCCCAGTCGGAGTACTTGTTGTGCCTGTCGAACCAGGTGCGGACCGGATCCAGATCGTGGTGTGCCAGCAGGCCCGCTGTGCGTCCCACCTCACCTGTCGCCTCTGGCTGGTAGTGCACTTCCAGCTCTGTCATCACCGGGAGATTCACCAAACCAGTGTCCTCATAGCGGTTGAAGCCCCGCTTCAACAGCGAACGCTTGACCACCCGGTGGCCGTGTTTGAGGACCTTGCCAGCGAAGTGATAGGAGATGGGGATGTCGAAAGCCACACGGCGTTCCAGCGGATCCGAGACGATCACGGCGATTTCCTCGATCAGTTCCCGGCTCGGAAATTCGTCGGCGTCAAGGAACAGGATCCACGGGTGGCGCGTCGGCGCATGTTCAAGCTGCCACTGCTTCTTCTGCGGGTAGGCCCCGTTCCAGGTGAAGTTGATAACGGTCGCACCGCCGGCGGCGGCAAGTTCCGCGGTCCGGTCGGCGCTGTTTGAATCGACCACGATGACCTCGTCAAAGTCGCTCAGTGCCGCCAGGCACCTCTCGATGCTCGCCTCTTCATTTTTCGTCTGAATCAGGACCGAAGCTGGTATCTTCTGCATTCACTTCCCCCTCGAGAGTGGATTGCCGATAGTCTTTGCGAATGGATTTTCTGAAGAGCGCAAACAGGACCAGATCATCCTTCCGGTTCCGTCACGTGAAAGAACTTGGATTTGGCCTGCTGGCCGTCGTGGCGGTCATGATTGCTGTGCTGGCATTCACCGCGCGGGGCAACGGGGCCGCTCCCTCGCCGGCTCCAGCTGCCAGCACGCCGGAATCGAGCCGTGCCGCGGTCCCAAACGTTGACATCATCGGCGACTCCTACGTTGTTGGCTCCGACCAGGGTGGCTACGGAGCAGCAAACTGGGCAAAGATCGTCGGGTCCCGCTTTTACTCGGAATCCCATCCGGTCGACATGAACGTCATCGGCCATCCCGGCGCCGGGTACATCGTCAGGGGAACCGAGAAAGTCACGTTCGCCGAAGCCGCCACCACCAGCCTGCGCTCGACGGCAGATCTGGTTCTCGTCTTTGGGAGCAGGAACGACGGTAAGCAGGACCCTGCAACGATGGCTGCGGCTGCGACGGATCTCTACACAAAGATCCACGAGCGGGCGCCCCACGCGAAGCTGATCGTCGTCGGGCCGGCCTGGGTCAACGAGCGGGTGCCGGACTTCATCACCAGTGACAGCAAGGCGATCGCCGGGGCAGCGTCTGCCGGTGGCATTCAGTTCGTCGACCCGTTGAGCGAGCGCTGGTTCTTCGGCGCCGATTCCAAGCTCATCGGCGCCGACGGCGTCCACCCGACCGACGCCGGCCATCAGTACCTCGCCGACAAGATGTACGCGTTGATTTCCAAGACCCTGGCCACCATGGCTACCCCCTAGGATGCATTGTGCCATCACAGGACATCATTTCCCCGGAACCGTTCTCTGATCACTGAGGGGCCGGGCACCCGCCCGTAGACAGCATTCGGCGGAACCTCACCACGGACGACGGTGAGCGGCTCCACGACGGCTGACTGGCCAATGTGGGCTCCGCCGAGCACCATGCAACGCGAGGTGACCCATGCACCATCGTCAATGTAAACGGGGCTGGTTATCAGGCCCATGTCGCTGCGGGCCCGGTGGCTTCCCGTGGTGATGAAGCATTCCTGTGAAACCACAGCGTTGGCGCCGATGTAGACATCGTCCTGGTTGTGGAACCAGACGCCCTCACCAATCCAGCAGCCGGCCCCGATGTGCAGCTTCCACGGAAACTTGACGCGGGTGCGGGGCCGGAATGTGACGCCCGGACCGATCTCGGCGCCGAAAGCCCGCAGCACGGCGACCCGGAGCCGTGAACTTATCTGCCAGGGGTTGCTCACGAACAATAGCTCGCAGGCCCCCCACAGATAGACAATCGCCCGTGGCCGGTCCCAGGCCTCACCGGCGCCCGGCGCCTGAGCCAGATCAATGACAGGCGTCTGCCGCCCTGGTCCGGCGTCCGGCGATGATTTTGCTGGCATCAGGACACCGCCTCGGCAGTCTGCGCGGACCCTTGTGGTGCCAGACGGCGGTCCGCAACGGCTTTGGCCAGCACTTCTTCGAATCGGGTGGCGATCGGACCAATACCAAACCGCTCGACGGAAAGCTGGCGGCTTCGCTCTCCGGCGGAGACAAGCGCCCCTGGCGACTGGACCATCCCTTGGAGCCAATCGGAGGCACCCACCACACCCTGCGCGTCCGGAGTCCCGACATACCCGCCGGCCGCCCCGATGTCCACGGCCGCTGGATTGTCCTGCGGCATGAGTCCCAGGACGGGGCGGCCGGCCGCCAAGGACGAGAGCACCTTGCTGGGTATCGAAAACTTTGACGCCCCGGGCTCCAGGAGGGCCAGGAGCACATCAGCGGAGCCGAGCATTTCAGAGAGTTCGGAAGCAGGCTGGAACGGCAGCAGGGTGATCGGCAATTCCGGTTGCCGCTCCGCGATCTGGCGCACGGCTTCAATCCCTTCCCCCTCCGAGGCGACCACGAGACGCGCCGGGATGCCCTTGCCCACGGCTGCGCGCAGGAGATCAATCAACAGCAGCGGATTGTGCTTCCGGCCGAGCGTTCCGGCATAGAGCAGACGGATCTCCCGGCCCTGCGGGAGATGGGCGCGCGCCCACCCGTTGTCCCTTGGCCCGGGCAGGATCTCACCGAGCGGCGCCCAGTTTGGAATGACAGAAACGTGGCGCACATCGAGGCCCCAGCGCCGGTACGCCCGGCGGAATTCCTCGCCGATTGCGACGACCTGACTGGCACTGCGGACGAGGTTCTTCTCCGTGCGCGTGACCCATCGCTGCGCTGCCGGACCGACAGCCGCAGGCAGCCGTTTCCTGATCTCTTCTCCGATGGCTCTGCTGAAGAGGTCCTGATGCCACAACACCCAGGGCTGCCCCGACTTTGCCATCGTTGAGCTGAATCTGTTCAGGACGAACAACGGAACGTTGCATGCCACGACGCAATCGGGACGGGCCTGTTCGAGGTGGCTGACCCAAGCTTGGGCAAATGACTTCTCGAACCGCATCCGTCCCAACGGCGAATACTTCTCGAAGGTCCTCACGGCGGTGATTCCGCGGAAAGTCAGCGCGTCCGGGTCACCGTCCAGGCGCTCCAGCTTTCCCTTGCCACTGGGATACTGGGTCGCGTAGGCGTGTTCGACGTCGTGTCCCCGCGCGGCGAGTTCCCGGGAGAGCTCCGCCTGGAACGGGTGCCCGGCGAAGTCGTGAATATGGATGCGCACGGGGGTTCACCCCTGCGCCTTGAGCTGGTCGAAGATCCACTCGTAGGTCTTTTCCAGTCCGGTCCGGAGCGTGATGGACGGCTCCCAGCCGTACGTGGCATGGAAGAGAGTGTTGTCGCTGTTCCGCCCGCGAACTCCCTGCGGGGCGTCGAGCTTGTAGTGCCTGGTCACCACGGTGCCGGAGATCTGCTCGAGGAGATCCACCATCTGGTTGATCGAGACCAACTCAGAGGATCCAAGATTGACGGGCTCGGTCAAATCGCCGCGCAGGACGTCTTTAGTGCCCTGGATGCAGTCGTCAATGTACATGAAGCTGCGGGTCTGTTCCCCGTCGCCCCAGATCTCAAGATTGGTGTCGCCTGTCAGTGCCGCCCGTGCGAACTTGCGCGAGAGTGCGGCCGGCGCCTTCTCCCGCCCACCGTCCCAAGTGCCGTGCGGGCCGTAGACGTTGTGATACCGGGCGATTCTGGTCTGCAGCCCGAAGTCCTCGCGGTAATGCCGGGCCATGCGCTCGGTAAAGAGCTTCTCCCATCCGTAGCCGTCCTCCGGCTGTGCGGGGTACGCGTCTTCTTCACGCAGTGCGATGACGTTAGAGGACGTTTGATGTCCGGCAGCATAAACGCAGGCTGAGCTGCTGTAGAAGAACCGCTCAACGCCTGCTTCCTGCGCTGCCATGAGCATGTGAGTGCTGGTGAGCACAGTCAGCATGCAGGCCGCCTTGTTGTTCTCAATGAAGCCCATGCCGCCCATGTCGGCGGCGAGGTTGTAGACGTACTGCACGCCCCGGTTGACCTCGCGGGCCGTCTCCAGCAGCGAGCAGTCGCCCTGGATGTTCTCCGCCTCCGGGTGCACCTGGTACCACTCTGCAAAAGGCTTGCGGTCTACTGCCCGGACTGATTGTCCGTCTTTGAGGAGTTGGGCCACCAAATGGCCTCCGATGAATCCACCAGCCCCCGAAACAAGTGTGGTCATTGCCTTGCCTTTCTCAATTTTTGTAGAACAGAAACCCTTGGTTTGTCAGTAGGCCCCGACCGGATTGATGAGCATCTTTGCTGTGCGCCAAAGGATGATCAGGTCTCCGGCCAGCGACCAGTTTTCGACGTAGTACAAATCCAGGCGGACGCTGTCACGCCAGTTCAGCTCCGATCTCCCATTGATCTGCCACATGCCTGTCAGGCCCGGTTTGATGTAGAGCCGCCGGAGCACCTTGTGGTGGTAGTTGTCGACCTCGCGCTGCAGCGGGGGCCGTGGACCGACCAGGCTCATGTCGCCCTTAAGGACGTTCCAGAACTGCGGCAGTTCGTCGAGGGAGTGCTTGCGCATCCAGAGGCCGACCCCGGTGACCCGCGGATCGTTGTGCATCTTGAAGAGCACACCCGCGCCCTCGTTGTGTTCCAGGAGCCCGGCGAGATCGTCCTCCGCGGTTTCGACCATTGACCGAAATTTCAGCATGTTGAATTTCTCACCGCCGCGACCCACCCGTTCCTGCCTGAAGATCACGGGCCCGGGGCTGTCCCGCTTGATCATCACCCCGAGGACCAGAAACACAGGGATGAGCGCCACCAGGGCCGCGGCGGCCAACGTGATGTCGAATAGCCTCTTCAGAGCATGCTTGGCGCCGGCGTACTGCGGCAGTTCCACGTGCATGAGGGGCAGGCCCTCCACGGGACGGGAGTGGATCCGGGGACCGGCGACGTTGGTCAGTCCGGTGGTGAGGATCAGCTGGGTGGACGACTGTTCCAGCTTCCATCCGAGTCGTTGTATGTAACGGCTGCCGCCCTTCATGGGTCCGGCCACGATGACAGCATCGGCGTCCACGGAAGCCACTGCTTCCACGACGCTCCGCTCGTCTCCAATGACGTTGAGGACATGGCTGCCCTGGGTGAAGGTGCCGGCGCCGGCGGACCCGGAAAGTGCGACACCCACGACCTTGTACGCCGCACCGGACTTCTTTTCGATCTGGCTGACGACGTACCGGACGTCATTCGGCCGGCCCAACACGATCACACGCGAAAGGTAATGGCCGTGAACCCGCTGCCTGGACAGCCACTGACGCATGCTCCAGCGTGCCGCCAGCAGGCCGGTCAGCCCGGCGGGCAGGGCGAGCGCGAAGAATCCCCGAGCCACGTCGATATTCAGGACAAAGCAAACCAGAGCGATGAGGCCCAGAAGCATTGCGCTTGCGCTGACGACCCGTCTGTATTCGTCGATTCCGATTCCGACGATCCGCGTGTCCCTGCTCTTGTACAGCCCCAACGCAAGCATCCAGGCGGCCGCGATGACCACGGAAATGTAGAGGTAATCCACTCGGAACTCGCCCACTTGAACCGAACTCACTGTGCTCAACCCGAACCGGGTGATGTGGGCCGCCGCAGTCACTGCCGCAATCACCAGGGCGTCTGCGGCTATCAGCAGATGCCGATAACGGTTTGCCCAACGAATGCCCTCGCGACGGGAGCTGCTCGCAAGCCGGAGTTTCGCCGACCTGAAGTCGGGAAATGGGATGGACGGCGGGGCTAAAGCTGCCGCGCCGGCAGCAGACCTCGGTGAATCTTGCGTTCGTGGGGTGACCCGGACATGATCCGGGGATCGATACCCCGTATGGACCGGAACGCGCTGCTTGAGCTCACTCATGCTTGCCGCCAATAGCGCCGACAGGACCACTGAACCCGGCCGTCCGGCGGCCCTGATGCCATGCCAACTGCGTGGCCCGCGAGTGGCCTTGATCCGGCACGTTTGGGTGGGCAAACCCACCCGTTGGCAACAAAGGACGGGCCACCATCAACTTTTGGTCGTACATGTGAGACCTTCTAGCGACTCGGTTGGCTGTGGTCTCCTCCAGTAAATTCGATGGCTTTCTGCTGCACACGAGTGTGGCCTACCCCTCTTGAGTTGGTGGACCACTCGTCAAATTCGCCGCCACGGGCGGACTACTTGCGCCCATTACCCGGATTCGAGACAGCACTACCCATTTCGGGGTGCGGTTTCGGCTCGCTTTCTGTGCAGATGAACGAGGCGTTCCCACAGCGTTTCGGGGAAATGACGGGCGCGGGATGCCGGGATCAGCGATCTTCAGAGCGAGGGACACCGCAGGCGCGCCATCCGGTCACAATCACGCCACCCCGGCGCGGTACCGGCCAGGCGAGCGCGGCGTGTACAACCTCGAACTCAGACTGAGGTAATGTAAACCTCGTTGATCGGGACTCACGGCTGGAATTCAGGCCGGTCCCACTGCGGCTGTAGCTCAATGGTAGAGCGCTAGCTTCCCAAGCTTGATACGCGGGTTCGATTCCCGTCAGCCGCTCCAAATGCCCCCACAGCATCCCGGGCTCCTATTAGGTTGCTACCTGTATCGTCGGAAGTCAGGAACCTCTTCGGTTCCGCTACAGGAGCAATCATGGCTGACAAATCCCCCCGTCAAGCAGCATCCAAGAAATCCGGCAAATCCATTAAGGAAAAGCGCGCTGACAAGAGGGCCGCTTCAGCGCCGGCCAGCTCCCTCGATAAAGTGACCGCCGCAAAGACGGCGAGCCCCAAAAAGAAGTGACCCGTTCACCGAATTACCTCACGCTCGGCATCCTCGCCGGCACACGCAAACCGGACGAGCGGCGCCTCCCGATCCACCCCCTGCACCTGGACCGCATCGCGCCGGAGATCCGGGACCGGTTGATCCTCGAGGAAGGCTACGGCGAGCGCTTCGGCCGGTCCGACGCCGAGCTCGCACCCCTCGTGGGGCGCATCGCGCCGCGACAGCAACTGCTGGCGGAAGCCGACGTCGTCCTCCTGCCCAAGCCGCAGCCCGAGGACCTGGCCGAACTCCGGGACGGGCAGGTCCTTTGGGGCTGGCCGCACTGCGTCCAGGACCGGGCCGTCACCCAGCTGGCGATCGACAAGAAACTCACGCTGATCGCCTTCGAGGCCATGAACCACTGGGCCAGCGACGGCGGCTTCGGCCTGCATGTCTTCCACAAGAACAACGAGCTCGCCGGCTACTGTTCCGTGCTGCATGCCCTGGCACTGACCGGTTCCACCGGAGACTACGGCCGCCGGCTGAGCGCCGTCGTGATCGGCTTCGGGGCCACCGCCCGCGGCGCCGTGACGGCGCTGAACGCCCACGGTGTCCATGACGTGCAGGTGCTGACCAACCGCGGTGTTGCCGCTGTTGGCTCTCCCATCCACTCGGTCCGGATCGCGCAGTTCGACCATGACAGCGAGGCGCCGTTCCTGAGCGAGGTCATCACCGAGCGCGGGCGCGTGCCGCTGGCGCCGTTCCTGGCCGCGAGCGACATCGTGGTCAACTGCACGCTGCAGGACCCCAACGCGCCGCTGACCTACCTGCGCACCGGGGACCTGGCCGCCTTCCGGCCCGGCAGCCTGATCGTGGACGTCTCCTGCGACGAGGGCATGGGCTTCAGCTGGGCGAAAACCACCACCTTCGCCGAGCCGATGTTCAAAGTGGGTGACCACATCGACTACTACGCCGTGGACCACAGCCCGTCCTACCTCTGGAATTCCGCCAGCTGGGAAATCAGCGAGGCGCTGCTGCCGTTCCTCGAGACCGTGGTGTCCGGCCCCGAAGCCTGGGCGGGAAACGAGACCATCCGCCGCGCGATCGAAATCCGCGACGGCGTGGTCCTGAACCCGGATGTGCTGCAGTTCCAGCAGCGGGAAGCCGAGTTCCCGCACCGCCCCTTGGAGCTCTAGGGGTTTCCGCGACGAATTAGGACAGCCGCTGCGTGGATCCACGCAGCGGCTGTCCTTCTTCGGTGCGGAAATCGGTCGGGACGATCCGCAGCAGCCGGCGCCGGTCTTTCAGGTCCACTTTGAGCATGAGCTGCCCGCGCCGGGCGAGGACGACGGCGACGGTCGCGGCAGCCAGCACCGGGACGCCGCCGGAGACGAGGACGGCGGTGTGCGGGTCCGCGTGCTCGGCCAGCCAGCCCATCATCGGGCCGCCGATCGCCTGGCCGCCGATCAGCACCATGATGTACAGGCTCATGACCCGCCCGCGGATGGCCAGGTTGGCGCTGACCTGGACCAGCTGGTTCGCGGCGGTCAGGAACATCAGGCACCAGAATCCGGCCAGCACCATGGCCGCGCCGAACCAGGCCATGGACGGTGCCAGGGAAGCCAGGCACAGCATGAGCCCGTACATCCCGGCGCCCAGCACCACGGAGCGCAGCCGCAGGGCGCGCCGCCGGGCCGAGGTGATGGCGCCGGCCAGGGCGCCGAGGGCCACGAGCGTGTTGAGCAGCCCGTAGCCGCCGGCACCGGCGTC
The DNA here is from genome assembly GCF_056398725.1 of Arthrobacter sp. 01T425. Lineage (NCBI taxonomy): Bacteria > Bacillati > Actinomycetota > Actinomycetes > Micrococcales > Micrococcaceae > Arthrobacter > Arthrobacter sp. 01T425. The sequence goes on along the minus strand of NZ_JBFTPY010000005.1, from coordinate 41,133 downwards.
GTACACGTGGTCCGCGAACGCGGCCAGCAGCACCGGCAGGCTCATCGCGAACACCGCGATGAACCCGGCCATCAGCCAGGGCCAGTAGATGGTGGGCTTGCTGAGCGCATAGTCCAGCCCTTCCCGCAGCATGCCCGGGCGCTTGGCGGCCGGGGTGCTGACATGCAGCTGGTCCTTGCGCAGGCTCAGGAGCATGGCCACCGTGAAGCAGCAGGCCACCGCATTGGCGGCAAAGGCCCAGCCGGCCCCCACGGCGGTCAGCAGGATCCCGGCGATCGCAGGACCGATCAGGCCGCCCAGCTGGAAGATCGTGGAATTCACGCTGATCGCGTTTCGCAGATAGCCGGGGCCCACGAGCTCGTTGACGAACACCTGGCGGGCCGGCTGGTCCAGCACGGTCACGAGGCCCAGAACCAACGCGATCGCGTAGACCTGCCCCACCTCGATCCGCTGGCTGAGCGCCAGGACGGCAAGGACCGCGGCCAACGCGGCGGCCACCGACTGGCACAGCATGAGGATCTTCCGCTTCGCGAAGCGGTCCGCCATCATGCCGGCCCACGGGCCGAGGAACAGGGACGGCAGGAACTGCAGGGCCACGGTGATGCCGACGGCGGTGACGGAACCGGAGAGCTGGAGCACCAGCCAGTCCTGGGCGATCCGCTGCATCCAGAGCGCGATGACGGCGACGAAGTGCCCGATCGCGAAGATGCGGAAGTTGCGGACCTTGAGCGAAATGAAAGTGTGGCGCCAAGGCAGAGGCTGGCTGACGACGGCGAGTGGTTGGGTGATGGTGTCCGGCAGGGAAGCTGCGTTCGCCTCTAGCGGCGGAGGGGGTGCCACGGAAAAGTCCTCAAAAGAGCGGGTGAGTGGGATGGACTTAACGCTAGGCTGGCCCCAAGAGATTATGGAAGCCTATTCCACGCATAACTCGCATTACAAAACGCAATGCAGGGTATGCGGCACCCGATCCGGAGACCGCCATGTTCGAACCCGCCCAGCTCCGCTCGTTCCTGGCCGTGGCCGAAACCTTGAGTTTCACCAAGGCCGCCGAGCGCCTCGGCCTGGCCCAACCCACCGTCAGCCAGCACGTCCGCAAGCTGGAGACCGCCGCCAAGCGGGTGCTGATTGCCCGGGATACCCGGGATGTACGCCTGACCGACAACGGCGATGCCATGGCCGGCTTCGCCCGCAGCATCCTCGCCGCGCACGACTCCGCCGCCCGCTATTTCTCCGGCTCCGCCATGCGCGGCCGCCTGCGCTTCGGCACGGCCGATGATCTCGCCATCACCGGGCTGCCACGCATCCTCCGGGAGTTCCGGCAGATCTATCCCCAGATCAACCTCGAGCTGACGGTCGGGCAAAGCGACCAGCTCTACAAGCGCCTGAACGCCGGGCAACTGGATCTGGTCTTTGTGAAATGGGTGGCCGGGGCCAAGGACGGAACCGTGGTCCAGCAGGACGCCTTCGCCTGGGTCGGCCTGGAACAGACCGCGCTGGAACCGGCTGATCCTGTCCCGCTGATCGCCTACCCCTCCCCCAGCCTGAGCCGGAAGCTTGCGATCGACGCTCTGGAGGCCACCGGGCGCACCTGGCGGATCACCTGCACCACGCGCCAGATCAGCGGCGTACTGGCCGCCGTCCGGGCCGGCATCGGTGTGGCGGTAATGCCTTCCTCCCTGGTGCCGGAGGATCTGAAAATCATCACCCGCCGCTTCGATCTGCCGCCGGTGGGCGACGTCGATTTCACGCTCATCCGCAATCCGCTGGCCAATACCGAGGTGATCGATGCCCTGACGCAGGCGATCGTGGGCCGGACCCTGAAGCGACCGGCCTGACGCGCGGGCGGTCCCGCAGCCAGCGCTGATCCTGCCACGGTACCTACGGGGCGGACTACCCGGACCCGAGCAGTACTTACTTGACCATTGAACGGTGCACGTACTTCATCTATCCTGACACTACTTAAGATCCACCGTTCGAGGTCAAGCAGTGGCCCACGACAACGATTCGAAAAACGAACGCTGTCCGTCGCTGGCGCCTGTGGCTGGCGTCGGAACGTTCGGGATAGGCCGCCATTGATGCCAGCCATTAATCACCCCCGATTGCCCGCCCCCGCCGCCCACGCGACAAAGTCCGCCCGTCAGGTAACCGCGCCGGCCCACCCCGCAGCGGCCATGCACCACTCGACCGCCGGAATGCAGCACTCAGCCGCGGCCCAGCACGCGGCCACCCCGGGCCAACGGGGAATCCGCCCGGCTACCCTCGCAGAGTCCGATTATGTGGCCAGCCCGTACTGCGAACGCTGCGGCACGGACGAGTTCATTTACCTGGAGACCTTCGTCCCGGCCACGCACCGGAGGGACGGCTCGGTCAGCAAGCTCGGCGAGGTCACCTACTTCTGCTCGGGCTGCGACGATTTCTCCGCCCACGCGGTCCCCGCTTCCTGGGTCCCGCCGGGCTGGTACTTCGGCTAGCCCCGGCTCTACTTAGCGCCTTCGCCGTTAAACGCCGCCGCCGTGCCGCACCTTATGGTGCCTGCACAGCGGCGGTGTTTTTTGGGTTTCAGGGTTTTAGCACGCCCGAGCCGGGGTTTTAGCAGCCCCGGGCTAGATCAGGGCGTCCGAGATGTGGTTGGGCGTGCCGAAGCGGTGCGCCGTGATGCTGATGGCCTGCTCATGCAGGAACGGCAGCAGTTCCACGCGTCCGGCTTCCGTGACGGGGTGGACATACACCGCCAGGTCCGGGCGTCCGCCCGTGGCCTCGGCCAGCGCCTTGGCGTCCCCGCCAATCAGCCGGATCCGGGCGCCGGAGAGCTTGCCCGCCGCGGCGAGGGTGCCGGCGGAAGCGAGCCATTCGGCGTCGTTCTCAACAGTCGCGGCGATGCCAAGCCCGGACAGGACGGCGCGCAGCTGGGCGGGCAGTTCGACGGCGGTGGAGACCGTCAGGACGGACCCGGCCAGGACGCCGGCGGCGACGGTCCGGACGAGGCCGGCAAGCGGCTCACCTTCCGCGAGGCGGACCGTGACGGGCAGAGCACGGTAGCGGAAGACGTTGCGTTCCGCACTCAGGCCGGAGACGTCCTTCGCGGTGCCGAACTCTTCGGCCCAGGCGCGGGCGTCGGAGGCGAGCGCGCGCTGCAGCGGCGCGAGTTCGTCGGCGGTCAGGAAGCCCTTGGCGGCGTCCTCGATCCGGCGGACGCCGGCGTGGGCGGGAGCAGCGCCCGGGGTGCCGGCGGCGGTGCTGGGCTTGCTGACCCATTCGCCGAGGCCGACGAGGTAGTTCGGGCCGCCGGCCTTGGTGCCGGCGCCGACGGCGGATTTCTTCCAGCCGCCGAAGGGCTGGCGCTGGACAATCGCGCCGGTGATGCCGCGGTTGACGTAGAGGTTGCCGGCCTGGATGGTGTCCAGCCAGATCCCCAGTTCCTCGCTGTTCAGCGAGTGCAGGCCCGCGGTGAGGCCGTATTCGATCTGGTTCTGGATCGCGATGGCCTCCTCGAGGGTCTCTGCGGTCATAACGCCCAGGACCGGGCCGAAGAACTCGGTGAGGTGGAAGTAGGATCCGCGGCGGACACCGGAGCGCACGCCGGGGCTCCAGAGTTTGCCCGAATCATCGAGCTTCCGCGGCTCGACGGCCCAGGTCTCGCCCTCGCCGAGGGTGGTGAGGGCGTTCAGGAGCTTGCCGTTGGCGGGCTCGATGATCGGGCCCATCTGGCTCGCCGGGTCCTGGGGGTAGCCGACCTTGAGCGAGGTGACGGCGTCGATCAGCTGGTTGTGGAAACGCTTCGACTTCGCCACGGAGCCGACGAGGATCACCAGCGAGGCGGCGGAGCACTTCTGGCCGGCGTGGCCGAACGCGGAGTACGCGACGTCCTTGGCCGCGAGGTCCAGGTCCGCGCTCGGGGTGACGATGATGGCGTTCTTGCCGCTGGTCTCGGCCAGCAGGGGCAGGTCCTTGCGGAACGAGCGGAACAGCTCGGCGGTCTCGTAGCCGCCGGTCAGGATGACGCGGTCCACGGCCGGGTGGGAAATGAGCTGCTGGCCCAGTTCCCGCTCGCCCAACTGGACCATGGTGAGCACGTCGCGCGGAACGCCGGCCTCCCAGAGGGCCTCGATCATGACGGCGCCGCTGCGGCGGGCCTGCTTGGCGGGCTTGACCACGACGGCGGAGCCGGCGGCGAGGGCCGCAAGGGTGGAGCCGGCCGGGATGGCGACCGGGAAGTTCCACGGCGGCGTCACAACGGTGAGCTTGGCCGGGACGAAGGTGGCGCCGTCGACGTCGTCGAGCTTGCGGGCGGACTCGGCGTAGTAGTGCGCGAAGTCGACCGCCTCGCTGATCTCCGGATCGCCCTGGTCGATCGTCTTGCCGGTCTCGGAGGCCATGACCTCAAGAAGGTCCGCGCGGCGGGCCTCGAGGACGTCGCCGGCGCGGTGCAGGATTTCGGCGCGCTCGGCGCCGGAGAGCGCACCCCAGGCCTTGCCCTTCTCGACGGCGGTATCGATCACGGCATTCAGGGTCGCGGCATCGTTGATCGTGGCGGCCTCGACGGAGGAGTTGCCCAGTGTCGACGTCGTGACGCGGCCCAGGATGGCGCGGCCCCAGTCGCGGTTCGCGGGCAGCGACGGATCTGTGTCGGCAGTGTTCTCGAACGAATCGTGCGGCAGCGGCGCGGCCGGAAGGGCGCGGTTCTGCAGCCGGTTCGGGCCCGGGACCTCGTCGTCGAGCTTGGCCAGCGAGGCGAGGAAGCGCTGCTTCTCGCGCTCAAACAACGTTTCGTTTTCGCTGAGTTCGAACACGGCGGACATGAAGTTGTCCTGGCTGGCGCCCTCTTCGAGGCGGCGGATCAGGTAGGCGATCGCGACGTCGAACTCGGCAGGGTGGACCACGGGCGTATAGAGCAGGAGGGAGCCGACGTCCTTCTTGACGGCTTCGGCCTGACCCTGGGCCATGCCGAGCAGCATCTCGAATTCGATGCTCTGCTCTGCAGTATCCGCGATGCCGCGCTGCTTGGCCAGGAGCCAGGCGAAGGCGATGTCGAAGAGGTTGTGGCCGGCGACGCCGATCCGGATGTTGCGGATCCGGTCCGGGTGCAGCGAGTAGTTGATGACGCGCTTGTAGTTGGTGTCCGAGTCCTGCTTTGTGCCCCAGGTGGCGAGCGGCCAGTCATGCAGGGAGGCCTCGACCTGCTCCATCGGCAGGTTGGCGCCCTTGACGACGCGGACCTTGATGGCGGCGCCGCCGTCGGCGCGGCGGGCGGCGGCCCAGTCCTGCAGGCGGATCATGGCGGACAGGGCATCCGGGAGGTAGGCCTGGAGCACGATGCCGGCCTCCAGGTTCTTGAACTCGGGCTTGTCCAGGATCCGGGTGAAGACCGCGATGGTCATGTCCAGGTCCTTGTATTCCTCCATGTCCAGGTTGATGAACTTGGCCTTCTGGCCAGTGGACGCATAGGAGGCGGCGCGGGCGAAGAGCGGAGTGAGCTTCTCTACGACATGCTCCACGGCCTCGTCGAAGGCCCAGGCGGAGTGCGGGGCCACTGTGGAGGAGACCTTGATCGAGACGTAGTCGACGTCGGGCCGGGACAGCAGGGTGTGCGTGCCCTCGAGCCGGCGGGAGGCCTCGTGTTCGCCGAGCACGGCCTCGCCGAGGAGGTTGACGTTGAGCTTGATGCCGTCTTTGCGGATCTTGGCGATGGCCGGGCCGAGCTTGGCGTCGGTGGCGTCGACAATGAGGTGGCCGACCATTTCACGCAGCACCCGGCGGGCAACCGGGATGACCACCTGGGGCAGGACCGGGGCCATGGTGCCGCCGAGGCGGACCGCGCTGCGCATGTACCAGGGCAGGAAGGCCGGGACCTTGGGGGCCAGTGCGGCGAGGTTGCGGGCGGCGACCTGCAGGTCTTCGGGACGGACGACGCCGTCGACGAACCCGACGGTGAAGTCCAGGCCGTTGGGGTCCTTCAGGACCCCGGCGAGCTGCTCGGCCGAGGCGTCGACGGGCACCTTTGCGGCCTCGGTGAGCCAGCGGCGCACCAGCGCGATGGTGTCCTCGGCGAGGGCTGCGGCCTCAAGGACCGTGGAGCCTTCCGAAACGGCGGCGTGCGTGGCGTCGTTGCCTGCGGCGTTTCCGGTGGTGGCGCCGGGCTCCGTGGAGATGTTGGTCATGGCTGAAACACGTTCTTTCTCAAAATGTGGACCTCTTACGAAACAGTATGCGACCGGATTTTCATAAGATAAAGCGAAGTTTTCTGAGCAATACCGGTTAGAAAAACCGACGCTTCCGGTTCCCGCCCGAACGTTCGGGAACCACCCCTGCCGCTTAAAAACCCGTTGCGCTATCACTTCCGGGCGTTAAAACCCGGGAAGAGCCGGGAATGGGAGCCGGAAGTGATAGCGCAACGGGGGGTGGGGTGGCTAGGTCAGGGGGCGGTGCATCTCCACGATCTCCTCGTGCCGCGGGCTGTCCGGGTTCATCAGCGAGTGCCTGCGGCCGTACGTGAAGTAGATGATCAGGCCGACGATGAGCCAGACGACGAACCGCAGCCAGGTCTCCCAGTGCAGCTGGAACATCAGGAAGAGCGAGGCAAACACGCCGAACGCCGGAACCACGGGCATCAGCGGCAGCCGGAACGTCCGCGGGGCGTCGGGCTTCTTGTAGCGGAACACAATCACCGACACACAGACGACGACGAACGCGGCCAGGATGCCGATGTTGGTCAGGTCCGCGACGGCCTTGATCGGGAGGATTCCGGCCAGGACTGCGGCCCCGACGCCGGCGATCCAGGTCACGCGCTGGGGCGTGCCGTTCCGGTCCGTCTTCGAGAACCAGCCGGGCAGCAGGCCGTCGCGGCTCATTGAGAACCAGACGCGGGTGACGCCGAGGAGGAAGGTCAGCATCACGGTGAGGATGGACAGGACGGCGAACACGGAGATGATCGTCGCGATCACCGGAAGGCCAACGCTGTTGAAGGCGGAGGCGAAGCCGGCCTTGGGGTCGATCTCCGTGAAGTTCTGCATGCCGGTGAGCACCAGGGTGGCGGCGGCATAGAGCAGCATGGCGATGACCAGCGAGAGGATGATCGCCTTGGGCATGTGCTTCTTGCCGTCGGTGGCCTCCTCCGCCGCGGTACTCATGGCGTCGTAGCCGAACACCGCGAAGAACACCGTAGCGGAGCCGGCCACCACGGGACCGAAACCGCTGGGGAAGAACGGGTTGTAGTTGTTGGTGTTCACGTAGAAGATGCCCAAGCCGATGATGAACAGGATCAGCAGCACCTTGATGCCGACGGCGATCAGTTCGAAGCGGCCGAAGGTCTTGGTACCGCGGGAGAGGATCCAGGTCACGAGCAGGCAGACGAGGATCGCGGGAAGGTTGATGATGCCGCCGGTGCCTTCATCCGGCGTCGCGGTCATCCAGGCGGGCATATGGATGCCGATACCGGAGAGGAACGCGTCGAAATAGCCCGAAATACCGATGGCCACCACGGCGACGATGGCGATGTACTCCAGCAGCAGGTCCCACCCGATGAACCAGCCGATGATCTCGCCGAGGGCAACGTAGCCGTAGGTGTAGGCCGAGCCCGCCCGCGGGATCATGCCTGCGAACTCCGCGTAGGACAGCGCCGCGGCGGCGGATGCCAGACCGGCGATCAGGAAGGAGATGAGCACGGCCGGTCCGACTCCGGGCTCGGACTCGCTGCCGTGGGCCACAAGGCCCGCCAAGGAGAAGATGCCGACGCCGATAATGCCGCCGACGCCGATGGCCGTCAACTGCCAGAGCCCCAGGCTCCTGTGCAGACCGCTGTGTTTGTTTTCTTCCTCGATGTCGTCGATGGGCTTGCGCCGCATGATCGACTGTGACAAATCCCGTGTAGCCATGAGGGCCTCCTGCTTAGGTGCGGTGCCCATCACTCCACCCTGTGATGGGGCTTATCGAGTGAGAACAGTATGCAAGCCCGGTTGCATTAGATAAAGTGAATTCTCTTAATGAATAACCGTCAGGATTCACAAAGGAATAGAGATGCTCGACGTCCGGCGTTTGCGACTGTTGCGCGAACTGAAGATCCGGGGCACCTTGGCCGAAGTGGCCGAAGCGCTTCAGTACAGCCCGTCGTCAGTCTCGCAACAACTGGCCCTCCTTGAGAAAGAGGCCGGGGTGGAGCTCCTCCGCAAGACCGGGCGCCGGGTGCAGCTGACCCCGCAGGCCGAAGTCCTGGTGGCCCACACCTCCCAGCTCCTGGAGACCCTCGAGCAGGCGGAGGCGGACCTGGCCGCGTCGCTGACCACGGTCACCGGCACCGTGCGGATTGCGGTGTTCCAGTCTGCCGCGCTGGCGCTCATGCCGGACACCCTGACCAGAATGACCGCCAGCTACCCGGAAGTCCGGGTCGAAATGACCCAGCGGGAACCGGAGACGGCCCTGCACGAGACGTGGGCCCGCGACTTCGACCTCGTGATCGCCGAGCAGTACCCGGGCCACGCCGCCCCGCACTACGCCGAACTGGACCGCGTGGCCCTGACCCGCGACGCCATCCGGCTCGCCGTTCCGCCCCCCTCGCCCGACCGCGGTCCCATCAGGACGCTGGCCGATACCGCAGGGCTGGCCTGGGTGATGGAACCCCGCGGAGCGGCCTCCCGGCACTGGGCCGAGCAGGCCTGCCGGAGCGCCGGGTTTGAGCCCGACGTCCGCTTTGAAACCGCCGACCTGCAGGCCCAGATCCGGCTGATCGAATCCGGAAATGCGGTGGCCCTGATGCCCGACCTCGTGTGGACCGGCCGCGGCACCAGCGCGCAACTCCTGGACCTGCCCGGGGATCCGCACCGTACGGTGTTCACCTCGGTGCGGCGCTCGAGCGCCAGGCGGCCCGCACTGCTGGCGGCCCGGGAAATCCTGGCGGTGACGGCGGCATCCATCGTGCCGGCGGCGGCCGCGGGCGTCCTCGGTCCGGCCCCCGTGGACCGGCCCGCGTGACTTCCGGCATGTGGAACCGCGCGCGCAACGGCCCGCGGCATGTGCAGTGGGCCACAGCGCGGGCGGTGGCCCCGCGTTAGACTGATGTCGTTATGAATCGCACAATATTCAAATCCAAGATCCACCGCGCGACGGTCACGCACGCGGACCTGCACTATGTCGGATCCGTCACCGTGGACCTGGATCTGCTGGAGGCGGCCGACATCCTGCCCGGGGAGCTCGTGGCGATTGTCGATGTCACCAACGGCGCCCGGCTCGAGACGTACACGATTGCCGGCGAGCGCGGTTCCGGCGTGATCGGCATCAACGGCGCCGCCGCCCACCTGATGCATGAGAACGACATCGTCATCCTCATCACCTACGCCCAGATGACCACGGAAGAGGCCAAGGCGTACAACCCCAAGGTGGTCCACGTTGACCAGGACAACAAGATTGTCCAGATCGGCAACGACCCCGCCGAGGGCATGACACCCGGGCTCATGCGTCCGCCGCACTCGCTGAACAACGCCGCGCTCAACTAGCGGCAGCGCGCCGTCGGGCGTAATAGGACAGCCCTCGGAATAAAGCTGATTACTCTGGACGGGTGACCATCACCCGCCGCCCACCCGCCCCGCTGCGGAGAACCGCGTGCTAGGGGTACTGGCAGGATTCTTTGTCGTCTGGGCCATCATCCTGGTCGGCATGTTCGTGGGCCGGCGCAATATCCTGGGCGAGAACGCCCGCCCCGTCCTGAGCGCCCTGACGTTTTTTGTGGCCAGCCCCGCCCTGCTGTTCGAGACCCTCAGCAAGGCGAAACTCCACGACGTCTTTGCCGCGCCGCTGCTCGTGACGGCAGTCGGGGCGGTGACCACGGCGGTCCTGTTCTTTGGCATTGTGCGCTTCGCGCTCAAGCGGTCCCTGCCGGAAGCCCTCATTTCCTCCATGAGCTCGTCGCTGGCCAACTCGGCCAACCTCGGCATTCCCATAGCCGTCTTCGTGCTCGGTGATGCCAGTTATGTGGCACCCCTACTGATCTTCCAGCTGGCTTTCTTCACCCCGTTGTTCCTCATGGCGTTGGACGCCACCACCAGCTCGCACCGCACTACGCCCCTGAGTTTCGTGCTCATGATCCTGCGCAACCCGATGATCGTGGGCACCGGACTCGGGCTCCTCGTGGCCGCAACCGGCTGGACGGTACCGCCGCTGATCCTGGAGCCCATCCACTTGATTGGCGGGGCCGCGATCCCGGCCATGCTGATCGCCTTCGGCATGAGCCTGAACGGTTCCAAGCCGCTGCAGGCGGCCGCCGGACGCCGGCTGGACGCCCTGCTGGCGAGCTTCTTCAAGCTCGTTGTCCACCCGCTGGTGGCCTACCTGTTTGCCCATTTTGTCCTCGGCATGCAGGAACAGGCGCTCTTTGCCGCCGTCGTCACGGCCGCCCTGCCCACCGCCCAAAACGTGTTTGTCGCGGCCAGCCGTTACCGCACCGGCGTAACGGTAGCCCGGGACACCGTGCTGATCACTACGGTGGTAGCTGTGCCCGCCATGATCGGCGTGGCCCTGCTGCTGGCCTGACCTCGCCGGGCAGCCGGGCCCGGCTGAACGGGATCGGCGGACCGGCACCAAACCCGGAGGAGGACCCTTGAAAACAACCCTGGACACTGTGGTCATCGGCGGCGGCGCGATGGGCTCGGCCGCCGCGTGGGCGCTGGCCCGGCGCGGCCGGGAGGTGACCCTGCTGGAGCAGTTCGGTCCCGGCCACCGCAACGGCGCCTCCCACGGCACAACCCGGAACTTCAACCCCGGCTACGCGGATCCGGACTACGTCGCCATGCTGGCAGAGGCGGCCGGGCTGTGGCGGGAGCTCGAAGCGGACGCCGGCGAGCGGCTGCTGGCGCGCACCGGCGTCGTAAACCACGGCCCCGATCCGCGGTTGCCCGAGATCCGGAACGCGCTGCTTGCCGCCGGGCTCCGGGCGGAGTTCCTCTCCGCCGGGGAAGCCTCCGGGCGCTGGCGGGGCATCCGTTTCGATACGCGCGTGCTGCACATGGCGGATGGCGGCCAGTTGAACCCGGACGCCGCACTGCCGGCGCTGCAGCGGCTCGCCGCCGGGCTCGGCGCCGAGATCCGCCATCATGTGAAGGTCCTCGAGTTGAATGTCCTCGACGACGGCGTCCGGCTCACGCTCGAGGCCGGCGGCCGCAGCGAGGTGCTCACCGCAAGGCAGGCAGTGGTCACCGCCGGCGGCTGGACCACGAAACTGCTCGCCGGGGTCGCGCCCCTGCCCCGGCTGACGGTCACGCAGGAACAACCCGCACACTTCGCCATCACCGATGAGGGCGCCCAGTGGCCGGGGTTCAACCACATGCCCGGCCACGGGGACGCGTACGCGTACTGGCGTTCGCCGGTCTACGGCATGCAAACACCGGGCGAGGGGATCAAGGCCGGATGGCACGGGGTGGGCCCGGTGGTGGACCCGGACCGGCGGAGCTTCGCGCCGGAGCCCGAGCAGCGGGCGGCCCTGCAGCGCTACGCCCGGGACTGGCTGCCCGGGGTCGACGCCGACTCCCTCACCGACATCAGCTGCACCTACACGACCACCGTTGATGAAAACTTTGTCCTGGACCGGATCGGGCCGGTTGTCATCGGCGCCGGCTTCTCCGGGCACGGCTTCAAGTTCACGCCGGTCGTGGGCAGGATCCTGGCCGACCTCGCGACCGGCGACGGCGGAGCGCCGGCTGTCTTCTCGGCCTCCCGCCCCGGGGTCCGCTGACGCCGTCGGAGAGCCAACGCGGGGTCACATAGCGCCCATGGTGGGGCCCGGCATGGGCGTGATGTGACCCCGCGTTGCCGTGTGGGCCGGTAGGCTGGGGCCGGTCTTATGCGCCCGGATACCCGGCGCGCCAGCATGAGGTGGGGGAAAATTGCTCAGCACGCGATCAGGCAGCATCCAGTCCAACGACATCCAGTCCAGCGGCGCCCAAGGTATGAGCGCCCGCAGCCCAAGGATCGGTGCGGTCGACTGGATCGTGCGTGGGGTGGCGGGCCTGCTACTGGTGGCGACGTCAGCGTGCTCCGGCCCGGGTACTGTTCCCCCGGCCGCCGGCAACGGCATCCTCCCCGTCGTCACGGCTACCCCCGCCGCTGCGTCAGCCGGCACGGACAGCGCTCCGCTGGATCCGGACGCCACCCCCGGTGTCGAAGTTCCCGGCGCCGAAGTTCCCAGTGCCGAAGTTTCAGGCATCGAAGTTGCCGGCGCCGATGTTGCGGCCGCCGCGCCCCGGCAGCCGGCCTTGGCGGGCAAGGCCCTCGCGGTACTGGCCACGCTGCCCGTCAAGGGCCGCGCCCCCAAGACGGGCTATTCCCGCGACCAGTTCGGCCCAGCCTGGTCCGACGTTGATCACAATGGTTGCGATACCCGCAACGACGTGCTCCGCCGCGACCTTACTTCTGTCGCGCTCCGGCCCGGGACGCGGGACTGCGTGGTGCTCTCCGGCGTCCTGGCCGACCCCTACACGGCCGTCGCCATCCACTTCCTGCGCGGCAATGCCACCAGCACCGCCGTCCAGATCGACCACGTCGTGGCCCTCAGCGACGCCTGGCAGAAGGGCGCGCAGCAGCTCAGCCCGGCACGGCGGCTGGCCTTCGCCAACGATCCCCTGAACCTGCTGGCGGTGGACGGCCCGGCCAACCAGAGCAAGAGCGACGGCGACGCCGCCACCTGGCTGCCGCCGAACAAGTCCTACCGCTGCAACTACGTCGCCCGCCAGATTTCGGTGAAATCCAGCTATGGGCTCTGGGTGACCCAGGCCGAGCACGACGCCATGGCCCGGGTCCTGTCGAACTGCCCGAACGCCCTGGCCCCCGCCACCCAGCCGGCAGCCGCTCCGGCCCAAGCAGCACCCGCGCCAGCGCCTGCGCCAGCACCCGCGCCCGCACCGGCACCGGCGGCCGGCGTGGCGTACGCGAACTGTGCCGCGGTCCGTGCGGCCGGCGCGGCGCCCATCCGCGTCGGCCAGCCGGGGTACAGCCGCAGGCTGGACCGGGACGGGGACGGCGTCGGCTGCGAATAGCGGCGGCCGGCCCGTCCCCGGGTCGGGTGGTCAGTTCTTCTGGTGCTCGTGCAGGAGCCGGGCGCAGCGGATGAAGCCCAGGTGCGAATACGCCTGGGGATGGTTGCCCAGGTGGGTTTCCGTGCCGGGGTCGTATTCCTCGGGCAGCAGCCCCGTGGGACCGAACAGGTTCACCAGCTGGTCAAAGAGGTCCCAGGCCTCCTCGATCCGGCCCACGGCGATGTAGGCCTCGATCAGCCAGGTGGTGCAGATGTGGAAGCCGCCCTCCAGGCCCGGCAGTCCGTCGTCGTACCTGTAGCGGAAAACTGTGGGCCCCACCCGCAGTTCCCGCTCCACCGCCATGACGGTGGCCAGGAACCGGGGGTCGTTGACGTCCAGCAGGCCGGAGAGACCGATGTGCAGCACGGCTGCGTCCAGGTCCGGGCTGTCGTACGCCACGGTGTAGGAGGACGCCGACTCGTCCCAGCCCTCGCGCAGGACTTCCTCCCGGATCTTCGCCGCCGTGGGCTCCCAGGCCGGCAGCGGCTCCCGGCCATGCCGGACGGCCGTGCGCAGCGCCCGGTCGAGCGCCACCCAGCACATCACCTTCGTGTAGACATGGTGCCGCGGCGCCCGCCTGGCCTCCCAGATGCCATGGTCGGCCTCGTGCCAGCGGGCCAGCACGGCTGCGGCCATCTGGACCAGCAGGTCCCAGTGCCCGTCGGAGAGCATGCCCTGGCGGGCGCTGAGGGCGTGGATCAGCTCGGCGATCGGGCCGAACACGTCCAGCTGCACCTGGTGGTCGGCGGCGTTCCCGATCCGCACCGGGCGGGATCCCGCGTAGCCGGGCAGGCTCTCGATGATGGCCTCGGTGGACAGCGGCGCCCCGGTCACGGAGTAGAGCGGATGGAGCCACTCCGGACCCGGGGCGTGGGCCAGGATCCGGCCCAGCCACGCCAGGAATCCCTCGGCCTCGGCCGTGGAGCCCAGGTCCACGAGCGCGTTGACGGTCATGGACCCGTCCCGCAGCCAGCAGTACCGGTAGTCCCAGTTGCGGGTGCCGCCGATTCCCTCCGGCAGTGAGGTGGTGGGCGCGGCCAGCACAGCGCCGGTGGGTTCATGGACCAGCGCCCGGAGCACCAGCGCGGACCGACGGACCAGCGACGGCTTCACGCCGGGCAGTTGCAGTTCGTTGACCCAGCGCCGGGAGTGATGGGCGACGGCGGCGCGGCGCCCGGTCTCATCATCCGGCATCGCGGGCTGAGGTTCCGTGTCGCCGCAGCGCAGGTTGAGGACCACCGGTCCGTCCCGCAGATCGACGTCGCCCGTGGCCGTGGCGTGCCGGCCGTCGGAGGTGATGGCAAAGGCCACGCCGGGAGCCCGGAGAATGATCGGATCCGCGGTTCCCACGACGTGCAGTTCAGTTCCGCGCGCCTCCATGCTGAACGGGGCATTCGCGTAGTCCGGCCGCGGGGCGAAGACGACCCGGGCCGTGCCGGTGCCGGACAGCACCCGGACCAGGCTGGTGATGCCGTCCGGGGCCGGCTCCAGGTAGTCCGTCACGGTGACGTCGGCCCAGCGGGTTTCGACGATCATGGTGCTGTCCACGTAGCGCTGGCCCAGGACCTGCGAGGCCTTCGCCGGTTCCACGGAGAAGTGCCCCGCCGCATCGCCGCCGAGCAGATGGGCAAACAGCGACCCGCTGTCCGGCAGCGGGTGGCTCATCCAGCAGATCTTCGCGTCCGGGGTGATCAGGGCGGTGGACGAGCCGTTGCCGATCATGGAGTGCCGCTCCAGCCCCACGGCGTCCTCGCCGAACAGCCACGCCCGCCGCAGTTCGAACAGGATCGCCAGGACGCGGGCGAACGACTCCGGGTCCCGGAGCGTGTGGGCTGCCACGGTGGGCCCCTCCCCCACGCGCAGCGCCATGTCCGGCCCGCGCAGCGTCGCCATGGCCAGCTCATCGCTGGAGGCGTCGCCTGCGTAGAGGGCGGCACTCACGCCTAGCATGGAGCGCAGGTGCTCCAGCGCGGAGGCCTTGGACGGTTCCACCACGGAGAGATCCAGCACCGAGCCGTCCACGACGAAATGCAGCCCGTGCGCCCGGGCGATCTCCTCCGCCTTCGAGGTGGCCAGTGCGACGATGTCCGGGCCGGCCGGGCGGGTGTGCACCGATACGGCGACCGGCTTGCGCTCAATGCTGATGCCCCGGTAGGCGCCAACGGTTTCGGCGAGTGCCTGGCTGGCCTGCTGCAGCACTGATTCGGTGGCGAGGGACAGCCCGTGGGCGTAGCCCATGTCGAACTCCGCGCCGTGCGAGCCGACCAGGTGTACCTCCGCGGGGAGCCGTGAGACGGCGGCCAGATCCCGCAGCGACCGCCCGGAGATGACGGCCGCGTGCGTGTTCGGGAGGGCTGCCAGGGCCCTCAACGCGATCGCCGCGCTGCCCAGAGGCAGGGTCTCGGTGGAAATGCCTTCTGCCGCGCACAGCGTGCCGCCGTAGTTGCAGGCCACGAGCAGCCCAGGAGTGCGGGCCAGGATCTTGAGCTCAGCCAGCAGTTGCGGCGTGAGCCCGTCGTCGGCCGCGTTGGTCTGCACGAAAGCGCGGAGCAGGCCCAGCGGGAGGGATTTGGTGAGAAGCGCAGAGTCGGCCAGGGCCTGGTTGAGCGGTGTGGGCATCGGCGCGGTCCTTCGAGTAGTCCCCAATGCCTGCATGCGAATCGTCCCCGGGAGGACGCACTTCAAGTATGACCCCGGGACGATTTCGCATGGGTGTCCCGGCAGTTGCGACTGTGTAACATCCGCCGGGCCGCCCGGACACCCTGGCACCAGTGCTGGTTCCTTGCTGCGCCGCCGGGCCGTTGCGTTTCAGCAGCCGGCTGGCCTGTATTCGTAGGTCCCCGCATCGGCCGCGCCGCCGCCCTGGCAGTCGCCCTTCTGGTTGGCCGGCCGCCCGTCCAGATCCAGGGGGAATGGGCTGACCCCGGCCCGGTCAATGGCCGGGCTCGCGCCGGAGAGGTGGAGATCGGCGGGTGCGTTGACAAAGTCGGCCGGCTCGGTAGTGGAGGTGGCATTGGGACTGATGTTCGTGGGCCCGTTGAGGACGTTTTCCCGCTCGGTCCAGCCGGCGCCGTCCATCCACAGCGCGTTGCGGGCGGCCACCAGGATGTTTCCCCTGACGACGGTGGAGGCCGGGCACGACGCGTGGCAGACCAGAGCCTGGGAGTCCGCGCCGTCCAGCCACACGGTGTTGTATTCGAACGTGGTGCCGTTGGTCGGGCCGAAGGAGGACGTCCTGCCGCGCGCGATCAGCCCCATGGCCTGGGAGCAGTTGGGGCCGCAGGTGGACCGGACCAGGTTGTAGCTGTACGTGTTGCCGTCGGCAGTTCCCCCCTTGCCGCGCCCCAGTTCGGAGAAGACGTTGTTATCGACGGCCACGTTGTGGTGGATCCTGTTCCGGTTGCCGTTGAAAATTTCGAACGCGCTGCCGTCGTGGCCAAAGTCGTAGGACAATGCGGTGGAGCCGGTGACGGTATTGCCGGCGAACTCGTTGTCGCTGCCGTTGATCAGGAAGCCAAAGGCGCCCGAGTCGTCATCGCACTTCAGGGCCGTGGCGGTGCCGCACAGCTCCCCCGGCGTATTGACGTTCATGATGTTGTTGTCGGCAAGAGTGTTGTTGGTATAGGTGCCGAAGTCGGAGCCCTCGCTCACTTTGATGCCCGCGGCATTGTTCCTGGCGGCGGAGTTCCGCACGGTGCCGTGGTCGCCGTAGATACTGAAGCCCGCATAGCCGCACGACTCCGCCCGCAGGCCGTCAACGGCGATGTAGTCGCCGTCGAGCCTGACGCACGTTCCTGCCAGTCCGCCCGTAACAGCGGGCGGATCGCCGCTTCCATAGGCATTCAGCGTGACCTTGAGCCGGCTGGTGCCGCTCTGGCCGACAACAAGGCCGCCGGAGAAGATGTCTCCGCGGCGAAAGCTGACCGAGTCCCCGGGCCGAAGCGCAGTTGCATTGACCTTGTCGAGCGTCGCCCAGGCTGATTGCGGCGACGTCCCGTCGTTGGCGTCACTGCCGTCGGCGCTCACGTAATACGTGGCGCCCTCGGACGACGCCGGCGCGGACGCGGACGGGCCGCCGAGCAATCCTCCCAGGAACAGCAGGACGAGCAGCGTGGCGGCGGCTGTGGACTTGATCTTCATGGGTGCACCTGGGTTTTCGCCATGTATCCGCGGTTCCGGGCGCCACCGCCAACCGGCGGACCACATCGGCACCCTGAGGGGCTTAACGCTAAGAGCGGTCCCGCCCTAAGTCAACGGACGAGTCCGGCCATGCGCATCAAAATGTTCTTTTTTGCTACTTGACGTTCCTTATTGTGCGATTATGATAGCTAATGATGTGAGCTGCTTCACTCCACCCGCGTTATTTCAAAGGAGAAATTATGACCATGCATGAAGACGCACTGCTCCGGGCCTCCAGCCGAGGCGGGTGGGACCGGAGGACGCTGCTGAAGACCTTCGGCGCCGGAGCAGTCGCGATGGCCGGCATTCCCCTGCTCTCGGCCTGCACGGGCGGCAGCGCACCTGCCAGCGGCGGCGCCAAGACGGCCACGTTCGGTTCCGGGTCCTCCGACGAGGTCCCCAAGGCTGCCTACAAGGCGGTGACCGACGCTTTCCAGAAGAAGTCCGGCATCGCGGTCACCACCAACGTGGTGGCGCACAACGACTTCCAGAACAAGATCAACACCTACCTCCAGGGCAGCCCCGACGATTCTTTCACCTGGTTCGCCGGGTACCGCATGCAGTACTACGCCGGCAAGGGACTGCTCGCCCCGATCGATGACGTCTGGGAAAAGGTCGGCGGAAACTACTCCGATGCCCTGAAAAAGGCCTCGACCGGAGCCGACGGCAAGATGTACCTGATCCCGAACTACAACTACCCCTGGGGCTTCTTCTACCGCAAGAGCCTCTGGACGGAAAAGGGGTACACCGTCCCCACGACGTTCGATGAGCTGAAGACCCTCGCCACCAAGATGAAGGCCGACGGCCTGATCCCGATTGAATTCGCGGACAAGGACGGCTGGCCCGCCATGGGCACGTTCGACTACCTGAACATGCGCCTGAACGGCTACCAGTTCCACATGGACCTCACCGCGCACCGGGAAAGTTGGGACCAGAAGAAGGTCAGCGACGTCTTCGACACCTGGAAGGCCCTGCTCCCGTTCCAGAACCCGAACGCGCTGGGCATGACCTGGCAGGACTCGGCGAAGTCCCTCGCGGACAAGAAATCCGGCATGTACCTGCTCGGCTCCTTCCTCACCCAGCAGTTCACGGACAAGACAATCGCCGACGACATCGACTTCTTCCCGTTCCCCGAGGTCGCGGTGGAAGGCCAGGATGCCATCGAGGCACCCATCGACGGCCTGCTGCTCTCCAAGAAGGGCGGCCAGAACCAGGCCGCCCGGGACTTCCTGGCCTACGTCGGTACCCCGGAAGGACAGGATGTGTACGCCTCGGTCGACTCGTCCAACATCGCCACCGCCAAGGGCGCCGATACCTCCAAGTTCACTCCGCTGATGACCGCGCGGGTGACCGCGCGGTCAGCACGGCTCTTTCTTCTGCATTTCACTCTGCATTTCGCTCTGAATTTCACAAGGCAAGGAATCTCCATGAGTGTCTCTACCAACCCGTCGGCGCGGGGGCGCAAAGCAGCCGCAGCCCCCGCGCGGCGGGTTCGGCGGCTGTCCGGCCGCGACAAAGTGGTGCTCGGCTTGATGGTGGGCATCCCCACGCTGATCCAGCTCGTACTGGTCTGGATCCCCACCCTCATGTCGGTCGGACTGTCCTTCACCCGCTGGAACGGGCTGGAGCTGACCGACATCAAGCCCGCCGGCGTCGAGAACTACCAGTTCATCGCCCAGGATTACCCGCCGTTTTGGCCGGCCATGCAGCACAACGTGCTGTGGCTGGCGTTCCTGGCACTCGTCGCCACCCCGCTGGGGCTGCTCCTGGCCGTGCTCCTGGACCAGAACATCCGCGGCACGCGGATCTACCAGAGCATCTTCTTCGCCCCGGTGATGCTCTCCCTGGCCCTGATCGGGATCATCTGGCAGCTGTTCTACAACCGGGACAGCGGCCTCCTGAACTTCCTGCTTGGCACCGCCGGCACGCCCCAAGCCGTCGACTGGTTCGGGGATTCCGGTGTCAACATCTGGGCAGCCCTCTTCGCCGCCACCTGGCGGCACGCCGGCTACGTCATGATCCTGTACTTGGCCGGGCTCAAGGGCGTGGATCCGACCCTGCGCGAGGCGGCCCAGATCGACGGCGCCAACGCGGTCCAGACCTTCTTCCAAGTCATCTTCCCTGCCATGCGCCCGGTGAACGTCATCATCATCGTCATCACCGTCATCGAATCCCTCCGGGCGTTCGACATCGTCTACGTGATCAACCGCGGCACCAACGGGCTGGAACTGATCAGCGCCCTGGTCATCCAGAACCTGGTGGGCGAAGGGCAGGTGATCGGCATCGGCTCGGCGCTGGCCGTCATCCTGCTCGTCATCTCGCTGATCCCCATCACGTTTTACCTCTCCCGCGCATTCGGAAAGGACAAAGAGGCATGAGCATCGCCCATCCAACCGATGCCGCCGCGGCCGGCAGCCCGGCAGACGCCCGGCAGCGCAGCTCCGGCCCAGGCAAGACCGGCCCCCGCCCCGGCAGGCCGGCCAACAACAAGCAGGGCAAGAAGCACTACGGCACCCACGTCTTCCTCATCGTCATGGCGGCGATCTGGCTCGTACCCCTGGCCTGGGCCATTTTCACTGCCCTGCGGCCCAAAGCCGACACCGACAAATACGGCTACTTCAGCACCGGCGGCGCCTTCAACTTCGACAACTTCGCCCAGGCCTGGACACAGGGCGGCTTTTCCCAGCTGTTCTGGAACTCCGTGCTCATCACGGTCCCCTCGGTGTTCCTGATCCTCTTCTTCGCCTCCATGATGGCGTTCGCCGTGAGCCGGGTGAGCTGGAAGTTCAACATCACCCTGCTGATCATGTTCACCGCCGGAAACCTGCTGCCGCCGCAGGTGCTCGCGGCGCCGCTCTTTGAAATGTTCAAGCACTTCGAGCTTCCCTACGCCGTCAGCGATTCCGGGAACCTGCTCAACACCTACATCAGCGTGATCGCCGTGGACACCGCCTTCCAGATCGGCTTCGTGACGTTCGTCCTCTCGAACTACATGAAGGCCCTGTCCCCCGAGCTGACCGAGGCGGCCCTGGTTGACGGTGCCGGCGTCTGGCGCCAGTACTGGGACATCATCCTGCCGCTGTGCCGCCCGGCCCTGGCCGCCATGGGCACGCTCGAGGTGATCTTCATTTACAACGACTTCTTCTGGCCCCTGCTCTTCATCCAAAGCGGAGACCGGCTTCCGGTCACCACCGCGATCAACAACCTCCAGGGCCAGTTCCTCTCCAACTACAACCTGATCGCCGCCGGCGCCATGATCACGGCCGTTCCGGCCCTGATCATCTACCTGCTCCTGCAGCGCCACTTCGTGGCGGGCCTGACCCTCGGCTCCAGCAAAGGATAAACGTGGACAACAGCTCCAACCACAACAACGCCATGGACTACATCACCGCCCGCCTCGGCTCCGAAGGCTCCCCGATGCTGGCATTCGGCGGAGACTACAACCCGGAACAGTGGCCCGAGGAGACCTGGGACGAGGACGTCCGGCTGATGCGCGAGGCTGGCGTCAACCTGGTCAGCGTGGGCATCTTCAGCTGGTCCCTGCTTGAGCCGTCCGAGGGCGTCTACGAGTTCGGCTGGCTGGACCGGGTCCTGGACCTGCTGCACGCCAACGGCATCCGGGTGGACCTGGCGAACGCCACGGCGTCGCCGCCGCCCTGGTTCAGCCACAAGTACCCCGACTCCCTGCCCGTGACCGCCGACGGCGTGCGGCACAGCTACGGTTCCCGGCAGGCCTTCGCGGCGTCGAGTGCCGAATACCGCCGGGCCGCCGCGGCCCTGACCGAGCAGATCGCCACCCGGTACAAGGACCACCCCGCCGTCGTGATGTGGCATGTCCACAACGAGTACGGCTGCCACAACCAGCCTGATTTCTCGGACGGTGCCGCCGCGGGTTTCCGGCGCTGGCTCGAACGCCGGTACGGCAGCCTGGAGGCCCTCAATGCCGCGTGGGGCACCGCCTTCTGGTCCCAGCGCTACTCGGCCTGGGAGCAGATCCTGCCGCCGCGCACCTCCGGGACCTGGGTGAACCCGACCCAGCAGCTGGACTTCGCCCGCTACTCCTCCGATGAGCTGCTCGAATGCTACAAGGCCGAGGCCGCGATCATCCGCACGCACTCGGGACATCCCGTGACCACCAACTTCATGGGGTTCAACATGGGCCTGCACCAGCCCGTGGACTACTGGCGCTGGTCCGAGGAGATGGATGTGGTCTCCAACGACCACTACCTGATTGCCGAGGATCCGCGGAACTTCCAGGAACTGGCGGCAACCGCAGACCTCACCCGCGGCTGGGCCAAGGGCAAGCCGTGGCTGCTCATGGAGCATTCGACCTCTGCCGTGAACTGGCAGCCGCGCAACATCGCCAAAGCGCCCGGCGAGATGCTGCGCAACTCCCTGCAGCATGTTGCCCGCGGCGCCGACGGTGCGCTCTTCTTCCAGTGGCGGGCCTCGCGGGCCGGCGCCGAAAAGTTCCATTCCGGGCTGCTGCCGCACGCCGGCACGGACACGAAGGTTTGGCGCGAAGTGGTCCAGCTGGGCCAGGCGCTGCGGAGCCTGGCCGAAGTCAGCGGCTCGGTGGTTACGGGCGCGTCCGGCCGGGTGGACGTCGCGATCCTCCACGACACTGACGCCCGCTGGGCCTCGGAACTGGATTCGCACCCGAGCGTGGACGCCTCCAACATCGCCGAAACCCGGCGCTGGCACGATGCCTTCTACCGCGCCGGCATCCCCACCGACTTCCGCCAGGGCACCGATGACCTATCCGGCTACCGGCTCGTCGTCGCGCCGATGCAGTACCTCGTGAGCGATGCCGGGGCCGCGAATCTGGACGCGTACGTGCGCTCCGGCGGCCACCTCGTGGTGACCTATTTCTCCGGTATCGTGGACGAAAATGACCACATCAGGCTTGGCAGCTACCCCGGCGCGTTCAGCGGACTGCTGGGCGTGAAGATGGAAGAGTTTTTCCCGCTGCGCGGCGGCGAAAGCATCCGGCTCAGCAGCTTCGGGGCGGGTAGTTGCTGGAACGAATTGGGGCATGCCACCACCGCCGAGGTCCTCGCGGCCGTGGAAGAGGGACCGGCCGCCGGTTCTCCCGCCGTGACCCGTAACCGTGCCGGAAGCGGCCGCTCCTACTATGTCGCCACGTCACTCGCGCCGGAGGGCCTGGGCGAACTGCTCGCCGTCGTCTGCGCCGATGCCAGGGTGCAGCCGCTCGTCCCGGACCTGCCGGCCGACGTCGAAGTGGTCCGGCGCAGCAAGGACGGGACCGACTGGACGTTCTGCATCAACCACGGCGCCCACGACGTCCGGCTGCCGCTGGAAGGCGTGGACCTGCTCACCGGCGCCGAACTCGACGGCGGGCTCGGCCTCGCGGCCGGCGGTGCCGCCGTCGTCCGTTCGGCTGCCGCCCGATTGGTCGGCACCTCCGCCAGCCACTCAAACCAGTCAAGCCACTCAACCCTGTAAGGACTCCACATGCTAGCCGCAGCCCGCCATTCCGCCATCCTCGCGGAGGTCCAGCGTGAGCGGATCGTCCGTGTCGCGGACCTCGCCAAGATGCTCGGCGTCTCGCTGATGACCGTGCGGCGGGACATCGAGGCCCTCGACGCGGCGGGCGCCGTGGAGAAGATCCACGGCGGGGCCAAGTTGCCCGGCGGCGCCGGCACCCACGAGCCAGGCTTCGAGCTGAAGGTGACCCAGCTCAAGGACGAGAAGATGGCGATTGCGCAGGAGGCGGCCGCGCAGGTGCGCGAGGGCATGGCGGTGGGGCTCAGCGCCGGCACCACCACGTGGGCGCTGGCCCAGCTGCTGTCCGCCGGCCCGCGGATCACGGTGGTCACCAACTCGGTGCGGATCGCGGACGTCTTCCACCAGAGCGCCTCCCCGTCCACCGTGATCCTGACCGGCGGCGAGCGCACACCCTCGGACGCCCTTGTAGGCCCGCTGGCCACATCCTCGCTCAAACAGCTGCACCTGGACGTATTGTTCCTCGGCGTCCACGGTGTCGACGCCGACGCCGGGTTCACCACCCCCAACGTGCTCGAGGCCGAAACCGACCGGGCCTTCGTCACCGCGGCCCGGCGGGTAGTGGTGCTGGCGGACCACACCAAGTGGGGCACCCTCGGCATCAGCACGATCGCCGGCCTGGAGGACGCTGACGAACTCATCAGCGATGACCTTCTGGGCAGCGAGGCCCGGCGCATCCTCGGCGAGCGCGTCGGCCGCCTCCGTCTGGCCCATACCGGCGACGCCCGGAGCCTCAGCGCAGCCAGCCCCGCAGCAGCCACAGGCTGACCGCTCGGCCCCCGCCCACCCAAACCACTACGCCTGGAGCTGCCGTGAACAACCCGGACCTCACCCTTGCCGCCGAGACCCTCTCCCCCGTGGGCGTCCCCCCGGTGGAGCCGTTGTACCTGCGCCGCTCCGGAACATCCCTGCTGATCGACTTCAGCACGGGCGAGGCCGCCATGCTGCACTTCGGCGCCGACCTCGGCCCGGCCCTGCCGGATCTTTCGCTGTTGGGCCAGGCCGTGCCGCACTCGGCCCTCGACGTCCCGGTGACGCTGGGACTGATCCCGCAGGCGTCCTCCGGCTGGCGCGGGCGCCCCGGCCTCCGCGGCCACCGGAACGGCCAGGCGTTCTCGGCCCGTCTGCGTGTTGTCAGTGTCGAACGTTCCAGTGCTGAGCTGTCCAGCGGCGAGCGGTCCCGCGGGGCGGACTGCTCGGCCGTCATCACCCAGGCCGACCCCGAGGCCGGTGTCAGCGTCCGCACGGAGATCAGGATCAACGACGGCGGCCTGCTCCAGCTCCGGCACCGGCTCGACAACGACGGCGCCGGTCCGTACAGCCTCGACGAACTCGCCGCCGTGCTGCCCGTGGGCCGCGCCGCCACAGAAATCCTGGACCTGACCGGCCGCTGGTGCCGGGAGTCCCACCCCCAGCGCCTGCCGCTGCGCCAAGGCACATGGGTCCGCTCGGGCCGGCACGGCCGGACCGGCCACGACGCCTCGCTCCTGCTCGCGGCCGGAACCCCCGGATTCGGGAACCGCCACGGGCAGGTCTGGGCCGCGCATCTGGGCTGGAGCGGCAACCACGAGAGCTTCGTTGACGCCGCCGCGGACGGCCGGACCGTCCTGGGCGCCTCGGAACTGCTCGGCGCCGGCGAGATCAGCGTGGAAGCGAACGCCAGCTACGAGACCCCGTGGCTGTACGCTGCCTACTCCGCCGCGGGCCTGGACGGCATCAGCGATGCCTTCTACAGCTGGTTCCGCGGGCGCCCGCACCACCCCGGCGTGCGGTCCGGCAAAGCCCGTCCCGTGGTGCTCAACGTCTGGGAAGCGGTCTACTTCGACCACCGCCTCGAGCCGCTGCTCGAACTCGCCGAAGCGGCCGCCGGGCTCGGCGTGGAACGCTTCGTCCTCGACGACGGCTGGTTCCGCGGCCGCCGCGACGATCACGCCGGCCTCGGCGACTGGTACGTCGACGAGGACCTGTGGCCCGCGGGCCTGACGCCGCTGATCGACGCCGTTACCGGCCACGGCATGGAATTCGGGCTCTGGGTCGAACCCGAAATGGTCAACGAAGACTCGGACCTGGCCCGCGCCCACCCGGACTGGATCGCCGGCCCGGCCGGCCGGCTGACTGGCCGGCTGCCCATGCAATGGCGGCACCAGCAGGTCCTTGACCTGGTCAATCCGGCGGCCTGGCAATACATCTTCGACAGGCTCGATGCCCTGTTGAGCGAATACCGGATCAGTTACCTCAAATGGGACCAGAACCGGGACCTGGCCGAGATGGGCCACGCCGGCCGGCCGTCCGTGCACGCCCAGACTCAGGCCGTCTACCGGCTCCTGGACGAGCTCCGCAAGGCCCACCCCGGCGTCGAGATTGAAAGCTGCTCCTCCGGCGGGGCCCGCGTGGATCTCGGCATCCTGGAGCGCACCGACCGGATCTGGGCCTCGGACTGCAACGATGCCCTGGAACGGCAGACCATCCAGCGCTGGACCGGCGTGGTGGTGCCGCCGGAGCTCGTCGGATCGCACATTGGCCCCACCACGAGCCACACCACGGCGCGAACGCACGATCTCTCCTTCCGGGCGATCACGGCGATGTTCGGCCACTTCGGCCTCGAATGGGATGTCCGGCGCCTCGACGATGCCGAACGTACCGAGCTTGCCCGGGCCATCGCAGTGTTCAAGCAGTACCGGCCGCTCCTGCACAGCGGGCGCATGGTGCGGGCCGATGAGCCCGATCCCGCCCTCCGGCTGCACGGGGTCGTGTCCCACGACGGCGGCGAGGCCCTCTACGCCCTGGTCTCGGTGGCGACGTCGTTCGCCGAAGTCCCGGGGAAGGTCTGCCTGCCCGGGCTGCTCCCGGACACCGCGTACCGGGTGGAAGCGGTCTACCCGGCGGCCGGGGACCGGCGGGCGTTCCTGCAGGCGGCGCCACCGGCGTGGCTTGCGGGCGGCGTCGAGGCCTCGGGACGCTTCCTGGCCGAATCCGGGCTCCCAATGCCGGTCCTGAACCCGGAACACGGGCTGCTCCTGGCAGTCCGCCGCGCCACCGCCGCCGCTCCGGCCGCCTATCCAGCCGCAAACAGCGCACACCCCGTGAGGAACCCCTAGCATGGGCCAGATTACGAAACGATCCCACAAGCTCTCCGACGGCCGGGACATCATCTACTTCGATGATGCCGATACCGCCCTGCCCCCGCACCGGGGCGAGGATCTCCGCGCGCCGGCGGTCCGGCCGCCCACAGCCACCATGCGCCAGGACGCCCTGACCGGGGAGTGGATCTCGATCGCGGCCGCCCGGCAGAACCGGGTGGTCCTGCCGCCCTCGCACCTGGACCCGCTGGCCCCGGCGTCGCCGGAGAATCCCTCGGAGATTCCGAGCCTCTACGACGTCGCCGTCTTCGAAAACAAGTCCCCCTCCTTCGGGCCGGACCTGGCGGGGGCCGCCGCACCGGAAGGCCTGGATGACCTCGCCCGGGTGGGGCTGGGGCGCAGCCGGCAGTCCGTGGGCCGGTGCGAAGTGGTGTGCTTCTCCCCGGAACACACCGGCTCCCTGGCGGGCCTGCCCCTGTCCCGGATGCGCACGGTCGTGGAAGCCTGGGCGGACCGGACGGCCGCGCTGTCCGCGCTGCCCGGCGTCGAACAGGTCTTTCCGTTCGAGAACCGCGGCGAAGCGATCGGCGTGACGCTGCACCACCCGCACGGACAGATCTACGCCTACCCGTACATCACGCCGCGCACGGCCCAGCTGGTCCGCACGATCGAAAGTTACGGCGGCGCGCTGTTCGAGGACATCCTCAGCTTCGAGCAGAAATCCGAGCGGGTGCTGCTCCAGGGCGAGCACTGGACGGCGTTTGTCCCGTTTGCCGCGCGCTGGCCGCTGGAAGTGCATATCCTCCCGCACCGGCACGTCCCGGACCTCGCCGCCACGACCGACGAGGAACGCGATGAGTTCTCCCTGCTGTACCGCCAGCTCCTGCGTGGCGTCGATGCCCTCTACGACAGCCCCACGCCGTACATTTCGGCGTGGCACCAGGCTCCCGTCCACGCCCACCGGGACGACATCCGGCTCATGCTGCAGCTGACCTCGCCCCGCCGGGAGGAGGACAAGCTCAAGTACCTGGCAGGGTCGGAAGCCGCGATGGGGGCATTCATCGCGGACATCCCGCCGGAAACGGCCGCCGCCCGGCTCCGCGACGCCATGGAGGCAGCATCGCCGCCACCGCGTACACCAGGGCTCGAGCCATTCCGCACAGAACTCCCAGCAACAGAACAGGAAGCAGCCCAGCCATGAACGAGGTCCTTGAACGGGAAAGTGGGTACTTTTCCAGCGAGTTTGGGGGCGCGCCGGACGGCTTGTGGTCGGCGCCCGGGCGGGTCAACCTGATCGGTGAGCACACGGATTACAACGAGGGCTTCGCGTTTCCGATCGCGATCGACAAGCGCACCACGGTGGCGGCCCGCGTCCGCGCAGACCGTCTGCTCCGGGTCACCAGCAGCTCTTTCCCCGGCGTCATAGAGGTAAGCCTCGACCGCCTGGACCCGGATAGCCTCACCGGCTGGGCCGCGTACCCCCTCGGCGTGGCCTGGGCGATGTCCCGGGCGGCAGCAGCCGGCGCCGGTTCCGACGTCGCGTCCGGTTCAGCAGCCGGTCCCGACGTCGCGTCCGGTTCAGCAGCCGGTTCCGGCGTCGCGTCCCGGATGTCCGGCCTGGACCTGGCGCTGACCTCGGATGTCCCGGCCGGCGCCGGGCTGTCCTCCTCCGCCGCAATCGAATGCGCGGTGGCCCTGGCCCTGAACGATCTCTGGGACTTGGGGCTGGGCAGGCCTGAACTGGCACGGATCGGCCAGCTGGCCGAGAACCGGGTGGTCGGCGCGCCCACCGGCATCATGGACCAGTCGGCCTCGCTCCTTGGCGAGCCCGATCATGGCATCCTGCTCGATTGCCAGAACCTGTCGACCGAGCCGGTTGCCCTCGGCTTCGCCGGTGCCGGAGTGGGGCTGCTCGTGATCGACACCCGCACCAGCCATTCCCATGCCGACGGCGGCTACGCCAGCCGCCGCCGTTCCTGCGAGGACGGCGCCCGCCGCCTGGGCGTCGGCAGCCTGCGGGCGCTGGGCCCGGACGATCTTCCCCGCGCCGCGGCACAGCTCGACGGACAGACCTACCGCCGGGTCCGCCACATCATCACGGAAAACCAGCGGGTGCTCGACACCGTGACGGCACTGCGGACCTCCGGCCCCGCCGCGATCGGGCCGTTCCTCAACGAATCGCACGAGTCCATGCGCGACGACTTCGAGATCTCCACCCCTGAGCTCGACCTCGCCGTGGCCAGCGCGCAGGGATTGGGCGCCATCGGCGCGCGCATGACCGGCGGCGGTTTCGGTGGCGCAGCCATTGCTCTGGTCCGCAACGACGGCGCTGCAACGGTGGCCGCGGGCGTTGCCCGCGACTTCGCCCGGGCCGGATACGCGGCCCCGCACATCTTCCCCGTCACCGCGTCCGAGGGCGCCCGCCGGGAACTGTAGCCCGGAAGGCCCCAGGTCGTTATGCCCGCACGAGGCGGGCGGCGTCGGCCAGAAGTTCCACGGAACGGAGCCGGGGTTCGGTCCCGGTGCTCTGGTGCGCCACGATCAGTTCGTCGGCGTCGGCGTGCGCCGTGAACTCCTCGAGGTACGCCAGGACGGCCTCGGGGGTGCCCACCGCGGAGTACTTCATCATCTGCGCCATCTGCTGGCCCTGGGGCGAGTCCAGGATCATATCCGCCTCGTCGTCGCTGAACACACGGCCATTGCCGAAGAACAAGGAAACCCTGGCCCGCTTGGTGGCCTGGAACATCGCCTGCGCCTCAGCGGCCGAATCGGCGGCAATGACATTGACTCCGGCGATCACGTGCGGCGCCTCGAGCTGCGCGGAGGGCCGGAATTCGCGGCGGTAGACCGCCACCGCATCCTGCAGCGCGTTGGGCGCGAAGTGCGAGGCGAACGCATAGGGCAGGCCCAGCTGGGCGGCCAGCCTGGCGCCGAACAGGGAGGACCCCAGGATGTACAGCGGCACGTTGGTGCCCTTGCCCGGGGTGGCCTCCACGCCCTGGATGCGGGTGGGGCCGCTCAGGTAGCCCTGGAGCTCCAGGACGTCCTGCGGGAAGCTGTCTGCCGACATCGGATCGCGGCGCAGGGCGCGCATGGTGTTCTGGTCGCTGCCCGGCGCCCGGCCCAGGCCGAGGTCGATCCTGCCCGGGTGCAGGGTCTCAAGCGTGCCGAACTGTTCGGCGATGGTCAGCGGCGAGTGGTTGGGCAGCATCACGCCGCCGGCGCCGAGCCGGATGCTGGAGGTGTGGGCCGCGACGTGGGCGATCAGCACACTCGTGGCGGACGAGGCGATCGCGGACATGTTGTGGTGCTCGGCGTACCAGATCCGCCGGTAACCCCGGTCCTCGGCGAGCTGCGCCATGGCCACGCTGCCGGCGAAGGTTTCCGCCGCCGTCTGGCCCGGGCCGATGGTTGCGAGATCAAGAATGGAAAGCGGAACAGTCACGGAAAAGCCGGCCTTTCGTAGCGGAGCAGTGTGCGGGCCGGAGTTTGGACTGCGGTCCTGGGTGGCACCGGGTTTCCGGCGCGGGCACACTGGGGTCAACGACGGCGGCCCCCGGGATATTTCTGCAGGCGGCTCAGGGGCACGAGTAGTTGTAGTCAAGGCCCCCGGAGATGTACTGCGTCATCGAGACGCGGCTGTTCGGGGTGAGTCCGGGGCGGGCGCAGTTCGCCTTGGCCCCGGCCGCCGATCCCGCTCCAGCGAGCCAGCTCGGCAGACCTGCCAGCGGGCTGGCGAACTTCACGGTTCCGGCGATCTCCCCCCACTGGTAGGCGGTGGAGTAGAGGCCCACGCGGGCGCCGATCTTCTTGAAGTAGGCGGCCATGCCTTCCAGGACGGCGACGTTGGCGGCTTTGTCAGCCTGCCAGGTGTTTTCCGTTTCCACATCCAGCCACCAGAGGTAGGACTGCGGGTTGCTGACCCCGCGGCGCTTGGCGTCGTCGGACGCCTTGGCCCACCCATACATATAGGAGCAGGCTTTGAGCGACCCCAAGGCGCAGTTGCCGTAGGGGTTTGTGACCTTCACCCCGTTGTAGGTGTTCAACGTGGGCCACCAGGACCCCTGCCGGGCGGGGTTGGCCGTGTTGACGTACAGCGCCACCCTCGGCTGCGCCGTCGCTGCCGGGGACTTTGCGGTCTTGGCCCAGGCCAGCTGGCTTGCCAGGCACGGGTTCGTGTTGTTGGCCAGGCCATGGTTGACGCCGACGATCGCGAAGGCCGGCTGCTTTGGGAGGGTCTTCCCGCATTGCGGCCAGGACACATCGATTCCGGGTCCCGAGGTACTGGCCGTAGCGGCCGAAGCGGGGCTTCCGCCCAGCATTACAAGGCCGAGGGTCACGGCAAAGGCCAGCACGATGCGCGGGAACGAGTTGGGCATGCCACAGTCTAAGGCAAAATCGCAGAAACGCTAATCGGTGGCGTAATTCCGCCACGGCGCAGGTTTTGCCGCCGGAATGCCCGGAACGCACGCCTGCAGGCGCCCCCGCATCGACGGGCGGGGACGCCCCGTTAGGGAGCCTTGGAATAGTCAGCAGACTGAGGATGTTCACTCTCCTATGAGCCACGACAATTCACAGCATCCGGAAAAATCCGCCACGATCGCCCTCAAGGATCTGGGAACCGTCCACCGGCTGGGCTTTGGCGCCATGCGGATCGTCGGCGACGGCGTCTGGGGCGAGCCGGCAGACCGCGCCGCCGCGGTCGCCGTCGTGCGCCGCGCCGTGGAGCTCGGCGTCGACTTCATTGACACCGCAGACTCTTACGGCCCCAACATCAGCGAGGAAATCCTCGCCGAGGCGCTGCATCCCTACCGGGACGGCCTCAAGATCGCCACCAAGGTGGGGTTCACCCGCACCGGCCCCAACGTCTGGGTTCCGGTCGGCCGGCCCGAATACCTGCGCCAGCAGACGGAACTGAGCCTGCGCAAACTCAAGGTCGACTCCCTCGACCTCCTGCAGCTGCACCGGATCGACCCCAAGGTGGACCGCGACGAGCAGTTCACCGTGCTTCGCGATCTGCAAAAGGAAGGCAAGGTCAAGGCACTCGGCCTCTCCCAGGTCAGCGTCGAGGACCTGGAGGAAGCCGGGAAGTACTTCACCGTCTCCACGGTGCAGAACCGCTACAACCTCACCGACCGCAGCTCCGAGGACGTCCTCGAGTACGCCGAGGAGAACGGCATCGGCTTCATTCCGTGGGCGCCGATCTCCGCTGGCGAGCTGGCCCGGCCGGGCGGACCGCTCGACGAGGCGGCGAAGCGGCTGGGCGCCACGACTTCCCAGGTGGCGCTGGCCTGGCTTCTGCGCCGGTCCCCCGTCATGATGCCGATCCCCGGCACCGGCTCCGTCAAGCACCTTGAAGAGAACCTGGCCGCCGCCGGCGTCGTCCTCGACGACGCCACCTATGCGGAACTCAAAGCGACCCGCTGAACCGCGCCGCTTCCCATATTTCACCTTATCCACCGTCCGCCGGCCCCGCCGGCAGAACAGGAGCAGCACCATGGCTAAAAATATTCTGATGGTTGTCTCGGCAGCAGATTCCCTGACGATGCGCGACGGCAGCGAACACCCCACCGGGTACTGGGCCGAGGAGCTCGTCGTCTCCCACCGGACCCTTCTCGACGCGGGCCACACCGTGCACATCGCCACTCCTGGCGGCAAGAAGCCGACGGTGGATGAGGTGAGCCTCGCGGCCGAGTCCGCCGGTGGGCAGGACCGTGCGGATAGCTTCCGCCGCTACATCGATTCCCTCGACGCCGAACTGTCCAACCCGCTGGCGCTGGCCGACGTCGACGCCTCCGCCTACGACGCCGTCGTGATGCCGGGCGGCCACGGGCCCATGGCCGACCTGTACCAGGATGCCGACCTTGGCCGCCTGCTGACGACCGTCAACACGGCCGGCAAGATCATTGCCCCCTTCTGCCACGGCCCGGCCGGGCTGTTGAGCGCCACGGACGACGACGGCGCGTTCACCTTCGCCGGACGCCGCCTCACCGTCTTCACCAATGAGGAGGAGCTGGGTGGCGGCACGGGACCCAATACACCGTGGTTCGTGGAGGATGTCCTGAAGGAGAAGGGCGCGGTAGTGGAGAACGGCGCGGCCTGGACGTCTCACGTTGTGCGGGACGGAAACCTCATCACCGGGCAGAACCCGCAGTCCAGCGAGGACGTGGCCAAGGAGGTCCTCAAGGCCCTCGCCGAATAAGCCACTCCTAGCCGGGTCCGGGAACCCCGGACCCGGCTAAGCTAACCGCATGGCCATCAAATCCACTGCAGACAAAGTCGCCACGATCGTCCAGGGCTACACTTTGGACGGCCCGACGATCGAGCTCGGCGCGGCGATCGTCGACGGCGAACTCCACAAGGAAGCCTCCGTCCGGCTGCCGCTCGCGATGATGAACCGGCACGGCCTCGTGGCCGGGGCGACAGGCACGGGCAAGACCGTCACGCTGCACATGATGGCCGAACAGCTTTCCACCGCCGGTGTGCCCGTGTTCCTGGCCGACATCAAGGGCGACCTCTCGGGCCTGGCCACCGCCGCCACGGGCACCGAAAAACTCCTGGCCCGCACGGAGAGCATCGGCCAGGCCTGGTCCGGCAAGACTTTTCCGGTGGAGTTCCTGGCCCTCGGCGGCGACGGCAAGGGCATACCGGTCCGCGCCACCATCACCTCCTTCGGCCCCATCCTGCTCTCCCGCATCATGGACCTGAACGAGACCCAGGAATCCAGCCTGCAGCTCGTCTTCCATTTCGCGGACAAGAAAGACCTGGAGCTGATCGACCTCAAGGACCTGCGGGCCGTGATCCAATTCCTGACCTCGGCCGAGGGCAAGGACGAACTTGAGGAACTCGGCGGCCTCTCCAAGGCAACCGCCGGCGTGATCCTGCGCGAACTGATCACGCTCGAGGCGCAGGGTATGGAGAAGTTCTTCGGCGAACCCGAGTTCGACACCGCCGAACTGCTGCGTACCGCGCCGGACGGCCGCGGTGTGGTGAGCTGCCTGGAGCTTCCGACGCTGCAGACCAAGCCCATGCTCTTCTCAACGTTCCTCATGTGGCTGCTGGCCGACCTCTTCGAGGACCTGCCCGAGGCCGGTGACCTCGACAAGCCCAAGCTCGTCTTCTTCCTCGATGAGGCCCACTTGCTGTTCAACGGCGCCTCGAAAGCCTTCCTGGATGCGATCACCACCACCGTCCGGCTCATCAGGTCCAAAGGTGTCGGAATTTTCTTCGTGACGCAGACCCCCAAGGACGTCCCCGCCGACGTCCTCGGCCAGCTGGCAAACCGCGTGCAGCACGCCCTCCGCGCCTATACCCCGGAGGACGCCAAGGCCCTCAGGGCCACCGTCTCGACCTTCCCGACCAGCGACTACGACCTCGAGGAGACCCTCACTACCGCCGGCATCGGCGAGGCCGTCATCACAGTCCTGAATGAGAAGGGCGCGCCGACCCCGGTGGCGCTGACCCGGCTCCGCGCCCCGGAGTCCGTGATGGGCCCCAGCACCGACGAGCTGATCTCCAGCACCGTCGCCGCTTCCGCCCTGCTGCCCAAGTACGGCACCGCCGTCGACAACATCTCAGCGTACGAGAAGATCGCCGCCGAAGGCGGTGACCGCACAGGCGCTGCCCCGACCGGGCCGGCGGCCGGGACCGCACACCACGGCGGCGCCCGGGACGGCGGCAGCCAGGAATCCGCCCAGGGCGGCGGTTTGGACCCCCGCGCCATCGACGCCGAAGCCCGGCGGATCGAGGAGGAAATCCTTGGCCGCCCCAGCAGCCGCCCCGCGCCGGCGCCCAGGATGCCCGACGATGACAACGTGCCCGAGCGGCGTGCCCCCCGGCCGGCGCAGCCGCCGGCCGGCGGCGGCGGGGGCATCGGCGGCGAACTCGCGGGGGCCCTGGGCGGTGGCCTTCAGAGCATGGCCCGCTCGCTGGGGACCCAGCTTGGCAGGGAACTGCTCCGCGGCGTCTTCGGCACTTCCTCCAAACGCCGCCGCCGCTAGGGATCACCGCGGCGGCATCCAACCGAACGTTCCCTGCCCGCGGGCCGGGCGGCCTTCAGCCATGCTCCGCGTCACAGATACGGACTGTGACACCGGGATTCCTGTGGGGTGCAGGTAACGTAAGAATGGTGCAGATGAGTCAGGCGTTGGTCAAAATCGCAGCAGTGTGGCTGCTGGGACTCATGCTTGCCGTCGCCGGGGCCATCGTGTCGATCAACCTGGTGAACGACTCCATTGCCGGGCCCCAGCAGCCAGTCCGCGAATATTTGAGTGCCCTGCAAAAGGGCGATGGCGAAAAGGCGCTGGGCCTGTTGCGCGCCTCCGTGCCACAAAGCAACCCGGCGATGCTCGACGGCACGGCCCTGCAAACCGCGGCGGCACGCGTCTCCGACGTCAAGCTTGGCGCCGCGGAAGAGCGCGGTGCCAATCAGGTCATGGTGCCCATGGAGTACACAGTCGACGGCAACAAGTTGCGGACCGAGTTCCTGTTGGAGCGCTCCGGCACCGAGTGGCTGTTCTTCCACAAATGGTCTTTCGTCCCCTCTGAGCTGCCCGTCCTGGACGTCACCGTGGTCAACTCCAGCGAGGCCACCCTCAACGGCGTGCCGGTGAACATGCCCAACGGCCGCAACTCCTTCGCAGTCTTCTACCCGGGCGAGTACGAGGCGACCCTGAACGGCCAGTATTTCTCCGCCCCGGCCACCCGCGCCACCGTGTCGGCCGCGGACGCGCCTCCGGCCCCGCTGAACCTGCTGACCGAGGCCACGGGCGCCCTGAAGGAGGCCGTGAGCGGCAAGGTCAAGGAGTTCCTGGACTCCTGCGCGGACGAGGCCGACAAGCAGCAGAAGCTGCAGCCCAACTGCCCGTTCTACCACGCCACCAACAACCGCGTGATGGACGGGACCATCGACTGGAGCATCACGGACTACCCGAGCGTCAGCATCGAGCCGTTCGGCGGCCGCTGGGTGGTGGCGCCCCTCGACGGCAAGGCCCGGATCAAGGCCCGCCAACAGGATCTGTTCTCGGGCGCCGTGTCCGACATCGACTCCGTCCACGATTTCAGCTTCACGACCCGTCTGGACATCGACGGCGACACCGTCAAGCTCACGCCGCAGCTGGACTACTAGTACCCGCCGGGGCTCCGCGGCCGGAGGCCCGAAGAAAGCCAAAAGGCTGCTGTCCGTGATTCAGGGTCACGGACGGCAGCCTTCGGCTCAGCCTTGGCGCAGCGGCTCAGTCCATTCCGCGCAGGTCCAGGACCAGCTCGGTGTCTCCGTCGGCCTGCAGTAGCACGGGGATTCCCCAGTCCTGCTGGTAGAGGTGGCAGGCCGCATGGTCCGGGATCTCGCCGTCGGCGTCTTCGGGCCCGTCACACGCGGCCGCGCGGGCGGTGATGTGCAGGACGCCCTCGGGGACGTCGGAGGAAAGCTCCAGGGTGCGCAGGAGCCCCACGGACGTCCCGCCGCCGGAGACCAGCAGTTCGGGGGGTGTGGACGAGATCTTCAACTGGGTGGGATCGCCCCAGCGGTCGTCCAGCTTCTGGCCGGTGGGCGCCGTGAAGCGGACCGCCAGTTCGAGCGGCCCAGGCGCCACGGGGCTCTTGGGCCGGTGGGTCTGCGCCGCACCCTCGTCCACCTGCTGGGCTTCCTTCGGGATGGGCACGTACACGAGCTGGTGCTTGTTGGCCTCGACCACCACCAGCAACGGTTCGGATCCGGCGACCTGGGTGTGGTCCACAATCACGTCCGAGGGCTCGGACAGTCCGCGGGCCAGCGTGGAGACCGTGCCCGTTGCGGGGTCGTAGCGGCGGACTGCGCCGTTGTACGTGTCCGCGATGGCCACCGAACCGTCAGGGAGCACCGTGACGCCGAGCGGGTGCTGCAGCCGCGCCTCCCCGGCGGGTCCGTCGCGGAAGCCGAAGTCGAACAGGCCCTTGCCCACCGCCGACTCGACGGTGATGCTGCCCGCGTCATCAATCACGAGTTTGCGCAGGGCGGAGGTCTCGGAGTCAGCCACCCAGATGTTGCCGTCCGCGTCTTCGGCGAGGCCGGAGGACTGGGCGAACCAGGCTTCAGCGGCCGGGCCGTCCAGGAGCCCTTCGAGGCCGTTGCCGGCGATGATCTTTACGGCCCCGGAGGTCGGGTCGAAGCTGAAGATCTGGTGCACTCCCGCCATCGCGACCACCACGGCGTTGAGCTTGGTGGACCAGACGACGTCCCACGGCGAGCTCAGGGACACCGCGAGCGGGTCCGCCTCGAGCCGGGTACCGTAGGCGGCGCCTTCCTCGTCCACGCGGGCCGGGCCGGTTTCCAGCAGCCGCTGCACGCCGTTGCCGGCCAGCGTCCGGACGGTGCCGTCCGTGAGGGACAGCCCGCGGAGCCGGTGATTCACGGAGTCGGCAATGACGACGTCGTAACCGGCGTCCTCGGCGACATCATCGGGCAGCAGCACCAGGCCCTGCGGTTCGTTGAACCGGGCGGTGGCGGCGTTGCCGTCGGCGTGGCCCTTTTCGCCGGAGCCATAGGTGGCCAGCACGGTCTGAAAGTCGGTAGAGAGTTCCACGAGCCGGTGATGGCCGGTGTCGGTCACCAGCCATGAGCCGTCGCCAGCGCCTCCGACGCCGCGGCCGGCGGGCAGGAACAGGGCCTTGCCCGGGAAGCGCAGTGTTCCCGACGTCGGTTCCGGCGCCACATAGGGGCCGTCACCCCGGTGCAGGGTGCCCCTGGCTTCGTGTTCGGCGATCAGCTCGGGGATCAGCACGGCGAGGCCGTCCGCGTGGCCCTCGCCGGAGAGGTGCGCCACGATGTAGCCCTCGGGATCGATGACCACCAGGGTCGGCCAGGCCCGGGCCGTATAGGCCTTCCAGGTGTCCAGCTCGGGGTCGTCAAGGACAGGGTGGCGGATCTCGTAGCGTTCGACCGCGGCCGCCAGCGCCACGGGATCGGCCTCGTGCTCGAACTTGGGCGAATGCACGCCGACCGTCACGAGGACATCCGAGTACTGCTGCTCGAGCGGGCGGAGTTCGTCCAGGACGTGCAGGCAGTTAATGCAGCAGAACGTCCAGAAGTCCAGCAGCACGATCTTGCCGCGCAGGGATTCAAGGTCCAGGGACTTGCCACCGGTGTTAAGCCAGTTGCGGCCCACCAGTTCGGAGGCCCGGACCCGGAGGTGGGTGCGTACGGTTTCGGTCATGAGCGTCCTTCCAGCTTTGAATTGCGTTCGGCAAGCCTGGCGTCGCGCTCGGCCAACTTGGCAAACATATCGTTGTAAGCGGTGAGATCGGCGTCGTTATTCCTGTCCGCCGCCCGGTCGGTGCGTTTGGACTCGCGCGCGTCGGAGCGGGACCACATCACGGCGACACCGATCGCTACCAGCAGGGTTGGCACTTCGCCGATCCCCCACGCCACGGCACCGCCCATCTGTTGGTCCAGCAGGGCCGCGGGGCCCCAGGTCCGCCCCAGGTTGCCGAAGTAGTCGGCGGCCAGCAGCCCGGTGCCGCCCATGATGGCGACGCCGAAGAACGCGTGGAAGCCCATGGTGGCCAACAGGAGCAGCAGCCGCATGGGGTACGGTGCGCGGCGCGGCAACGGATCGGTGCCGATCATGGTGAGCACGAAGATGTAGCCGGTGAGGGCGAAGTGCAGGTTCATGAGTTCGTGGCCCACGTGGTCCCGCATCGCGTAGCCGAACGCGTCCGAGTAGTAGAAAAGAACGATCGAGCCGGCGAAGTTGGCGGCCGCGAACAGCGGGTGGGTCACCAGTTGCGAGAACTTGGAGTGGATGAAGATCATGAGCCACTCGCGCGGGCCGCGGGAGCTGTCGCGCCGGGGGGTCAGCGCCCGCAGTGCCAGCGTCACGGGGGCGCCGAGGACCAGGAAGATGGGGGCCACCATGGTCAGGGCCATGTGGTCCACCATGTGCGCCGAAAACAGCACCCTGCCATAGACCGACGGCGGCCCCGAGGTCACGTAGGTGAGGACCATGAGTCCGATCACCCAGTTGACCGTCCGGAACCAGGGCCACGAGTCGCCCCGCTTCAGCACCCTTCGTACGCCGAGGAGGTAGGACACCAGGCCAAATACGACGACGGCGATCCAGAGCCAGTCGAGCCGCCACTCCGTGAGCCATCGGTCCGGGGTCAGTTCCGGCGGCAGCTCGTAGCCCGAGAGGATGAAGGCCGGCGAAGCGTCGGGGGCGAAAGTGGTGGGCTGCGGCGGGGCGGAACGCCCCAGCGCGACGGCGATCCCGGACGTCGCTCCCATGATGATCAGCTCCACGATCACCAACTGCCACAGCACCCGCCGCGCGGACCTGCCCATGGCGCGGTTGCCCAGCTGCGGGATGACCCAGCGGCGGTGCATGAGCCCGATGCCGCCCAACACCAGGACCGCTGCCGTCTTGGCCAGGATCAGTTGCCCGTAGGCGGAGCCGAAGAGGTCTGCCCATGTGGTGAGGCGGATGCTGGCGTTGATCACGCCTGAGGCGAAGACCAGCGCGAAGGCAAAGCCGGCCAGGGATGAGAACCGGCGCAGGGTTGGCTCGGTGATGTCTGCAGTCCCCGAAGCTGCCCCCGAGGTGCGGCCGCCGGCGCCCGTGCCCTCCAGGACCCCGGAGAGGACCGCGAGCATGATGATGCCGCCCACCCAGGCCGATACGCCGACCAGGTGCAGGCCGAGCGAATTGATGGCGCCCTCGTGGTCGCTGGAGCTGGAGGAGTGTCCGATCAGGGCAGCGGGAACCAGACCGATCAGCGAAAGGACCAGTGTCAGTGCCAGGCCGCCGCGGGAGCGCACTCCGAACAGGGCGGTGGTAACGACGGCGGCGATGATTACGACAGCCAGCCACGCGCGTCCGGTTTCGATGTCCGTCATGAAGTAAACGAGGGAGCGGGTGAATTCCGGATCCCCGGAGATGCCCTGCCCCGCAATGTCCGCGTAGCCCAGGACCAGCACGGTGATCGCGGACAGCGTCCAGACGGCGCCGGCGGCCGCTGCCACGGCCAGCGCCCGGGTGAAGGCCGGATGTTCCGGGGCGTCCTGCTCCTTGGACCGGGAGCCGTTCCTGTTTCGCGGCAGGATGCCGACGGCGAAGATGAGGCCGCCGATCACGGTGGCGACAGCGACGTTGTGGATCGCTTTGCTCACCGGAAGCCCCCAGCGCACCAGCGCCCCGGGATCTGAGACCTCGCGGGCGGCTGCTGCGCCGGAGAAGATAAGTGCCGCTACCAGGCCAATAAACAACGCGCCAAGGCCTGCGATCAGCCAAGGCCGGGCAATCCCGGC
Organism: Arthrobacter sp. 01T425; assembly: GCF_056398725.1. Lineage (NCBI taxonomy): Bacteria > Bacillati > Actinomycetota > Actinomycetes > Micrococcales > Micrococcaceae > Arthrobacter > Arthrobacter sp. 01T425. The sequence continues at coordinate 2,011 of NZ_JBFTPY010000005.1, read as the reverse complement.
GGGACCGGAGCCAGGGCCGCGTGCGTCCCCGGGGGGAACGGGCGCTGCGGTTGTGGGCGTGGGATTTACTGCGGAAGGCACACCTCCATTGTCCGCTACGCCGCCTAGCTCAGCGAATCGGCGCCGGCGGCTGGGCCTCTGGGGATCCGCCCAGCCGGCCCGGCCCTCAAAGGACTGCGGATTGGTCGGGAAGGCCGCCCGGCCGGGCTAAGACCGATTAGGGACCGGGTTAGGGACTGGCCGGGGACGCAAAAGGAGCGGCAACCCGAGGGTTGCCGCTCCTTTCAAGCCTGCGAAGAAGACTACTTCTTCTTGGCGACTGCAGCCTTCAGCTTGGAGCCGGCGGTCAGCTTGACGCTGTGGCCAGCGGCAATCTGGATGGTCTCGCCGGTCTGCGGGTTGCGGCCGGTGCGAGCTGCACGGTCGGTGCGCTCTACGGCGAGCCAGCCCGGGATGGTGATCTTCTCGCCCGCGGCGACGGAGGTCTCGAAGACCTCGAACAGTGCGTCGAGCACGGAGTTGACTGCTGCCTGGCTGGTGCCGGCCTTGCCTGCTACCTCTGCAACAAGTTCACTACGGTTCTTAGCCATTTATGTCCTCCTGGACGGTCACGATTTTTGGAGCCTGCACACGGCATGCGTACAAACCACTGTTCGAAAACTTACCAGCTTGGCGCCTCAGAGGTGGCAAATTCCGCGTGTTTTCGGCCTTTTTTGGGGAAAATCACTGGAATCGGGCGCCGATCGCCGTCAAATTGCGCCGAGAGCGGAAGCCCCCTCGTCGGCGCCGTTTCACCGAGTTCCGCCGCGGTCCCCGCCGACGTACTTTGTGCCGCCAGGTAGCCACCCCGGGCGCTGCCCGCTGCTGACCCGTCCCATGGTCTGTAAGTCTTTACCCGGCTGCTCTGTGAGTGGCCGGCAGTCTGGTGCTGTGGCCGGGCTTGGGCGTGGCTCACCCATGATATTGCCTCCGAGAGGAATCTCCCACGTACTGATGAGGCCTAACTCTTGGCGTTCTAAGACGGCTTGGCACCATTCACGGATTTGAACTGGCCGCCGAGCTCTTGCGCCAGGCCCTTTAGGTCCTTACCGCTCGGAGACTCCTGAAGTGCCTCGGACATGTCCACGACCATCCAGCTTTTACCCTCCACGATGGCTAAAGGCTGGGTGCTGTGCGCATACAGCTGCTGCTCAGCATTTCGGGCCTCTTCGGTCTCGAACCACTCGACCTGGACACGCTTTGAACAGACGGCGTATTCGGCCGTGTAACCGGCCGGCTCCGGATTGATGATGGGGTCCGTCTTGGGCGCTTCCTCGCAGCCAATGACATCGGCAACGGCTCGGCGGGCTTCCTCGATAGAGCCGAATTCCGTATGCTGCGGGGACTGTGAAGACTGGGCATTCGAGGACTGCTGCACCTCCATGCCACAGGCTGTTAGGACGCAGATCAGCCCCAGCATTGTGGCAGTTGCGGCGTACTTGAACTTGCCTGTCATCATCACCGGACACCCCCCAAGGTCAGTGGACTCATACTTGCACAACGCCAGGAACTTAATACGTAGCGGGGCCAGTTCCAAGGAGCTGGTTTGTCCTTCCGCTGCGCTGGTTGCGCTATCAGAACCCGGCTTGACGACTTTAGAAGCATCCTGGCGGGCAGTGAGGGGATGCCTTGGCGGGGCGACGCCGGCACCGGCCTTGGATGCCCTGCCGGCTGCCCGGGGATGTGGGGCGCTCGTGGCGGGCCCGGGGCCGCTGTTATGGCAGGGCGTGTACCGGCCCGGCCCGGGGGCTGGCGGGCGGCCGATCCCCCGGGGGCAGCTGGCCGTGGGCCCGGGCTCCGGGGCCGGGGTCCCGGCCCTGCCGGAGAGGGGGGTTAAATGCGGGAGGACCCCCACGTGTGGTGGGGGTCCTCGACCGTTAATGGTGTTCCGGCGGTGACCTACTCTCCCACACCCTCCCGGGTGCAGTACCATCGGCGCTGTGGGTCTTAGCTTCCGGGTTCGGGATGGGAC
>NZ_JBFTPY010000004.1:0-220228 GCF_056398725.1 Arthrobacter sp. 01T425 | reverse complement strand
GGGAAACATCCACTCATAAGCCCGAGCGATGGACATGCCCTACGACGGCGTCCGGTCCAGAGGGCCATGCCCATTCTGCGTTGCGGCCAGAGGACACTTGGGCGTCATGCTCTGTACCCGTGCTGAGCGATGGACATACCCAACGGGTGCGGGCTGCCCGGGAGGACATGCCCATTTTTTGTTGCGGCCAGAGGACACTTGGGCGTCATGCTCTGTGCCCGCGCTGAGCGATGGACATACCCAACGGGTGCGGGCTGCCGGGGAGGACATGTCCATCCGTGGCGCAGGAGGCTGGGCATGTCCCCTGGCCCGTGGCCGTTGGCCGTTTGGCGGTGCGGTGCGCGCCCACCAGCGGCGTCTATTCGCGCGCCTACTCGATGGCTACTGGTCTGCGAGGTCGTCGAAGTCCACGTCCTCGCCGTCGTCTTCGTCCGTGTTCTGGCCTTCGTCATTCCGGTGCCGGAACGACAGCACGGCGCCGGCGGCGGCCAGCAGAATGCCGGCGACGAGGAAGATGATGCCGCCGAGCCGGGCCGCGGCATAGGTCTCGCGGATGGCCCGGGCCTCGTCCGTGGCGTCCTGGACGTTCTTGCCGCCGACGGAATACACGGTGGCGTTGAAGGAATCGAGGAAGAAGATGATCACCAAAAGTGCGACGGACACGACGGCGATCACCGCGCCGGCGATCAGCGCCGGTTTTGCGTAGCGGGCCAGTCCCTGCGGCCGCCGGCGCTCCTGCCTGGCGTCGTCGTCGCCGGCCGTGTCCTGCCCGGCCGTGTCCGCTGAGATGCTGTCGCCTGTGCCGCTGTCTTCCATGCCATCAAGCCTAGCCCCCGCCGTCCGGTCACAGCGCGCCCGCTGACCTCAACTACGCTGGATGCCATGACTGACGCACCGCAGGAACATATTGCCCCGATCCTCACCCCCGAGGGCTGGGAGCTGCTGGCGTCGTTGGGCCCGTACCGCGAGGACGAGGCCTTCCGCCTCACGGCGTCGCTGCGCAAGGCCGGCCACTCCCCCGAGCTGGTCTCGGCCGTGCTCACCCAGTCCCGGCTGCGGACCAAGGCCGAGGCGAAGTTCGGCGAATTTGCCCGGCAGATGATTTTCACGAAGGCCGGTCTGGAACAGGCCACCCGGCTCACGGTGGCGGCACGGCACGCGCAGCGGTTCGCGGAGGCCGGAATCGGCCATGTCGCCGATCTCGGCTGCGGGCTGGGGGCCGACACGATGGCCCTGGCATCCCTGGACCTGGTGGTCACCGCCGTGGAAATGGACGAGGCCACGGCCGCCTGCGCCACCATGAACCTGATCCCCTTCCGCAACGCCACCGTGGTCCACTCCGATGCCACCTCGGTTTCGCTCGAGGGGATCGACGGCGTCTGGCTCGACCCAGCCCGGCGCACGACGTCCACTTCGGGTACCAAACGGATCTGGGATCCGGAGGATTTCTCCCCGCCGCTGTCCTTCGTGGAGTCACTCGCCGGCTCCGGCCGCGCCGTCGGCGTGAAGATGGGCCCGGGCATGCCGCACGATTCCGTGCCGGCCGGCTGCGAGGCGCAGTGGGTCTCCGTGGGCGGGGACGTGACCGAGGTGGCCCTGTGGTTCAACGCGGTGCGGCGTCCGGGGGTGCGGCGCGCGGCCCTCGTGCTCGGCCCCCTTGGTTCCGCTGAGCTCACCAGCGGCGAGGACTTCGGCGCCGGCCCGGTGGCGCCCGTGGGTCCGGTGGAGGGGTACCTGTATGAGCCCGACGGCGCGGTGATCCGCGCCGGCCTGGTGGCCGACGTCGCCCTCCAGCTGGGCGGGCACCTCGTGGACGAGCACATCGCCTACATCTGCGCCCCGGAGCTGCATGACACCCCGTTCGCCAAGGCGTACAGGGTCCTGGAGGTGATGCCGTTCAACGTCAAGGCACTCAAGACGTGGGTCAAGGATCAAGGCATCGGGGTCCTGGACATCAAGAAGCGCGGTATGGCTGTCACGCCCGAAGAGCTGCGCAAGCAACTCCTGCCCGGCGGCAGCGCAAAGCACAAGGACAAGAAATCCGCCACCCTGGTCCTCACCAGGATCGGCGAGGACCGGGTGGCCGTCTCGGTGGAGCCGGTCTAGCCCCGCCAGCGGGATCCCACCGGCCGAGTGCCCCGCGGCGCCGTGCCCCGCCGCCGGATGTCAGCGAAGCGGCCGGTCAACTGGGCTGTCGCGCTATTGGGCCCGCGTGAACTCCTCGGCTGCCCGGATTTGCTCGTCGGTCGGCCGGACGCCGGTGTACAGCACGAACTGCTCGAGCGCCTGGATCGTGGCGACCTCGGCTCCGGTGATCACGGTCTTGCCGGCCGCGCGGCCGGCCTTGATCAGCGGTGTCTCGGCCGGGAGCGCGACGACGTCGAACACCACTTTGGCGGCATCGATGGCCTCCTGCGGGAAGGGCAGCGAGGCGGCGTCCGGGCCGCCGGCCATCCCGATGGGGGTGACGTTGATGAGCATGTCCGCCGTGCCGGTACCGGACGCCGCAGAGCCCAGATCCGCGCGCCAGGCGAAGCCGTACTGTTCGGCCAGGGCGCGGCCGGAGCCCTCGTTGCGGGCCACGACGGTCACGTCCTTGAACCCGGCATCCCGGAGCGCGGCCACGGTGGCCTTGGCCATGCCGCCGGAGCCCAGGACCAGCACCGAGTAGTCCGTGGGGACTGCATTGCTCTGCAGGAGCTGCTCGATTGCGGTGTAGTCGGTGTTGTACGCCGTGAGCCGGCCGCCGTCGTTGACGATGGTGTTGACCGAGTCGATGGCCTTCGCCGACGGGTCCATGACGTCAACGAGGGCGATCACGTCCTCCTTGTAAGGCATGGACACCGCGCAGCCGCGGATGCCGAGGCCGCGCACCCCGGCGATCGCCTGGGCGAGGTCGGTGGGGGCAAAGGCCTTGTAGATCCAGTTCAGGCCCAGCTGTTCGTACAGGTGGTTGTGGAAGCGCGTCCCATTGTTGCTGGGCCGGGCCGAGAGCGAGATACACAGGGTCATGTCTTTGTTCAGAATGGGCACAGCTCCATTAAACGCCAGGATCGCTCCGGCCACCCGCAGCCCAACGCGCAACCGCGCGCGCCGTCGCTGACCAGCGACGTTGTGAATACACTCACGCAGCAGCGGCAACTTTGACACCGTCCCGGGGCCGCCCCTGCACTAGACTTGGACCACCCGAAGCCCTGCCGGCCCCCGGCCGGCGCACTGGTGTGTGGGAAATTGCACGTGACACCGCCGGTGCCATGTGCAGAGGCATGTCCGAGGATGTTCGCCAGCGCATTTCCCCACCAGGACCACGGCCAGCGACAGCAGAACAGTGAAGGGACCACATGAAGATCGAGTTCGCTTCATCCAGGCAGTCGACTCTTGGCGTGGAATGGGAGCTGGCGCTCGTCGACGCCGAGACCGGCGAGCTGGCCTCCGTGGCGAACCAGGTGCTGCGCGGCGTCGCTGCCCGGCATCCCGAACTCAATGAGGACGACGAGCACCCGCACATCAAGCAGGAGCTGCTGCTGAACACCGTGGAGCTCGTCACGGGCATCTGCACCACTGTTGCGGAGGCCAAGGCGGACCTGAGCAGCTCGCTCGCGGCGGTCCGGGACGTGACCGATCCGATGGGTGTGGAGATCTTTTGCGCCGGGAGCCACCCCTTCAGCCCGCCCCAGCTGCAGCCCGTCACGGACAAGGAACGCTACGCCAAGCTCATTGACCGGACCCAGTGGTGGGGCCGGCAGATGGTCATTTACGGCGTCCACGTGCACGTCGGACTCGACAGCCGGGACAAGGTCCTTCCGGTGCTGGACGGCCTGGTCAATTACTTTCCGCACTTCCAGGCGCTCTCCGCGTCCAGCCCTTTCTGGGGCGGCGAGGACACCGGATACGCCTCCCAGCGGGCGCTGATGTTCCAGCAGCTGCCGACCGCCGGGCTGCCCTTCCAGTTCTCCAGCTGGGAGGACTTCGAGGCGTACGCCCAGGACATGTTCACCACCGGCGTGATCGATTCGCTCTCGGAGATCCGCTGGGACATCCGGCCCGTCCCGCACTTCGGCACCATCGAGATGCGCATCTGCGACGGCCTGGCCACGCTCGAGGAAGTCGGGGCCATCGCCGCCCTGACGCAGTGCCTCGTCGACGAGTTTTCCACGACGCTGGACAACGGCGGCACCATTCCTACGATGCCCCCGTGGCATGTGCAGGAAAACAAGTGGCGCGCGGCCCGGTATGGCCTGGACGCGATCATCATCCTCGACGCCGACGGCAACGAGCAGCTCGTAACAGAGCACCTGCGCGAGACGCTCAAGCGGCTTGAGCCGGTGGCGGCGAAGCTGGGCTGCAGCGCCGAACTGGCCGACGTCGAGAAGATCATCGAGCGCGGCGCCGGCTACCAGCGGCAGCGCCGGGTCGCCGCCGAGCACGGCGGGGACCTGCGCGCCGTCGTCCTGGACCTGGTCAAGCAGATGCGCCAGGGCCCGGACGCCTAGCTCCGGCGCCCAACAGCCGCCACGCAGGCGGCCGAAGCCCCAGGCCGTCTAGCTCCACGCGGACGAAGCCTCAGGCTGTGGCCTCAGGCGGAGACGGTCGTGACCGGCATTGAGGAATCCGGCGCAAAGCCGATCCCGCTCGGTTTCACGCCGGCCATCACCAGTTGCGCCCCGAGCGAGGCCACCATGGCGCCGTTGTCCGTGCACAGTGGCAGCGGCGGCACCGTCAGCCGGATGCCGGCCGCACTGCAGCGTTGTTCGGTGAGCTGGCGCAGCCGCGAGTTGGCGGCGACCCCGCCACCCAGGAGGACCTCCGTGATGCCGTTTTCGCGGCAGGCGAGCACTGCCTTGGCGGTAATGACATCCACCACGGCTTCCTGGAAGGCCGCGGCGATGTCCGCCACGGGCACCTCCTCGCCGCGGGCCTCGAACTGCTCCACGCAGCGGGCGACGGCGGTCTTGAGCCCGCTGAAGGACCAGTCGTAGCGGTGCGGCCCGGGCTCCTCGGCGGTCCCCATGTACTTGGGCTGGGTGAGCCCGCGCGGGAACCGGATGGCTTTGGCGTTGCCCGTGCGCGCGAGCTTGTCGATGGCCGGACCGCCCGGATAGCCCAGGCCCAGAAGCCGCGCCACCTTGTCATACGCTTCGCCGGCGGCGTCATCGATCGTGGAGCCCAGCAGCTCGACGTCGTCCGTGATGCTCCGGATCCGCAGGATCTCGGTGTGGCCGCCGGAGACCAGGAGCGCGCCCATATTCTCCGGCAGGGCGTGCGGCGTTGTTTGCGGCGACGGCGCGCCGGCGCCCTGCTGCAGGAGCCCGACGCCGACATGCGCCACCAGGTGGTTGATGGCGTAGAGCGGTTTGCCGGTGGCGACGGCGAGCGCCTTGGCCGCGCACACTCCCACCATGAGGGCACCTGCCAGGCCCGGCCCGGAGGTGACGGCGATCGCGTCGATGTCCGTGAGCGTCACTCCCGCCTCCGCGAGGGCCTCCTCGAGGGTGGGGACGAACGCGTCGAGGTGGGCGCGGGAGGCGATCTCGGGGATCACGCCGCCGAAGCGGACGTGTTCGTCCATGGAGGACGAGACGGTGTTCGTCAGCAGGGTGGTCCCCCGGACGATGCCGACGCCGGTTTCGTCGCAGGAGGACTCGATGCCGAGCACGAGCGGCTGGGTGCGGTTCATGGTCGGCCTGCTTCGGTTGGCTGGGGGCTGAGCGGTTCGCGGGGCAGCTGGAGCCGCATGATCAGGGCGTCGACGCCGTCCCGGTAGTAGCGGGGCCGGATGTGGATCTGTTCGAAGCCGAAGCGCAGGTAAAGCTGCTGGGCCCGGGGGTTGTCCGCCCTGACCTCGAGCAGCACATCCTGGGCGTGCCGGCGCCGGCTTTCCGCGATCAGCTCGGTGAGCAGGGCAGAGCCGATGCCCTTGCCTTCCTGCTCGGGCACCACGGCGATCGTCTGGACGTCCGAGATCGGTTCGATGCACATGAGCCCGGCATAGCCCACGATCCCGCCGTGGGTCTCCGCCACGAGGTAGCGGCGGGTATCCACCTGCGCCAGCTCGTCGTGGAACATCTGCAGCGGCCAGGCATCCACGGGAAAGAGCCGGAGTTCCAGGGCGTGGATGGCGGGGATGTCCGCGGCGTCCATGTCCCGCAGGGTGACTCCGCCGGGCAGCCGGACGGCTCGCTCCGCGCTCACAGGGCACGCTTCCGGGGTCCGGGCACCTGGGCGTCGGATTCGCGCAGATACAGGGGGGTGGAGTCCAGGAGCTGTTCCCCCGCGGAGAGCCGGGCGAGTGCGAACTGGCCGAGCGAGAGGGCCTCCGGCTGGCGGGTGCTGAATTCCGCGACCGCCTTGACGGCCTCGGAGTAGATTCCTGCCCCTGCACCGTACACGGGCAGATCCGGCAGGTCCGCGGCGAATCCCACGTGCGGGCCGTCCTCCAGATGCGGCAACTGGGCATCGGAGAGGGTGTACCGGGCCCAGTACACTTCCTTGCGTCGCGCATCGGTGGCGACAATGAACTCCGCGGCCGAGTCGGTGGATTCGGCTACTTCCAGGGCGATCGCGTCCAGGCTCATGACGCCGTACAGCGGCTTGCCCCAGACAAAGGCGAGGGTGCGGGCCGTGACGATCCCGGAGCGCAGTCCTGTGAACGGGCCGGGGCCGACGCCGGTGACGATAGCGTCGACGTCGTGGCCGCTGACGCCGGCCTCAGCCAGGAGCCCGTCGATCCCCGGGGCCAGGACCTCCGCGTGGGTGCGCGTGTCCTCGGTGGCGAAGCTGGCGAGCACGGATTCCGGCGCATCATCGGAGACCAGGGCGGCGCTGGCGACAGCTGAGGTGTCGATGGCGAGGATCAGCATCAGGGATTCCGTTCCGGGGTCTGGGGCGTGGTCCCGGGGAGGGGCCTGGCGCCGGGCATGGTCTCGGACAGGGGCCCGGCGCCGGGCGTGGTCCCGGGCAGGGGCCGGGGCTCGGCACCGGGCAGCGTCGGCGCTTCAGCCCAGCGCGGACCGAAGCCGCGGATCACGACGGTCCGCGGTTCGTCGTCGTCGTCCGTGTCGAAATCCAGAACGGGACTGGCGCCGGTTTCGGCGGGGGCTTCGGGGGTTTCGGCGGAAGCGGCGGCGCCTCCGCGGGTGCGGTGGAGTTCCACCTCCAGCCGGCTGTCGCTGAGGTGCTCAACCCGGCCGCGGCCCCACTCGACCACGGTCACGGCGCTGTCCATGGTGTTTTCAAGATCGATGTCGTCGATTTCAGCGGCCGACTCCAGCCGGTAGGCGTCCACATGCACCAGGTCCGGTCCGCCCGGCCGGGGTCCTCCGGGCAGGTTGGGGTGGATGCGCACCAGGACAAAGGTCGGCGAGATAATGCCGGCCCGCACTCCCAGGCCCTCCCCCAGCCCCTGCGTGAACGTGGTCTTGCCGGCACCCAGTTCGCCGGTCAGGACCAGCAGATCGCCGGTTTCCAGCACGGCGCCGAGGGCCGCGGCGAGCGCATGCGTCTGCGCCGCCGTGTGGACCTCAAGGCTCCGTTCCCACGCGGGCGCGCTCACGGCCGCTCTTCGCCGGTGGAGGGCTCTTCGTTCAGGTAGCGGCGCGGCACGCGGGGGCTGATCCTGGTGACGATCTCGTAGTTGTTGGTACCGGCGGCCTTGGCCCAGTCATCTGCCGTGGGTCCGCCGTCGGCGCCGTCGCCAAACAGCACTGCCTCGGCGCCGAGGATGCTCGGGCCTCCGGCCGCCACGTGGCGGGGTCCGAGGTCGATCACCATCTGGTCCATCGCAATGCGACCCACTACCGGATAGTTCACGCCCTCGACCCGGACGGGGCCGCCGGTGGCGATGCGCGGCACGCCGTCGGCGTAGCCCAGCGGGATGAGCCCGAGGGTGCTGACGCCGTCCGTGCGGTAGTTCAGCCCGTAGGAAACGCCCTGCCCGGCGGGCACGTCCTTGCAGTGCGAGACCACCGTGCGGACCGTCATGGCCGGGCGCAGCCCGAGCTCGGCCGGACTTTGCCCTTCGAAGGGTGACAGCCCGTACAGGCCCAGCCCCACGCGGACGAGGTCAAAGTGGGTGTCCGGCCGGGAGAGGGTGGCCGGGGTGTTGGCGAGGTGGCGGACCTCGGGGTCCACGCCGGCGTCCTGGGCGACGGCGAGGACCTGGCGGAACGCGGCGAGCTGCTCGTCGGTTTCGGGCCGTTCGGGTTCGTCGGCGACGGCCAGGTGGGAGAAGATCCCCACGACCCGGAGCAGGCCCTGGTCCTGGTGTTCCATGGCTTCGCCGACCAGGCTGTCCCAGGCGTCGAGGGTGGCGCCGTTGCGGCCGAGCCCGGTGTCGACCTTCAGGTGGACGCGGGCGGGCCGTTCCTGCTCGCGGGCTGCGGCCACGATCCGGTCCAGTTCCCAGCCCGAGCAGCCGATGTCGATTCCTGCGGCCACTGCGGCGGCGAAGTTGCTGTCCGGGGTGTGCAGCCAGGCCAGCAGGGGCGCCTCGATCCCGGCGGCGCGCAGGGCGAGGGCCTCGGAGATGTGGGCGACGCCAAGCCAGCTGGCCCCCGCGCCGAGGGCCGCGCGGGCCACCTGGACGGCGCCGTGCCCGTAGGCGTCGGCCTTGACCACGGCCATGACCTGCGCGGGTGAGGCCACCGCTGCGATGCGGCGGACGTTGTGCCGGATGGCGTCGAGATCGATTACGGCTGAGCGCTCCTCAGCGTGGGCCGGCACTGCCGCCGAACCGGGCAGGAGATCGCCTGTTGCTGCTTGGTAAGTCACCTAACGATTCTAGGCGCGGCGCTGCGGGCCGAATAATCGGCCGGGCCCGGCCACCGCTGGACATGCCCATTCCTCCCCGCGGGACATGCCCAATCTTCACGCCCAGGGCCGCGCAGAACGGGTCCATGCCCAAGCCCCGGCCCCAGCGGAGGACATGCCCACTGGTGGCACGAATCCGGCCGGCCCCCCCCCCACCCCGGGACATGCCCAATCTTCACACCAAAGGCCGCGCAGAACGGGTCCATGCCCCCGCCCCGGCCCCAGCGGAGGACATGCCCACTGGTGGCACGAATCCGGCCGCCCCCCACCCCGGGACATGCTCATTTTTCACGCCCAGGGCCGCGCAGAACGGGTCCATGCCCACGCCCCGGCCCCAGCGGAGGACATGCCCACTGGTGCCACGAATCCGGCCGCACCCCCACCGCGGGACATGCCCAATTTTCACACCCAGGGCCGCGCAGAACGGGTCCATGCCCACGCCCCGGCCGAAGCGGAGGACATGCCCACTGGTGCCAGCCGAAAGCCCAGCCGCGCCCGCCCGTCTACGCGTCGGACTGGTGGGCGATGGTCGCCGTCGCGCGCCGCTGCGCCTCGGGCGGGACGTCGTGCACGATCTCTTCCAGGAAGCGGTAGCGGCGAAGCCATTGGCTGCTTTGCCGTTCCTTCCGTGCGTTGGCCCGCTGCCACCAGTCGGCAATGTCGCCCCAGCCGGGCGCGGCCAGCGAGCCGCCCACCTCCTGGACGGCCAAGGCGGCGCACAGATTGGCGAAGCGGAGACGGTCTCCCAGCGGCCAGCCGGCCAGGGAGCCGACAATGAAGGCCGCACCGAAGCAGTCACCGGCGCCGGTGGGATCGTAGGCCCGGACCGGCAGGGACGGGACCCACTCCTCCTCCCCCGTTTCCGAATCCACGGCCATGGATCCCTGGGCGCCGAGGGTGACCACCGCCACCGGAACCCGGTCCGCAAGCGAGTACAGGGCGGACCAGGGGTCGTCGCAGCCCGTGAAGTTCATGGCCTCGTGCTGGTTCGGCATGAAAGCATGGAAATACTTCAGGTGGTCCAGCCGGGTCGAGGACCACGCGCCGGTGGGGTCCCAGCCGACATCGCCGAACAGCTGGACGCCGTTCTTGTGCGCGTCGACAGCCCACGGTTCGAGTTCCTCCCCCAGCTCCGCAACGGCTGCGAGCGCCGGCGGCGGGCATCCAACCAGCTCGGTGGAAGTCACCGGCGCCGGGTGCCCGTGCGTCACCATGGACCGGTCCTTCTCCACGCTCAGGGACACCGTGACTGGCGAATGCCAGCCCGGAACACGCCGGGACAGGGACAGGTCCACGTGTTCCTGGGCGGCCAGAATCTTCCAGTTGTAGTCACCGTAGCCGTCATCGCCGAACACGGCGGCAAGACCGGTCCGCAGTCCCAGCCGGGAGGCGGCGATGGCCTGATTGGCGACGCCCCCGGGGCAGCTGCCCATCCCGTCGCTCCAGATTTCCGTGCCGGGCTGCGGCGCGTGGGGCAGCCCGGTGAAGATGATGTCCTGGAACACGGTCCCGGTCAGGAGCAAGTCGAATCCGTCCGCGGCCGGGCTGCGGACGGCAGAGAGCGGATCAAATCGCCGCGCCGGGGTCGCGTCCATATACGGCACATTACGCCGTACCGCCGTCGAGGGATACCAGGGGAAAGCGGGGCCCAAACCGGAGGGGAACACGGCGGGGAATAGACTGTCCGCATGCGGCTCACGATCGCCGGCGGGGGCGGCTTCCGCGTCCCCCTGGTCTACCGGGCGCTCTCTGCCGGGCCTTTCACGGGGCTGGTGCGGGAGCTGGTGCTCTACGACGTCGACCCCGCCAGGCTGGCGGCCGTCGAGGCGGTCCTGGCCTCCCTGGCCCAGCGGGGCCCGCCGGGTTCCGGCCCGCCGGGTTCCGGCCCGCAGGGTTCCGGCCCGCAGATCCGTGCCGTGTCCTCGCTCCCCGAGGCCTTGGACGGCGCCGACATGGTCTTCGCCGCCATCCGGCCCGGCGGCACCGCCGGCCGGACCGCCGACGAGCGGATCGCCCTGGACCTCGGACTCCTGGGCCAGGAAACCACCGGCGCCGGCGGGATCTCCTACGCGCTGCGCTCCATTCCGCCGATGCTGCGGCTCGCGGAGGAAATGCGGAGCCGCTGCCCCGGGGCGTGGCTGCTCAACTTCACCAACCCCGCCGGCATGGTCACGGAGGCCCTGGTCCCCGTGCTCGGTCCCAGGGTGATCGGGATTTGCGACTCCGCCAGCGGCCTGGTGCACCGTGCGGCGCGTGCCGCCGGCGTCGCGCTGCCCGAGGGCACGCTCGACGGCGTGGGCTACTACGGACTGAACCACCTCGGCTGGCTGTACCGGCTGGAGGCCGGGGGCCGGGACGCCCTCCCGGCACTGCTCGCGAACCCTGCGGCGCTGTCGGAATTCGAGGAAGGCCGGCTGTTCCCGCCCGGGTTGCTGGCCAGCCTTGGCTGCCTGCCGAATGAATATCTTTTCTACTACTACGACACCGTTCGTGCGGTGGCCGGCATGCGCGCCGCAGGTCAGACCCGGGGGGAATCGATCGCCCGGCAGCAGGCCGAACTCTATCCCCGCCTGGCTGCCGCCGGAGCCGAGGCTTTTGCGCTGTGGGAGGATGCCCGCAGGTCCCGCGAGGAGGGCTACCTAGCGGAGGCCCGCACCTCGGGCGAACGCCGCGACGAGACCGACCTCGCCGGCGGCGGCTACGAGCGGGTGGCGCTGGCGGCCATGCGCGCCCTCTCCGGCGGCGGCCCGGCGGACCTGATCCTCAACACGCGCAACGCCGTCACCACCCCCGGGTCCGCCGGCCCGGAAGCGGCGTCCGCCGGCCCGGAAGCGGGCGGCGCTGGGTCCGGAGCGCAGGTGGTGCCGGCTGTCCCGGGGCTGCCGGCCGACGCCGTCGTCGAAGTTCCGTGCCGGGTGACGCCCGACGGCGCCGAGCCAGTCCCGCAGGACCGCCCGGGACCGGCGCAACTGGAGCTGCTGCGGCGCGTCAAGGACGTCGAACGGCTCGTGGTGGAGGCGGCGACGACCGGCCGGCGGGAGGCGGCCCTCGCCGCGTTCGCCAGGCATCCGCTCGTGGACTCGGATGACCTCGCCGGAAAACTGCTGGCCGGCTATGAAGCAGCCTTCCCGGAACTGGGCCGTCTCTGGCACGGCGGGCCGTAGCTGCCCGTGGGCCTTAACGGCCCGCCAACATCAGCGTCCCGGCGGTCCCGCGGCACCGGGCCGGCTACCCTACAGCTTTCGGTACATCACGTGCAGGCCCACGTACCCCAGTTCAGGGTGGTTGAACGCCTCGGGAATGGTCGCGAGCACCTCGAAGCCCATGGATTTCCACGCTGCCACGGCCCGGACATTGCTTTCCACCACGGCGTTGAACTGCATGGCCCGGAAACCGGCGTCGCGCGCGGCGTCGAGCGAATAGGCGCAGAGGGCCCGGGCCAGTCCGCGGCCGGCCTGGCCCGGGTGGACCATGTAACCTGCGTTGGCCACATGGCTGCCGCCGCCGCCCTGGTTGGGGTGCAGCTCGCCGGTGCCAAGAATCGCGCCGGTGTCGGAGGCAACCGCGACGAATGTCCGGCCCGGCGCCTGCTTGAACCAGCGTGCGCGGGCCTCGTCCTCGGCGGTGTCCCGGTCCCAGGTGAAGGTCTCCCCGGCCCGGACGACGGGTTCCAGGATCGCCCAGATGCCCGGCCAGTCCTCCGGGCGGGCCTCCCGGATGGTCCAGCCGGCTGCAGGTTCTTGTCCTGTCGTTGTGTTCACAGCGGCCACGTTAGCAGCACGCCCCGGTCTGCGAACCGAACGGCCCCGTGAACCGGCCGGCACTTCAGGAGTAATGTTTTATCGACATGCATTGGGCAGAAAAAAATGGGCAGAGGAAAGGGGAACCGTGTCGCTGATCCGCCGCGTCGCTTTCCTTTCCCTGCACACCTCGCCCATGGAACAACCCGGCTCCGGTGACGCCGGCGGCATGAACGTGTACGTCCGGGCGCTGGCCGCCGCCCTCGCCGAAACCGGCGTGGAAGTGGAGATCTTCACCCGGTCCACCTCGGCCACGCAGCCCGCCGTCGAACACCCGTCCCCGGGCGTGTGCGTGCACAACGTCCTCGCCGGCCCGCCCCGTAAGCTGCCCAAGGAGGAGCTCCCGGGGCTGCTGCACAGCATGGTCGCCGAGATCAACCGGATCCGGCAGCTCCAGCCGCACGGCCGGTATGACGTCATCCATTCCCACTACTGGGTCTCCGGGGTGGCCGGGCTGGAGCTCGCGGAGCTGTGGCAGCTGCCCCTCGTCCACACCATGCACACGATGGCGAAGGTCAAGAACCAGCTCCTCGAGTCCGGCGAACAGCCCGAGCCGCGGCGGCGTGAGGACGGCGAGCACCGGATTGTCGACGGCGCCACCCGGCTGATCGCCAATACCGGCACCGAAGCGGCCGAGCTGGTCTCGCACTACAACGCCGACATCGACCACATCGACGTCGCGCCGCCCGGCGTGGACCTGGCCGTCTTCACGCCGGCCTTCAGGAACCGGGCCAGGGCACAGCACGGCATCGCCCCGGGCAAGTTCCATCTGCTGTTCGCGGGCCGGATCCAGCGGCTCAAGGGCCCGCAGATCCTGATCAAGGCGGCGGCGCTCCTGCGCTCCCGGCGCCCGGACATCGACCTGCAGCTGACCATCCTGGGGGCCGTCAGCGGCGCCAAGGACTTCAACCTCAAGACGCTGATCAGCGCCGCCGGAATGGACGACGTCGCCACCCACCACCCGCCGGTGAACGCCCCGGAGCTGGCCGGCTGGTACCGGTCCGCCGACGTCGTGGTGATGCCCTCCTACAGCGAGTCCTTCGGCCTGGTGGCGCTGGAGGCGCAGGCCTGCGGGACGCCGGTCCTCGCCACGAAAGTCGGCGGCCTCTCCCGCGCCGTCCAGGACGGACGGACCGGGATGCTGATCGAGGGCCACAAGGCCAGCGACTGGGCGGACGCCCTCGAGTCGCTCTTCGACGACACCCAAACCCGCACCGACATGGGGCGCGCCGCCGCGATCCATGCCCAGGAGTTCGGCTGGCAACGCACCGCCGCGATTACGCTGGAGAGCTACCACACCGCCGTAAGCCAGTATTTTGGAAGCCTGACCATCCCGGTGGGCCACACACCCTGAACCGGTTCCACCCCCTCCGCCCGCTCCAACCCCGCCCGGCAACACCGGACCGGGACAAACCCGCCGACGCCACGAGCCGAAGGACAACGATGTCTGAGACCACCACTGCCGGGAACAACGTCCCCAGCGACCTGGAAATTGCCCAGCGGGCAGTCATGAAGCCGATCGGGGAGATTGCGGCGGCCGCCGGCATCACCCCGGACGCGCTGGAACTCTACGGACCCTACAAGGCCAAGATCGACCCTGCGAAGCTGACCGTTCCGGCGGGCACCCCCGTGCGCGCGCCCGGCAAGGTGGTGCTGGTCTCCGCGATGTCGCCCACCCCCGCCGGCGAAGGCAAGTCCACCACGACGGTGGGGCTCGCGGATTCCCTGGCCCGGGCCGGGCACAGCGTGATGATCGCGCTGCGCGAACCCTCGCTCGGCCCCATCCTGGGCATGAAGGGCGGCGCGACCGGCGGCGGCTACTCCCAGGTGCTGCCGATGGACCAGATCAACCTGCACTTCACGGGCGATTTCCACGCCATCACTTCGGCGAACAACGCCCTCATGGCCCTCGTGGACAACCACATCTTCCAGGGCAACGAGCTCAACATCGATCCGCGCCGGATGACGTTCAAGCGCGTCCTGGACATGAACGACCGGTCCCTCCGCGAGGTCGTGATCGGCCTCGGCGGGCCCGCCCAGGGCACGCCGCGGCAGGACGGCTTCGACATCACCGTGGCCTCGGAGATCATGGCCGTGTTCTGCCTCGCCACGGACCTGAACGATCTGCGCGACCGGCTCGGCCGGATCACATTCGGCTACACCTACGACCGCCGGCCCGTGACCGTGGCCGACCTCGGCGTCCAGGGCGCCCTGACCATGCTGCTCAAGGACGCGATCAAACCCAACCTCGTGCAGACCATCGCCGGCACCCCGGCGCTGGTGCACGGCGGGCCCTTCGCCAACATCGCCCACGGCTGCAACTCCCTCATCGCCACGCAGACGGCCCGCCGCCTTGCGGACATCGTCATCACCGAGGCGGGGTTCGGCGCGGACCTCGGCGCCGAAAAGTACATGGACATCAAGGCGCGGATGGCCGACGTCGCCCCGTCCGCCGTCGTCCTCGTGGCCACCGTCCGGGCGCTCAAGATGCACGGCGGCGTGCCGAAAGACCTGCTCAAGGAGCCCAACGTGGAGGCGCTGGCCGCCGGCGTCGCCAATCTGCGGCGCCACATCCGCAACGTCGAGAAGTTCGGCATCACCCCGGTCGTGGCGGTCAACAAATTCGCCACGGACACCGCCGAGGAGCTGGACTGGCTGCTTCAGTGGTGCGCCGCGGAGGGTGTCCAGGCCGCGGTGGCCGATGTCTGGGGCCGCGGCGGTGGCGGCGACGGCGGCGACGAGCTCGCGGCGAAGGTAGCGGCCGCGATCGACGCCCCGCACGGCTTCCGGCACCTGTATCCGCTGGAGATGTCCGTGGAGGACAAGATCCGGACCATCGTGCAGGAGATCTACGGCGCCGACGGCGTGGATTTCTCCGTGCCCGCGCTGAAACGGCTGGCCGAGATCGAGAAGAACGGCTGGTCCGGGATGCCGGTGTGCATGGCGAAGACCCAGTACTCCTTCACCGACGACGCCACCCGCCTCGGCGCGCCCAAGGGCTTCACCATCCACGTCCGGGATCTCATCCCCAAGACCGGCGCGGGCTTCATCGTGGCCCTCACCGGCGCCGTGATGACCATGCCGGGCCTGCCCAAGGTGCCGGCAGCGATGCGGATGGACGTCGACGACGCCGGCAACCCGGTCGGCCTCTTCTAACCCACCTGACGCTCCCTCACCTCCTGCATCCCCCCAACCAACGATCCCTCAGGTCCGGCAACTCCCCAACCGACGCTCCCTCAGGTCCGGCGCGGCGCTTGCGCCTGCCGCCGCGGGCCGATCCGGGACATCTGTGGATAACTCCTGCGCGGCTCTCCAAATAGGTTCAAAATGCCAGCATGGAAAAGCCTACGAAGCTTCCCGGTCCACTCAGCGCAGCACCCTTTACCATCGCGGATGCAAGGTCCTTGGGAGTGCCGAGAACCAGGCTCAGGCACTCCGACGTAATTCACATCAGCCGGGGTCTCTACCGGCCCACGGATTGGGACTTCGAGCTGGAGGCGGCGGCTCGTGCGTTGGCCGCAGCGTCGCCCGGCGCCTGGATCTCCCACGTCACCGCTGCCAGGCTCCGATGCCAGATATTGCCTCCTTGGCTCTCGGACTCGGAGGAGCTACACCTGAGCAAGCCGCGGGCGCTCCCGGAGGTCCGGCGCAAAGGCATTCTCGGACACACGGTTCTTGCGTTGGAGGGCGAGGTCGAGACAGTGGACGGGATCCGGATCAGCACGCGCTCCCGGACGTGGCTCGACCTCGCCCTGCGGTTGAGCCTGCCAGAGTTGGTCTGCCTGGGTGATGAGCTGGTGCGGATTCCCCGACTGGGGTTGGAAGGGCGCAGTGATCCCTTTGCGACCATCGATGAGCTGCGTTGGATGGTGGGCCGTCACCCGAACCTGCAGGGAATCGTCCGCGCCCGTGCCGCACTGGACTTGATGCGCGTGGGCTCGGATTCAGCGCCGGAGACGTTGCTGCGGCTGGCGATGTGCGACGCCGGGCTCCCGGAACCGGAACTGCAGCTCCCGCTGCGACCGGACAGTCCTGCCGCGCCGACGGCGGACCTTGGGTATCGCCGTCGGCGGCTGGCGGTTCAGTACGACGGCGGGCACCACCTGCTCCCCGCACAGATCTTCAGCGACCGCCGCCGTGACAAGGCCTTCGAGGCAGCCGGATGGACAGTGCTCGTCCTGACAAAAGATGACCTCGCGGATGGCTTCTCCGGCGCCGTCACCAAAATGAAGCGAATCCTCCGCACCTCATACCTCAGCCCGCCGGCCGCAGCTGGCTTTTCCAGCGCAATCTGAGGCAGCGAGCCGCCGATGTCTGCAAGACGTGAGGGAGGATCGGGTCGGTATCGGCCAAAGGTGAGGGAGCATCCCGGACCCAATCCGAAAACGACGACGCTCCCCCACCATTGGTGAGGGAGCGTCGGGTTGGAACACGCCAAACGTGAGGGAGCGTCCAGAGGCAGGGCGGCAGCGGGGGCGGTTAGCGCTCCAGGTCGCCGCGGATGAAGGCCTCGACCTTTTCACGGGCGAGGTCGTCGTTGAACTGCTCCGGCGGGGACTTCATGAAGTAGCTCGACGCCGAGACCAGCGGGCCGCCGATGCCGCGGTCCAGGCCGATCTTGGCGGCACGGATAGCGTCGATGATCACGCCGGCGGAGTTGGGCGAGTCCCAGACTTCGAGCTTGTATTCCAGCGACACCGGGGCGTCGCCGAAGTTGCGGCCCTCAAGACGGACGAAGGCCCACTTGCGGTCATCGAGCCACTGGACGTAGTCGGACGGGCCGATGTGGACGTCCTTGGCGGCGAGCTCGGCCTCGACGTTGGAGGTAACGGCCTGGGTCTTGGAGATCTTCTTGGACTCCAGGCGGTCGCGCTCGAGCATGTTCTTGAAGTCCATGTTGCCGCCGACGTTCAGCTGGTACGTGCGGTCCAGGGTGACGCCGCGGTCCTCGAACAGCTTGGCCATGACGCGGTGCGTGATGGTGGCACCGATCTGGCTCTTGATGTCATCGCCCACGATCGGCACGCCCGCGGCGGTGAACTTGTCCGCCCACTCCTTGGTGCCGGCCAGGAAGACCGGCAGGGCGTTGACGAACGCCACGCCGGCATCGATCGCGCACTGGGCGTAGAACTCGGCGGCCTGCTGGGAGCCGACCGGCAGGTAGCAGACCATGACGTCAACCTGGGCGTCCTTGAGGGCCTGGACGACATCGACCGGCTCCTCCGGGGACTGCTCGATGGTCTCGAGGTAGTACTTGCCCAGGCCGTCCAGGGTGTGGCCGCGCTGGACCGTGACGCCGGTCGGCGGGACATCGGCGATCTTGATGGTGTTGTTTTCGCTGGCCAGGATGGCGTCGGACAGGTCCTGCCCCACCTTCTTGCCGTCGACGTCGAACGCGGCAACGAACTGGACGTCGCCGACGTGGTACTGGCCGAACTCCACGTGCATCAGGCCCGGGATCGTGGCCTTGGGGTCGGCATCTTTGTAGTACTGGACGCCCTGGACCAGCGAAGCGGCGCAGTTACCTACGCCGACGATTGCAACACGAATCGGATGTGAAGACACGGAACTCCTTTTGAGAAACAAGGGTGACCGGCGCGGCCGCACTCTGAGGTACTGCATCAGTTGTGCGGGCGGCAGGCGGACACGACGCCGTAAGGCGCCCTTAGTAGTCTAGTCAACGCCGCCGGGGCCGCGGTTGTTCCCGGGCGGCCCCGGCACTTGTGTTAACTGCGGATGCCTACGACTTCTGGGCCCACAGGTTGATATCTGATTCGACGGCGAACTCATCGATCGCGTCGATCTCATCGGCCGTGAAATCCAGGTTGTTGATCGCAGACAAGGTGTCCTCAAGCTGCCGGACGCTGGACGCGCCCACCAGTGCGGACGTGACCGACGAGCCCTTGCCCTGATCGCGCAGGATCCAGGCGATGGCCAGCTGCGCGAGCGTCTGCCCGCGGCCCTCGGCGATCCGGTTGAGCCCGCGCACGCGGTCCAGCTTCTCCTCGGTGATCATGGATTCGCCCAGGGACTTGTGCTGGGCGGCCCGGGAGTCGGCCGGAATGCCCTTCAGGTAGCGGTCGGTGAGCATGCCCTGGGCCAGCGGCGAGAACGCGATGGATCCGGCGCCCACCTGCTCCAGCGCCTCGAAGAGGTTGGGGCTGCCGTTCTCGGTCCAGCGGTTGAGCATGGAGTAGCTGGGCTGGTGGATCAGCAGCGGGGTGCCGAGTTCCTTGAGTATTCCCGCGGCCTCAATGGTCTGTTCCGGGGTGTAGGACGAAATGCCTGCGTAGAGCGCCTTCCCGGAGCGCACGGCCTGGTCCAGGGCGCCCATGGTTTCTTCCATCGGCGTTTCGGGGTCCGGGCGGTGGCTGTAGAAGATGTCCACATAGTCCAGGCCCATCCGGCCCAGCGACTGGTCCAGGCTGGCCAGCAGGTACTTGCGGGAGCCAAAGTTGCCGTACGGGCCCGGCCACATGTCGTAGCCGGCCTTGCTGGAGATGATCAGCTCGTCGCGGTACGGCTTGAAGTCGTCCTGGAAGTGGCGGCCGAAGTTGGTCTCGGCGCTGCCATAGGGCGGGCCGTAGTTGTTGGCGAGGTCAAAGTGGGTGACGCCCAGGTCGAAGGCCCGGCGCAGGATGGCGCGCTGGATCTCGAACGGCTTGTCGTCGCCGAAGTTGTGCCACAGGCCCAGTGAGATGGCCGGGAGTTTCAGGCCGCTGCGCCCCACGCGGCGGTAGGGCATGGAGTCGTAGCGGGTATCAGCTGCCAAATATGTCATACGTCATATCCTGCCTTAGTGGGTGAGTACCGCGGCGCTGTGGCCGGGTAGATGCAGTGGTGTGGCCGGCGCCGCGCCGCCAGGAGCGGGTTCAGCATCGGAAGCCGGGTCCAGCCGGACGCCGTCGTCGGTTGCCAGGGCCAGGGCCGCCCCGCGGACCGGGACCCGCCGCGCCTCGGCGGAAAAGTTCATCGCCACCTCGGTGCGGCCGCGGCGCAGCAGCAGCCAGCCCTCGTTCTCGCTGACGTCGACGGCGGTGTCCTCGAAACCGGGTTCCGTCAGGTCCGGCGTGGTGCGGCGCAGCGCGATGAGCGCCCGGTACAGCTCCAGGAGGCGGGCGTGGTCCCCTCCCGAGGCCTCGGCCCAGTCCAACTTGGACCGGGTGAAGGTCTCCGGATCCTGCGGGTCGGGGACGACGGCGGGGTCCCAGCCCATGCGCTCGAACTCCCTGATCCGGCCCTCGGCCGTCGCCTTGCCCAGCTCCGGTTCCGGGTGGGAGGTGAAGAACTGCCACGGGGTGGTGGCCCCGTATTCCTCGCCCATGAACAGCATGGGCGTGAACGGCGAAGTCAGGGTGGCGACGGCGGCGAGCGCGAGCGGCCCGTAGCCCAGGGTCTGGGACAGCCTGTCCCCGGTGGCACGGTTGCCGATCTGGTCGTGGTTCTGGCTGCACACCACCAGCGCGGCCGGGTGGACCTGGGCCGGGTCGATGGGCCGGCCGTGGTGGCGGGCGCGGAAGCTGGAGTAGCTGCCGTCGTGGAAGAACCCGCGCTCCAGGACCTTGGCCAGCGCCCCGATCGAGTCGAAGTCGGCGTAGTAGCCGGTGGTTTCGCCGCTGACGTTGACGTGGACGGCGTGGTGGAAGTCATCGCTCCACTGCCCGGCCAGCCCGTACCCGTTGGTGTCCCGCGGGTAGAGCAGGCGCGGGTTGTTCAGGTCCGATTCCGCGATCATCGTGGCTGGGCGTCCGGTCTCGGCGGCTATTTCGTCGGCGAGGGCGCCGAAGTCCTCCAGCAGGTGCACGGCGCGCTCGTCCTTGAAGGCGTGCACGGCGTCCAGGCGCAGGCCGTCCACGTGGTAATCGCGCAGCCACATAGAGGCGTTGTCCAGGATGTAGCGGCGCACCTCGTCCGACTCCGGGCCGTCCAGGTTAACGGAGTCGCCCCAGGTGTTGCCCTCCCCCGATTTCAGGTAGGGCCCGAACCGGGGAAGATAGTTGCCGCTGGGGCCGAGGTGGTTGTAGACGACGTCCTGGATGACGCCCAGGCCGGCGGCGTGGGCGGCGTCCACGAAGCGCTGGTACGCGGCGGGTCCGCCGTAGCCTTCGTGCACGGCGTACCAGAGGACACCGTCGTAGCCCCAGTTGTGGGTGCCGTTGAACCCGTTGACCGGCAGCAGCTCGACGAAGTCGATGCCCAGCTCCGCCAGGTACGCCAGCTTCCCTGCCGCGGCGTCCAGTGTTCCCTCCGGCGTGAAGGTGCCCACATGGAGTTCGTAGATGACGGCGCCCTTGAGCTCCCGCCCCGCCCACTGGCCGTCAGCCCACTGGTATTCTCCGGCGTCGAACGTGCGGGAGAGCGCGTGCACGCCCGCGGGCTGGCGGCGGGACCGCGGGTCCGGCAGCGGGGTGGGATCCCCGTCCACCAGGTAGCCGTAGTCCACGTCCCCGGCGGCGGGCGCCCCGGCGGCGGTCCACCAGCCGGGTGCCTCCGCGCCGCGGCGGGTCATGTCGTACTTCCGGCCGTCAGCGAGGAGCGTGACGTCCTGCGCTTCCGGTGCCCAGAGATCGAAGCGGTCGCTTCCGTGTGCAGGCAAGGTCATGGCATTCTTCCGTTCCCCATGTCGGTACTATTCCCCATATCGAAGGACTGCTTAGGCGGTGGGCACCAGGAGGGCCACGGGGTAGTCCCGCAGGATCTCCCCCACTGCCACGGCGCCCGGACCGTGTGTGGCACCGGTCAGTTCATCGGCCATGGCCGCGGCGAGCTCGACGGTCGTGTCCTGCCAGCCGCCGCGCTGCTCCAGGCCGCGGGGCAGCCGGGTGGCGAGCGTCAGCGCGCCCGGGGCTGCGGGAGTCCCGCGGTCAAAGGCGAGCAGGTGCGCAGCGGCGGCGCCCGTGGCGGTGACCGGGGCGTACCCGGTGAACAGCTCCGGCCGGTCCCGTCGCAGCCGCAGGGCCCGCGAGGTGACGAGGAGTTTCGCTGCCTCGTCCAGGAACGACGCCGGACGCTCACCGGCGTCGAGCGCGGCGAGGGCGCGCCGGCGGGCACCGAAGTCGAACGGCCGCCGGTTGTCCGGATCGGTCAGCGAGCGGTCCCAGAATTCGGTGCCCTGGTAGACGTCCGGCACCCCGGGCATGGTGAGCTGCACGAGCTTGGCGCCCAGGGAATTGGCGGCGCCGTAGGGCTCCAGCAGGGCCACGAGGGAGTCCAGCTCGGCGGTCACCTCCGGGGTGTCGAAGGCCGCGTCGACGGCGGCTGCAAGTTTCGCTTCGAAGGCCTCGTCCGGATCGATCCAGTTGGTCGAGTTCCCGGCCTCCCGGGCGGCTTTTTGCGCGTAGGACTGCAGCCGGTCCCGGTCTGCGGGCCAGACGCCTGCGACGGCCTGCCACAGCAGGTTGGCCAGCGGGCCGTCCGGCAGCGGCGCCAGCTTCTGCAGCCGCTGCAGGGATGCCTGCCATTCCGGTGCGAGCTCGGCCAGCACCGAGATCCGGGCCCGGGTGTCCTCGCTGCGCTTGGTGTCGTGGGTGCTGAGGGTGGTCATGGACAACGGCAGCTCGGCCTGACGCCGGGCCATCCGGGTGTGGAATTCCTCCGGTGCCACGGCGAACTCGGTGGGGTCGGCGCCGACTTCGGTCAGGGTGCCCAGCCGGGTGTAGCGGAAGAACGCGGTGTCTTCCACGCCCTTGGCCATGACCATCCCGGAGGTCTGCTGGAAGCGCATGCCCAGTTCTGCGGAGGGGGCAGCCTGCGCGTCGAGCAGCAGCGGCAGCAGCACGCCGACGGAGCCTTCCAGTTCGGGGCGGCGGCGGACCGCGAGTTCGCATGCCTCCTTCAGGACGTCAGCGCCCTCCGGAAGATAGCTGCGGTAGACCGGGAACGCGGCGATGATCTCGGACAGTGCGTCCGCCGCGGCTTCCTGGCCCAGTCCTGCCCCGGCAGGGACCAGCCGTGCCAGCCGGAGCATTTCCGAGTGCAGGATTCCGTCCGTGATCCGGCGTTTGGTGCCGCGGATCATGTCCTCGTAGTCGGCAGCGCCGCCGCGCAGTTCGGCGTCGAGCGCGTCAAGCGGGCCCTGGCCCGCGGCGTCGACGAACACCCGGTCCACGTCAGCGAGGGCGTCGTAGCCGGTGGTGCCCTCGCACTCGAAGCCGGCCGGCAGGGCCTCGCCCGGTTCCAGGATCTTCTCGATCAGCAGGTAGCTGCCGCCCGTGGCCTCCCGCAGCCGGTGCAGGTATCCCTCCGGATCGGCGAGGCCGTCCGGGTGGTCGATCCGCAGCCCGTCGACGAGCCCCTCCCGGAACCAGCGCACAACCTCCGCGTGGGCTTCATCGAAGACCTCGGGGATCTCCACCCGGATCCCGGCCAGGCTGTTGACGGCAAAGAACCGGCGGTAGTTCAGGTCCGTGTCGGCCCGGCGCCAGCCGATCAGTTCGTAGTGCTGACGGTCGTGGACCTCGCGGGGATCGTCTGCAGTGGAGTCACCTGCGGTATACGTGCCCTCTGCAAGCGGAAAGCGGTGGTCGTAGTAGCGCAGTTCCCCGTCCTTGATTTCCAGCGCGTCGACGTCGGAGTCGTCCCCCAGCACCGGGATCCGCACCCGGCCGCCGCCGAAGTCCCAGTCGACGTCGAACGCCTGCGCGTAGCGGGACTGCTGCCCCTCCTTCAGGAGCGACCACCACCACGGGTTCTGGGCCGGGGTCGCGACGCCGACGTGGTTGGGCACGATATCGACCAGCACCCCCATGCCGGCCTCCCGCGCGGCGGCCGACGCCGCCAGCAGGCCGTCCGCGCCGCCCCGGTCCGGATCAATGGCGGAGGGATCGGTGACGTCGTAGCCGTGGTCCGAGCCGCGCTCCGCCGTGAGGATCGGCGAGAGGTAGATCCAGTCCACGCCCAGCGACTTCAGGTACGGCACGGTCTGCGCGGCGTCCTGCAGCGTAAACCCGGGCCGGATCTGCAGCCGGTACGTCGAGACGGGGGTTCTCATTTAGCCCGGCCCTTCGGGGTCTTCGGCTTGTCGGCCCCCGCCTTTTTCGAGCCGGAGGCTTTAGCCGAGCCCTTGGAGGCGCCGGTTGCCGGCGCCTCCGGAGCCGGGTCCGCCGGAGCCGGCGCCTCCGGTGCCGGGTCCGCCGGAGCTTCCGGTGCCTGGACCGCAGAACCTGCATCCGCCGAATCCTCGTGCTCGGCCATCGCGGCGAGGGAGGCTGCCGCGGAGTAGTCCACCTCCACCTCGGGGCCGGAGTGGGCCCGGAGCACCACCATCGACTTTGCCGCCAGCTTCAGCACGGACCCGGCTTTCAGCGGGGCCTCAGTGTCCGCCTGGTCTGCGGTGTCCACCAGCACGTCCCAGAACCGTGAGTACTCCTCGGCCGGCAGGGCGAAGTCCACGTCGCCGTCGTGGGCGTTGAAGCCGAGCAGGAAACTGTCGTCGGTGATCCGGCGTCCGCGGGAGTCCTGTTCCTGGATGCCGTGGCCGTTGTAGAACACGCCGATGGTCCGGCCGAAGCCGCTGCCCCAGTCCTCCGGGAGCATTCCGGTGCCGTCGGTCTTCAGCCAGACGATGTCCGGCAGTTTCTCGCCCTCACCGCGGACCACCGGGCGGCCGTCGAAGAAGCGGCTGCGGCGGAACGTCGGGTGGTCGTGCCGGATCTTGTTGACGACGGCGGTGAACTCCACCAGCGGCTGGTCCATCGCGTCCCAGTGGATCCAGCTCAGCTCGGAGTCCTGGCAGTAGGTGTTGTTGTTGCCCTGCTGGGTGCGGCCGAGCTCGTCGCCGTGCAGGAGCATCGGGACGCCCTGCGAGAGCAGCAAGGTGGCGATGAAGTTGCGCTGCTGGCGGGCACGGAGGGTCAGGACCTGGTCGTTGTCCGTGTCCCCTTCCTCGCCGCAGTTCCAGGAGCGGTTGTGGGATTCGCCGTCGTTGTTGCCTTCGCCGTTGGCGTCGTTGTGCTTCTCGTTGTAGGACACGAGGTCGCGCATGGTAAAGCCGTCGTGCGCCGTGACGAAGTTGATCGAGGCCACCGGGCGCCGGGCGGAGCTTTCGTAGAGGTCCGCGGAACCGGTCAGGCGGGAGGCGAATTCGCCCAGGGTCGAGGGCTCGCCGCGCCAGAAGTCGCGGACCGTGTCGCGGTATTTGCCGTTCCACTCGGTCCACTGGGGCGGGAAGTTGCCCACCTGGTAGCCGCCCGGGCCGATGTCCCACGGCTCGGCGATCAGCTTGACCTGGGAGACGATCGGGTCCTGCTGGATGAGTTCGAAGAAGGTGGACAGCTTGTCCACGTCGTAGAACTCGCGGGCCAGGGTGGAGGCGAGGTCGAAGCGGAAGCCGTCGACGTGCATTTCCGTCACCCAGTAGCGCAGGGAGTCCATCAGCAGCTGAAGGGAGTGCGGGTGCCGGACATTGAGGGAGTTACCGGTGCCGGTGTAGTCCATGTAGTGCTTCAGGTCATCGTCCACCAGCCGGTAGTAGGCCTGGTTGTCGATGCCCTTGAAGGACAGCGTGGGGCCGAGGTGGTTGCCTTCAGCGGTGTGGTTGTACACCACGTCCAGGATCACTTCGATGCCGGCCTTGTGCAGCTCGCGGACCATGGCCTTGAATTCCTGCACCTGGTGCCCGACGTCGCCGGAGGAGCTGTAGGTGTTTTGCGGGGCGAAGAAGCCGATGGTGTTGTAGCCCCAGTAGTTGTTGAGGCCCTTCTCCTCGAGCGTGCCGTCGTTGACGAACTGGTGGACGGGCATGAGCTCGATCGCGGTGACGCCGAGCTTCTTCAGGTGCTCAATCACGGCCGGGTGGGACACGCCGGCATAGGTGCCGCGCTGCTCTTCGGGAATTTCCGGGTGGAGCTCGGTCAGGCCCTTGACGTGCGCCTCGTAGATGACCGACTGGTGGTAGGGGATCCGCAGCTGGCGGTCGCCGTCCCACTCGAAGAACGGGTTGATGACGACGCCGTGCATGGTGTGCGGGGCCGAGTCGCTGTCATTGCGCGAGTCGGGGTCGCCGAATTCGTAGGTGAAAAGCGCCGGGTCCCAGTCGATCTGGCCTTGGACGGCCTTGGCGTAGGGGTCCATCAGCAGCTTGTTCGGGTTGAAGCGGTTGCCGTGTTCGGGTTCGTACGGGCCGTGGACCCGGTAGCCGTACTTCTGTCCGGGCTGGACCTGCGGCAGGTAGCAGTGCCACACGTAGCCGTCCACTTCGGTCAGTTCGATCCGGGTTTCGGTGAGGTCGTCAGCGAGGAGGCACAGTTCCACCCGCTCGGCTCGCTCGCTGAACAGGGCAAAGTTGGTGCCAGTGCCGTCAAAAGTGGCTCCCAGCGGGTATGCCGATCCGGGCCAGACTTCCATGTGTACTCCTCGTGCGGAACGAATATTCTCTAGACAGACTACTTGTAAGTAGGGTTAGTATTTGCCCGGGCGCTCGGAGCGCCCCCGTTTGTTACAGCTCCCGCATCACCTCCGGAATGGCACGGGCGATGGCCGTTGCGGTCACTGGCCCCCCGCGGGAAGCCCGGACTCCGGCAAGACCGTGGATGCTGGCTGCCATCGCCGCGATCGCCGCCCATCTGGCGTCGGGGTCGATGTCATATGCACCGAAGCGCCCCACGTCGGCGCCCAACTGGGCCAGCAGCGCGCCGATGACTCCGGCCAGGACGTCGCCGCTGCCTGCCGTGGCGAGCCAGGGCGTGCCTTCGGACTGGCTGAAGAAGTCCTGGAAGGGGGAGGCCACAAGGGTCGTGGCGCCCTTGAGCAGCACGGTGGCTTCAGTCAGGCCCGCAGCCCGCCGCACAGCGCTGAGGGTGGATGCTTCGACGTCGGAGCGGTCCAACCCAGCCCCGAGGCGCTGAAGCAATGCCGACAGTTCGCCGGCGTGGGGTGTCAGGATCACTTGCGGGGCGAGCACATCAGGCAGGGCCGGCAACGCGCCGGCGTCGGCGATCGTCGGCAGGCCCGAGTCTGCGGCGTCGCGGACGCGCTGCAGCTGCTCCTCATCGGAGTCATCGAGTCCGGAGCCAACGAGCCAGGCCTGAACGTGCGTGTCGGCCACGGCGCCGGCGCTGCACACCACCTCGGGACAGGAACGGCGGACCAGGTCGGCGACGTCCGGCGGCCCCAGGTACCGCACCATTCCAACGCCGGCTGCCAGGGCGCCCTGGCAGGCCAGCACCGCGGCGCCGGGATAAGCGCCGGAGCCCGCGACCACCCCCAGCACGCCCCGGGAATACTTGTGCGCCCGCCGCTGCGGGCGTGGCAGGAGGGCGGACAGGTCTGCGGCCTCAAGCCGTCGCAGGGACGGCCATGGCAGCGCCTGCTCGATTCCGATCGGGACCACCCGGATGGCGCCCGCGAAGTCCGCGCCCGGGTCCGCCAGCAGGCCGGCCTTGGCGGCCCCAAAGGTCACCGTCATGTCGGCCGCCAGCACCGGCGCGTGCGCCTCCCCCGTGTCCGCGTCCACCCCGCTGGGGATATCGCAGGCCACCACCAAGGGGGAACGGGAGCCTGGCCGGGAACGCTCCAGGGCCGCGACCAGTTCGGCGGCCGGTCCACGCAGCCCGCCCTGGGCTCCGGTCCCGAGGACTGCGTCGAGCACGACGTCGGCGCCGCCGGCCAGCGCGGCGAGTTCGGCCGCGTTGTCACCGGTGAGGGCCACGGCATGCCCGCCGGCCTTCCGGAACGCCGCCAGCCCGGTGTCGTGGGCCGCGCCCGCGGTGAGCACCGCCGTCGTGCGCATGCCGCGGCGGGCCAGCAGCGCGGCGGCGAAGAGCCCGTCTCCGCCGTTGTTGCCCTTGCCCGCCAGCACGGCCACGCTGGAGCCGTACAGCCGCTGCCCGCGGCTCCGCAGTTCGCGGATCACGGCGTTGGCGAGGCCGTACGCGGCCCGCTGCATAAGAACAGCGCCCGCACCGGAGCCCAGGGTGTCGTCGAGAAATGGCTTTTCGGCCTCTCGCACTTGGGTTCCGGTGTAGGCGCTGATCATGGTTTCAGTCCATTCGCGGTCGCTGGGGAATGCTCGGCGCTGGGGCCGGTTCTGCCTGGACGGCCGTCTCAGCCTTCGGCGACAACCGTCGCCGTGGCGATCCCGCCGTCGTGGCTCATGGACAAGTGCCAGCGCTTGACGCCCTTGGACTCCGCCACGGCCAGCACGGTGCCTTTGACCTGGACGGTGGGGCCGTTCTGGTCCAGCCCGATCCAGCAGTCCTGCCAGTTCATGCCGGCCGGCGCCCCCAGCACCTTGGCCACGGCCTCCTTCGCGGCAAACCGCGCGGCGAGGGACCGCGTGTTCAGTTCCCGCTCGGCGGGGACGAACAGCCTGTCGCGCAGCCCGGGGGTGCGCTCAAGCTGGCGCCCGAACCGCTCAATGTCTACGACGTCTACGCCTATGCCAACAATCATGGCGTTATTCTACGGTCACGCTCTTGGCCAGGTTGCGTGGCTGGTCCACGTCGTAACCCTTGGCCGAGGCGAGTGCGAGGGCGAAGATCTGCAGCGGAACCGTTGCGAGCAGCGGCGCCAGGAGCGTGGGGGTCTCCGGGATGTAGAAGACGTGTTCGGCGTACGCCTTGACGGCCTCGTCGCCTTCTTCGGCGATCACGATCGTCTTGGCGCCGCGGGCACGGACTTCCTGGATGTTGGAGACCACCTTGGAGTGCAGCGAGTCGCGGCCGCGCGGGGACGGGACCACCACGAAGACGGGCTGGCCTTCCTCGATCAGTGCGATCGGGCCGTGCTTGAGTTCTCCTGCGGCGAAGCCCTCGGCGTGGATGTACGCGAGCTCCTTGAGCTTCAGCGCGCCCTCCATCGCCACCGGGAAACCGACGTGGCGGCCCAGGAACAGCACGGACTTGGCGTCAGCCATGGACTGGCCGAGTTCCTTGATCTGGGCCTCGTTGTCGAGGATGCGCTGGATCTTGGCCGGGATTTTGCCCAGGTCGGCCAGGATGTCCTTGATCTCGCCCTGGAACTTGTTGCCGCGCAGCTGTGCCAAATAAAGGCCCAGCAGGTAGGCGGCCGTGATCTGGGCCAGGAACGCCTTGGTCGAGGCCACGGCGATTTCGGGTCCGGCGTGCGTGTAGAGCACGGCATCCGATTCGCGCGGGATGGTGGAGCCGTTGGTGTTGCAGATGGAGACGGTCTTGGCGCCCTGTTCCTTGGCGTAGCGGACCGCCATGAGGGTGTCCATGGTCTCGCCGGACTGGGAGATGGAGACAATCAGCGTGTTCTCGTCCACGATCGGATCCCGGTAGCGGAATTCGTGCGAGAGCTCGACCTCGGTGGGGATCCGGCACCAGTGTTCAATGGCGTATTTCGCCACCTGCCCGGCGTAGGCGGAGGTGCCACACGCGAGGACGATGATCTTGTTGACGTTCTTGAGCAGCTGCGGATCGACGCGGAGCTCATCAAGCGTCAGCTTGCCGTGGATGTCGGAGCGGCCCAGCAAGGTCTGCAGCACGGCATCCGGCTGGTCGTGGATTTCCTTTTCCATGAAGGACGGGAAGCCGCCCTTTTCCGCCGAGGCCGGGTCCCAGTTGACGTGGTATTCCTTGCCCTCGGCGGGGGCGCCGTAGAAGTCCGTGATTTCCACGGAGTCGGCGGTGATCGTGACGATCTGGTCCTGGCCGAGTTCCACGGCGCGCCGGGTGTAGTCGATGAAGCCGGAGACGTCGGAACCGAGGAAGTTCTCGCCTTCGCCGAGGCCGACGACGAGCGGGGAGTTCCGGCGGGCAGCGACCACAACGTCGGGCTGGTCGGCGTGGACTGCGAGGAGCGTGAAAGCGCCTTCGAGCCGCTGGCAGGCAAGCTGCATGGCCCGGGTGAGGCCGCCGTTGCCGGCGTCACCGCCGAGCTGGTTCCGGTAGATGTCCCCGAGCAGGGCGGCCGCCACTTCCGTGTCGGTCTCGGATTCGAAGGTGACGCCCTTGCGCTGGAGCTCGAGCTTGAGCTCGGCAAAGTTCTCGATGATGCCGTTGTGGATCAGGGCCAGCTTGCCGCCGTCGGACAGGTGCGGGTGCGCGTTCTGGTCCGTCGGGCCGCCGTGCGTCGCCCAGCGCGTGTGGCCGATTCCCGTGAGGGATTCCGGCAGCGGGCGGGCGTCCAGCTCCGCAATGAGGTTGCTCAGTTTGCCGGACTTCTTCCGGGAAGAAATCGTGCCATCGGCCACAACAGCGATACCCGCGGAGTCGTAGCCGCGGTACTCCAGGCGCCGCAATCCTTCAAGGACAACGTCCAAGGCATTGTGTCCAGCATTTACCCGGCCATCTGAGTGGCCCACATATCCAACGATTCCACACATGGTCATAAGCCTAGCGGGTTTCCGGGAGGGAGGACGTGGGACGGCGGCGCGTGAAGGCCCCTGAGCGGGGCTCAGGACCGCCTGCCCCGGCTTCCACCGGCCAGTCCATTTCGCTCTCGGCGTTGTGAAGGGCAGAATCTCTAGGGTGACTTTGCAACGCAATGAAGCGAACGGGGAAGGTGTCTCCCCGTTCGTGGAGCTGGACCGGCAGACCTGGTCCCGGCTCGCTGCCCAGATGGAGCAGCCCCTTAATGAAGAGGATGTGTTCCGCCTTCGCGGCCTCGGGGACCCCCTCGACATCAAGGAAGTGCGCGAGGTCTACCTGCCGCTGTCCCGGCTCCTGCACCTTTATGTGGAAGCCGCGGGCCAGCTTCACGCGGCCACCACCACCTTCCTCGGTGAAAGCACCCAGCGCACGCCGTTCGTGATCGGTGTGGCCGGTTCGGTGGCCGTAGGCAAGTCCACCATCGCCCGCGTCCTGCGCGAAATGCTCCGGCGCTGGCCCGGCACCCCCAACGTGGAGCTCATCACCACGGACGGATTCCTCTACCCGCTCGCCGAGCTCAAGCGCCGGCAACTGCTCGAGCGCAAGGGTTTTCCGGAGTCCTACGACCGCCGTGCCCTGCTGCGCTTCGTGAGCGAGATCAAGGGCGGCGCCGAGGAAGTCCGGGCCCCCTGGTATTCCCACGTCACCTATGACATCGTCCCCGGCAAGGAAGTGGTGGTGCGCCGCCCGGACGTGCTGATTGTCGAGGGGCTGAACGTCCTGGCCCCGGCCCGGCCGCGGCAGGACGGCAGGCAGGGCCTGGCCCTGAGTGACTTCTTCGATTTCTCCATCTACGTCGACGCGAAGACCTCGTATATCGAGGAGTGGTACGTGGACCGGTTCCGCAAACTGCGGAGCACAGCCTTCGCCCAGCCGGAATCGTACTTCCACCGTTACGCAACCCTCTCCGATGCCGAGGCCGAAGAGACCGCCCGTGAGATCTGGAAGCGCATCAACGAGCCCAACCTCGAGGAAAACGTCCTCCCGACCCGGGGCCGCGCGCAACTGGTCCTCACCAAGGACGCCGACCACTCCATCCGCCGGATGCTGCTGAGGAAGGTCTAGCACAGATGTGCTACGACGACGCGGACGGGACGGCGGGACGGCAGGAAGCCGGCCAGGAATCGCCGAGCCGCCGGGCCTTCAGCCGCCTCCTGCTGGCGGGCACGGGCCTCGCGGCGCTGTCCGCCTGCACCCCGGCCCAGTCCTTCACCCCGTCCGGCACGCCGGGGCCGACGCCGGGCACGGGCAGTTCGACGCCGACCGCCGCCGCGGCGTCGACCCCGCCGGCAAGCTCATCGTCGGCTTCCGTTCCGGAAAGCACCACTGCGGCGGCACAGACGCCGACGACGGCGCCGTCTGTCACTCCATCGGCCGCGGCGCACCCTCCTTCGGCCGCGGCGCCGGGGCCGCAACATTCCCTCTCGGACCCCACCAGCCCGTGGGTGGTCGTCAACAAACACCGCCCGCTCTCCCCCGCCACCTTTGTGCCGCCTGACCTGGCCCGGCCGGCCGTCCGCCTGGCAACGTCGGGCGAGGCGGCGCTGGTGAACGGCACGACGGCGGCAGCGGCTGAGAGGATGTTCGCGGCCGCGGCTGCCGACGGCGTCATCATCACCCTGGCCAGCGGGTACCGTTCGTTCGCGACGCAGCGGGCCACCTACGGCAGCTACGTGAATTCCCGCGGACAGGCGGAGGCAGACACCGCCTCGGCCCGGCCCGGCTACTCAGAGCACCAGACGGGCTGGGCGTTCGACATCGGCGACGGCAGCGGGGCGGACTCTTTCACGCCCCAGTTCAAGGACCGTCCGGCGGCGATCTGGGCAAAGGCGAATGCCCACCGCTTCGGCTTCGTGGTCCGCTACCCGTGGATGCTGCATGAAATCACCGGGTATTTCTACGAGCCATGGCATCTGCGCTTCGTGGGCAAGGAGGCGGCCGGGGACATGCGCGCCCGCGGGATCGGCACGCTTGAGGAATACTTCGGCCTGGAAGCCGCCCCGGCGTACTTGTAGGGCGGCGCCCGCCTACCCGTGGGGCAGCGTCGGTCCGCGCGGAATTTCCCCATCTTTGCCACCACGACGCCGGCACACGCCGGCGCAACCGGCCCACACGCCGTCGGACGCGGGCATAGGTGGGGAAACCCGGCGTCGCCGGGCACAGCGATTCGCGGACGAAACGGTTGCCGGCCGCCTACTCGGGGACGAGCTCCAAAGCCAGTTCGGTCCGGACCACCTGGGCCAGTCGCTCCGCGACGCCCTGGGCGGTTTTGTGGTCTGCGGCCTCCACCATCACGCGCACCACCGGCTCGGTGCCCGAGGGGCGCAGCAGGACGCGTCCGGTGTCGCCGAGTTCGGATTCTGCCGCGGATACTGCCTGCGCCACCACCGCATCGCCCTTGACCCGGGTACGGTCCACGCCCTTGACGTTGATGAGGACCTGGGGCAGCTTGGTCATCACCGTGGACAGCTCCTTGAGCGGGCGGCCGGTGAGTGCCACCTGGGCGGCAATCTGCAGTCCGGTCAGTACGCCGTCGCCGGTGGTGGCATGGTCGGCAAAAATTACGTGCCCGGACTGCTCGCCGCCAAGGCTGTAGCCGCCGTTGCGCATTTCCTCGAGGACGTAGCGGTCCCCCACACCGGTTTCGCGCAGGCTGATCCCGGCGTCGCGCAGGGCGATCTTCAGGCCGAGGTTGCTCATGACGGTGGCCACGAGGACATCATCCCTAAGCTTTCCGGCGTTCTTGAGTGCCACGGCCAGGATGGCCATGATCTGGTCGCCGTCCACCTCGTTGCCTTCGTGGTCCACGGCGAGGCAGCGGTCGGCGTCGCCGTCGTGCGCGATGCCGAGGTCCGCCCCGTGGTCCAGGACGGCCCGCTTGAGCGGGCCGAGGTGCGTGGAGCCGACCCCTTCGTTGATGTTGAGCCCGTCAGGTTCGGCGCCAATGACGATCACGTTGGCCCCGGCGTCCTTGAACACCTGCGGGGAACAGCCGCTGGCCGCGCCGTGGGCGCAGTCGAGGACGACCTTCAGGCCGTCCAGGCGGTGCGGAAGCGTGCCGAGCAGGTGCACGATGTAGCGGTCCTCGGCGTCGGAGAAGCGCTGGATGCGTCCCACCTCACCGCCGACGGGCCGGAAGGGCTCCTTGCCGAGCTGCACTTCGATGGCGTCCTCGACGTCGTCGGGCAGCTTCTGGCCGCCGCGGGCGAAGAACTTAATGCCGTTGTCCGGCGCGGGGTTGTGCGAGGCGGAGATCATGACGCCGAAGTCGGCGTTGAGGTCCGCCACGAGGTAGGCGGCGGCCGGGGTGGGCAGCACGCCGGCGTCGTAGACGTCGATTCCCGAGCTGGAGAGCCCCGCTTCCACGGCAGCCGCGAGGAACTCGCCGCTGGCTCTCGGGTCGCGTGCCACCACTGCGATCGGCCGCTTTCCGGTCGTGTTGCGGTCATGGCCAAGTATGACGGCGGCGGCCTGGGCCAGCTGCAAGGCGAGCTCGGCGGTCAGCAACCCGTTCGCCAGGCCCCGGACTCCATCGGTTCCAAATAATCTAGACATCGGACCAAGTTTAGTCGATGGGCGGGGCAAGTCCGGCTTAAACGGCGAAAGGCCGCCCCGCCGAGTGGCGGGACGGGCTTTCGTGCAAGCACCAGAAGCGCTTGGAAGCAGAATTAACGCTTCTGGACCCGAGCGCTAAAAAGCGCCGAGGGCCCCAACCGTCGGTCGCGCCAGCGGCCGACGGTTGGGTAGGCGCATTTTTAGCGCTTGGAGTACTGCTGAGCCTTGCGGGCCTTCTTGAGACCGGCCTTCTTGCGCTCGATGACGCGAGCGTCGCGGCGCAGGTAACCGGCCTTCTTCAGGGTGGCGCGGTTGTTCTCGGTGTCGATCTCGTTCAGCGAACGGGCGATGCCGAGGCGCAGGGCACCGGCCTGGCCGGAGATGCCGCCACCGTGGATGCGGGCAATGACGTCGTAGGCGCCGTCAAGATCGAGGATCTTGAAGGGCTCGTTGACGTCCTGCTGGTGCAGCTTGTTCGGGAAGTAGTTCGCCAGCTCGCGGCCGTTGATGGTCCACTTGCCGGAGCCGGGCACAACGCGAACGCGTGCAACGGCTTCCTTACGACGGCCAACTGCAGCGCCGGCAACGGTCAGTGCCGGGCGTTCCTTCTTCGGCGCAGCTGCTTCCGCAGCACCGCTCTCCGAGGTGTAGCTGGTCAGGTTTTCCTCAGCCTCAACGGCTTCGGTGGTCAGTTCTTCGTTCTGAGCCACGATTCTCCTTGATAAAAAGTTGGTTGGTGGCCAGGACTACTGGGCGACCTGGGTGATTTCGAAAGTCTTGGGCTGCTGGGCGGCGTGGGGGTGCTCTGCACCGCGGTACACCTTCAGCTTGCCCAGCTGCTGTGCAGCGAGGGAGTTCTTCGGGAGCATGCCCTTGATGGCCTTCTCCACGGCGCGAACCGGGTTGGACTCAAGCAGCTCCGCGTAGTTGACGGAGGTCAGGCCGCCCGGGTAGCCGGAGTGGCGGTATGCGCGCTTCTGCTCCAGCTTGGCGCCGGTGAGGGCAACCTTTTCAGCGTTGATGATGATGACGAAGTCGCCCATGTCCATGTGGGACGCAAAGGTGGCCTTGTGCTTGCCGCGCAGCAGGATTGCGGTCTGGCTGGCGAGACGACCAAGGACAACGTCGGTGGCGTCAATGACGTGCCACTGGCGGTTGATATCGCCGGGCTTCGGGGTGTACGTACGCACGGTGTTTGCCTCGTTCTTGTTCTGGCGTTCTTGTTTTAGGCGTCACTCTTACGGTGCACCTACTATCTATGCGCTACCGGAACAGAGGTGAGGGCTCCATGTAACCAGTCATCCTGAGGTCTCGAATGTGCACGTTGAGTAGTTATCCTGCAACCGGATTCTCAAGCGGGCACGCACCATCGAGATAGGACACGCACAACGACTACCAAGAATAGCCGACAGCGGCCTGTTGGGTCAAAATGGGGTGTCCGGATGCATCCTGTCTGCTCTTTTTCGCAGACTCTCCCGTGCCGGCCCGTCGCATCCCTGGAGGAACCGTGTCCGATCCCGCCGCCGGCTCCGTTTCCCTGCTGCTTGCACAGCCGGCCGGATTGTTCACCGGAGTCCTCTTTATAGCCGGCGTCGCTCTCGCGGGCGCTTGCCTATCCTTCTTGGCCGACCTCCTCATCCGCCGCACGCTCCCCCGCCTTGGCGGACCGTTGACCGTACGCATGAGAGTTACGACGGCGGCGGCCACCCTTGCGCTGTCCGCCCTGCTGGCCTGGCGCTTCGGGCTCTCCCCCGAGCTCCCCGCGTACGTCCTGCTGGCGGTCGCCGGCGTCCAGCTGGCGCGCATCGACTTGCAGCATCACCTTTTGCCCAACCGGTTGGTCCTGCCTCTGCTGGGGGCCGGAATTGCGCTTCTCTGGGCCGCCTCGGGGGTGTCCGGCGGGGCAGGTAGCCTGCTACGCGGGGTGGCCGGCGCCTTAATATTGTTCGTTTTGTACCTCTTTCTGGCCCTGACCAGCCGAAACGGCCTCGGAATGGGTGATGTGAAGCTCGCGGCACCACTTGGCCTGTACTTGGGCTACCTAGGCTGGTCCCACTTGTTCTATGGCGGGGCCCTAGGGTTCGTCGCAGGTGGCGTCGCCTCCGTGGTCATCGTGCTGAAAAACCGCGGAAACAAGCCGAAAGAAGTGGCCTACGGGCCCTCGATGCTGGCTGCCGGACTGGCCGTTATCCTGCTGCTGCCCTAGGTAGCCTCCGCACGCGCAAGGGTGCCGATTAAGTAAGACGCCTTATTAAACCAAGTAATCGGGCCCTGCCCCTACTTGGAAACTGAGTACACCTCTCAAATGCGGGCAGGTGGTGTCCACATTTTCCTTCCAAAAGTCGAGTATCGAACTTCATTGCCGTGCCGTTTGCGGCCGTGCAAATGTTGTTCCAACGAAGCTCCAGCAAATACGCAAAGGGGATTTGCTGGAAATTCGTTCACTATTCAAAACTCTGGAAAAGGAATAAGAAAATGACTGGTCTCATGGTCTCAATGCTCGCTTTTGTCTCTGGAATCAAGAACCGCCTCTCGGACGAGGAGAAGGGCGCCACCGCCGTTGAATACGGAATCATGGTCGCCCTGATCGCGGTCGTGATCATCGGCGCGGTTACCACCCTTGGCAACAACCTCAACACGGCCTTCGGCGACATCGCCCGCCAGGTCGCACCGCGGGTAGGACCGTAGCGGCCAACCGCCCACAACGCACGCCACTCTGCCGGCTGTCCGCCACACCGGGCAGCCGGCAGAGGCGTTTCGGCGGAGGGCGTACGGTGCGGCAAGCCGCGCCCAGGCTGACGCCCTAAAGTGCGCCCAAGCAATCTTGAGGTTTTCCAAGAGGTGAGGAATTAGTCATGAAATCTCGTTTAGTCGCGGGGCTGGCTGCGCTAGTCCTGGCGATCGCCGGCACCCTGATGTTGGTAAATTACGTGTCGAATGCAGACCGTCGAGCACAAGAATCTCTCCAGCCCGTCGACGTCGTCGTGGTCGATTCAGCGGTTCCGGCCGGCGCGACGGTGGAAGAACTCCGTTCGCACGTACGGCTCCGGTCCATTCCGGATGCGGCAAAGGCCGACGGTGCGTTGTCCTCGCTGGACGGAATCACGGGTCAAGTCACGGCTGTGGCCTTGGAACCGGGCGAACAGTTGCTGGCAAGCCGGCTGGTGGACCCGTCCCAGCGTGTCACCCCGGGCGCAGTGGAGGTGCCCGCCGGCATGCAGGAAGTCACCGTTCTCCTGCCCCCGGAAAGCGTGGTCGGCGGCACCCTTCGTGCCGGAGACTTGGTGGGACTCTACGTTACCCAGGGGGATCCTGCGGCTCCGCAAGTCATGAGCACTCAGCTGGTCTTTGACAAGGTTTTGGTGACTGCAATCCAGCAGGCGCCGCCCAGCAGCGGCAACACGGCAGATGGAACGTCCGCTGTTCCCACCGGCTCCTCGTTTGTGACCCTCGCCCGCAATTCCACTGACTCCGCCAAGATCATTCTCAGTGCCCGCGTAGGCAATATCTGGCTGACCAAACAAACGGCGAAGACACCCGCAAGCCAGCGCACAGCCGTCACCACCAGCGGGATCTTCCAATGAGCCGCTTCCTAGTCCTGACCTCATCCCCGGAGTTCGAGCGCCATCTCGCCACAGCCCTGGGCGACACCCACGACGTCCAGGTCCTTGCATCCGAAGCCGCGGGCGGCAGCCCCGGCCATCTGCTGGCCCAAAACTTGGGCGGCGCCATCGATGTGATGGTCTTCGGCCCGGATGTCCGGTCGGAGCAGATGCTCACCCTGGCGGCAAGCTTGGAGCACGCTTTCCCGGACATTGTGCTCGTGCTGGCGGCAGTCGCGGCACCCGAGCTTACGCTGGCCGCCATGCGGTCCGGCATCCGCGATGTCCTGCCGCCGGACACGGAGCCTGGACGAATGCGTCAAGCGTTGGAACACGCTGCCGAAACGTCCAGGAGCCGCAAGCAGATTGCCTCCGATGATGCCAGCCAGAAACGGGTACGTGGGCGGGTGATCTCTGTGATGTCCCCGAAGGGCGGAGTGGGGAAGACCACCGTTGCCACCAATTTGGCCGTTGGTCTGGCCAAACTGGCCCCGATGGGGGCGGTCATTGTCGATCTCGACCTTCAATTTGGCGACGTGGCCTCAGGGCTTGGCCTGGAGCCCCAGTACACCATCAATGACGCAGTCTCGGGTGCCGCATCAAGTGACGCCATGGTGCTCAAGGCTTTCCTCAGCCCGCATCCGTCGGGGGCGTACGCCATGTGTGCGCCGCGCCGGCCGGCAGATGCCGACCTGATCAAGCCGGCGCACGTGACGACTCTGATCAACCAGCTCTCGCTGGAGTTCCCGTTTGTCATTTTGGATACGTCACCGGGCCTCGGGGAAGAAGTCCTGGCGGTCCTGGAATTGGCCACCGACGGGGTTTGGGTTTGCGGCATGGATATTCCCAGCATCCGTGGCCTCAACCACGGATTGGATGTGCTGCGGCAACTGGACCTGATGCCCCCGTCGAACACAATTGTCCTCAACTTCGCCGACAAGCGCAGCGGACTAACCGTCCAAGACGTTGAAGCCACGGTTGGCCTGCCGGTAGACATCATCCTGCCGTGGTCCCGCACATTGCCGTTTTCAACGAATGCCGGCGTCCCGCTGATCCAGGACAACCGTCGGGATCCTGCCCTGAAAGGGTTGAGAAACCTTATTGCGCTCTTCGGGCAGAATTCGTCCCCACCCGCCAGCAAGCGTCCAAACCGAAGGGGCGAAAAGCCATGAGTCTTGTTGACCGACTTGAAGCCGTCCGGGTGGCCACGGAAGGCCCCGCCCGGCCGGACCACACGCCCGGTACCGCCACGGTTCCGGTTCTGCCGGCGGCCG
This sequence comes from Arthrobacter sp. 01T425, assembly GCF_056398725.1. Taxonomy (NCBI): domain Bacteria; kingdom Bacillati; phylum Actinomycetota; class Actinomycetes; order Micrococcales; family Micrococcaceae; genus Arthrobacter; species Arthrobacter sp. 01T425. The sequence goes on along the minus strand of NZ_JBFTPY010000004.1, from coordinate 181,856 downwards.
TACCTGCCGGCAACAATCTGCTGGGAACCTTGGCCGTGGCACCCCAAGCCGCCTCCTCGGACGCCCTGGCCGGGATCAAGAAGCGCGCGGCCGAGGAGCTGACAGCCCGTCTTGGCAATCGCATCACCGACAGCAGCCTGGACGAAGGCGACGTGCGCCGCATGGTGCGCGAGGCCCTTGGCTCCTTTATCGATGACGAGCAGGTCCCCCTGACACCGGAAGAAAGGCGGCGTCTCATCAGGGAGATCGTGGACGAAGTCCTGGGCCTCGGGCCGCTGCAGCGGCTTCTAGACGACCCGCTGGTCTCCGAGATCATGGTCAACGGCGCTGGCCGCATCTACGTGGAACGCGGCGGCCGGCTGCACTTGACCGGGACAACGTTCAGTTCGGATGCCCACCTGCGCAGAGTCATCGAAAGGATTGTCTCGCGGGTGGGACGCCGCATTGACGAGTCCTCGCCGCTGGTTGACGCCAGGCTTGAGGACGGTTCGCGAGTCAATGCCGTCATCCCGCCCCTCGCCGTGGACGGCCCCTCCTTGACGATCCGAAAGTTCTCCGCCGTACCACTGACCGTCGAGGACCTGATCAAGTTCGATTCCGTCTCACCGGCCATGGCACAGCTGCTCCACGCCTGTGTACAGGCTCGCCTGAACATCATCGTCTCCGGTGGTACCGGCACGGGAAAGACCACACTGCTCAACGTTCTCTCCTCGTTCATTCCCGACGACGAACGCATCGTCACCATTGAGGACGCCGTGGAACTGCAATTGCAGCAGGAGCACGTGGTCCGTTTGGAAAGCCGTCCCGAAAACGTCGAAGGCCGCGGAGCAGTTGGCATCAGAGACCTCGTCCGGAACTCCCTGCGTATGCGGCCGGACAGGATCGTGGTCGGAGAAGTCCGGGGCGGGGAAGCCCTGGACATGCTCCAGGCCATGAACACTGGCCATGACGGATCCATCTCCACCGTGCACTCGAACTCCCCCCGGGACGCCGTAGCCCGTATGGAGACCCTCGTGCTTATGGCGGGGATGGATCTTCCACTGCGGGCCATCCGCGAACAAATCGCGAGCGCAGTCCATCTGATCGTCCAATTGAGCAGGCTAAAGGACGGCACCCGAAGGGTCACCCACATCACCGAGGTCCTCGGCATGGAAGGTGATGTGGTGACTCTCCAGGACGCATTCGTCTTCGACTACGCGGCGGGCGTTGACCAGGATGGCCGATTCATCGGCAAGCCTGTTCCCACGGGTGTCCGCCCGCGCTTCGTCGAACGGTTCGCCGACCTGGGAATCAGCGTTCCCGGCGAAATCTTCTTCCCCGCCTCCGCCAAGACAGGACGGTGAGCACCGTGACCCACGATTACGCTCTGCTGGCCGGCACTGTACTTATTCTGTCTGGCTTGGCCCTCGCCCTTTTTGTCGCCTTCCGTCCCCGGTACGCGGACATCCACGTCGACCGGAGGAGGCCGCCGGCGGAGTCCAACTCCTCGATGATTTCGAAGCTGAGCGGCGTCACAGTCGCCGCCGTGGAGCGTCGCGTCGGGCACAAGAGCAGCGGCCCGTTCGGCCGCGATGCACTCGGCGAGGCGGGCCTGAAACTCCGGCCGTCCGAATTCATCGTCCTGATCTTGGTTGCCTCCTTCATTTTGGGCCTGGCGGGCTACGTGCTGCAAGGCTGGCTTCTCACCGTCCTGTTCGCGGCCATCGGTCCGGTGGGCGCTAAGGCGCTGCTCTCCTTCAAGACCGGCCGCCGGCGCGCCGCCTTCGAGGGCCAGCTCAGCGACATGCTCATGTCCCTCTCCGGCAGCCTGCGTGCCGGCCACAGCATTGCCCAGAGCATGCACACGGCCAGCGTCGAGATGCCGGCGCCGATGGGCGAGGAACTCGCCAGGATCGTCAACGAGGCCAGGGTCGGCCGGCCGGTTTCGGAGTCGATGGCCGAGGTGGGCCGCAAGATGCAATGTGAGGACTTCGAATGGCTCAGCCAGGCGATTGAGATCAACCGTGAAGTTGGCGGCGACCTGGCCGGGGTGCTCGACCATGTCGCGGAGACCGTGCGCGAAAGGGCTCAGATCAAGGGCCAGGTCCGTGCCTTGGCGGCAGAAGGAAAGTTCTCGGCATACATCCTGATTGCGCTGCCGTTCTTTGTCGCAATCTTCATCAATCTCGTCAATCCGGGATACATGTCGGTCCTGACAACCACTGTGCTGGGCTGGGTCCTCATCACAGCCAGCGTGGTCATGATGGCCATCGGATCCTTCTGGATCAGCCGCATGGTCAAGATCGAATTCTAAAAGGAGCTGAGCACATGACCCCCACAGTCTGGCTGCTGATCGCCAGCATCATCCTTCCTTTGGCCTACTTCACCTGGTCCCTGATCGGCGTCGACAGGTCGTCCGGCCGCTTGATCCAATCCAGGCTGGCTGCCGTTTCGGCCCCGCAGGCAGGTGCCTCCCCGGCGGGCCCTCACTGGCTGCTGCTTCTTGCCCGCAGGCTGACACCCGCGGCCTATATGTCCCACTTGGACCGGATGCTCGGGAATGCGGGCCGGCCGGCATCCATGCCCTTGGACCGCCTCTTGAGCTTGAAACCGTTTGCGGCCCTGGGCGGAGTTCTGTTGGCACTTCTTTTGGGCGGCACAAAGACTCCGCAGGGGGTCCTGCTGTCAGTGTGCCTCACGGCAGCCTGCTACTTCGTCCCCGACCTTCTGGTCTACAACAGCAGCACAAAACGCCAGGCGAGATTGCAGCTGGATCTGCCCAATGTCTTGGACCAATTGCTCATCTCGGTCGAGGCCGGCCTCGGTTTTGAAGCCGCCATGGCCCGCGTGGGGACGAGCGGAAAGGGTCCGCTGGCGGACGAGATGGTGCGCACCCTGCAGGACATCCAGGCCGGAAGAACCCGCCGTGAGGCCTACAAAGCCATGGCCGCGCGGTCCTCGGTTGCGGATTTGAAGAGTTTCGTGGGCGCTGTCATCCAGGCCGATGTGCAGGGCCTTTCGGTCGCCCGGGTCCTGAAACCCCAGGCGGACCAGATGCGGATCAAGAGACGTCTTCGGGCAGAGGAAAAAGCAATGAAACTTCCCGTGGCTGTGGTTTTTCCGTTGCTTCTCTTTATTTTTCCGCCGCTGTTTATCGTAATTCTCGGCCCTGCCGTCATCAATGCAATCGCCACGTTTTCGGGCCGGTAGCGAAAGCAGCTAAGCCGGCACGCAATTCGTCCCTCACCTCGCCGGAGTGGGCAGGAATCAACCAGATCGTAAGGAGCAACAGATGTTTAGGTCCAGGACAGGACATCGAAAGGTTCGGGATGGCCGGCAGCGCGGTGCGACGGCAGTTGAATTTGCCTTGGTGCTTCCTTTGCTCCTGTCCATGCTCCTTGGGGTAATTGATTTTGGGACGGCCCTCGGGCAAAGCGTCAGCCTGCAAGGGGCGGCACGGGAAAGCGCGCGGCAGGGAGTCACACAGGGTGACGTCATTGCGTCCGCCAACCGCGCACGGGGATCGCTTGACAGCAGCAAGCTCCAGGTGCGATTCGCCGTCGACACGTCGGCTGGGGCTCCCGGGCTTATGGTCGTCTGCTTGCGCTACCCCCAGTCGTCGCTGAGCGGGTTCTATTCGTGGGTACTAGGCGGCGTGTTCGAAGCAAAAGCCGTCATGAAAATGGAAAGCCCCGCGACTGTGGCCGCGGGCGCACAGCGTTGGACCGGAGGATCATGCACTCCCTGACACCAGGATCGTTCCTGAAGTGGATACGTAGCGTCGGTAATAACCGGGGGCAATTGAAAGACAAGAACACACGCGGTAGGGCATCCCGGGAGCGAGGGGCGGCGACGGTCATTTTCGCGTTGATGGTTCCCGTACTCTTCGGAGCCCTTGCAATGGCCGTCGACGTCGGCAAGCTGGTCTACGAGCGCCAGCATCTGAGCAATGCGCTGGACGCCGCCGCGCTGGCTGGTGCGTCGTACCTCCCCGGCGACCCGGTGACCGCCCGCAACGCGGCGGCGTCATTCGCCCGGGCCAACGACCCCGCAGCAGCCCCCACGATCACCTACTGGTGTGTGGTGGCGTCAACAGGCGCCGGCCGGACCGTGCTGAGCAGCCAGATCCCGAGCGTCTGCAACCCCGGAACGATCGCCGGTGCCAGATGCAGCGAAACCATCTGCGCGATCCCCTGCATCCCGGGGGGCAGCAACGCATGTAATTCGATCACTGTGACCGACGATAAGGACGTCGCGTTCAACTTCGCGCCCGTGATCGGGATTAATACCGGCAATACGGGCTCGCTGGCGTCAGATGCCTGTAAGGGTTCCTGCGGCTCCCAGATCCCGAATCCCATGGATATCGCTATAGTGGCAGACCGAACCGGCAGCATGAGCACCGCGAATCGGGACCTGATGGTCACCGGGATCAAGAGCACCCTGCAGACCATGACCAGGGATCAGCAATACGTAGCGCTGGGCACGATCCACCGAAGCAAGGCATCTCCCGGAAGCTGTATCACCACGCCATCTACGGACAACACAGGTCCTTGGATCCCCGTTCCGTTCTCCAACGACTACACCCAGAACCCCGCAATTCCAGGCGGAACGCCACCACTGAACACGAGCAGCACGCTCGTCAAGGCCCTAACGTGCCTGTCGGCGTCGAGCGGAGGAACGTATCTGGCGGCACCCCTCAAAGCCGCCTCACGGTACGTGCTGGGCATGCCCTCAAACAACCTGGGAAGCCTGCCCCCGCGCGCTGGAACGGCGCGCAAGGCCATCATCCTGGAAACGGACGGCCAACCCAACGAGCAGAACGTCGCGGGATCCGACAACTCATTGAACAACGCAAACGACATCGGGACTACCAACGCGTCAGCTGCGTGCAACAACCTGAACGCGGTCGCAACCAACGCCAAGGCGGCGGGCCTGCTCATCGTGACAGTCGCATTCGGAGACGCAACAAGCGCGCAGTGCGGCAGCGGCGGCGCGTTTGTCCGGAACGTCCTGGCCACCGCGGCGTCGAAGGACTCACACGGCATCCCCAGCGACGCCGACAACGACTGCTCCACAGCGGCGCTCCGGAATATCGAGAACTCCGACGGAGACTTCTTCTTCTGCGCAGCAAGCGGAAACGAACTCGGCCCGATCTTCGTCTCTGCGGTCAATGCGATCAGTTCCAACTCCCGGCTGATACGGATCCCGAGCTGAATGATCGGCCGGCGTGCACGGGGCCGGCCGCAGGAGACCCAGATACCGGACCCCCTTGGACCAGAGCCAAGGGGGTCCTTCTGTGGGCCCGGCTACAGCAATGTTGCATTCCAGGCGCAAGATGCGCGCAGGGAATGTACAGGAAACGTGCATTTTGGGAAGCCTTGGCACAGGATGCGTCAAAGGCGAATCGTCGGCGTGTCGGCGGTTGCTAAGTTCCTCTCAGTGCTGGTGCAGGGCCAGCCGCCCAACTCGCTCAGGAGTCCCCAATGCGTTCCTTCATCACCGCTTTCGCAACTCGTCTTTGCCGGGATCAGCGCGGCGCCACCGCCGTCGAATACGGCATCATGGTCTCCCTGATCGCCGTCGTGATCATCGCCGCTGTGACCCTCCTCGGCGGCACACTGCAGGACACCTTCACCCAGGTGCAGTGCTCCGTGAGCGGCGGCACCTTGGTACCCCGTGCCGGTGACGTAGCAGCATCCTGCACGCCGTAGGCACCGCACCCACGCACGGCTCTTCGGTCCATGACTATGTGGTGGCGGCATCGAGCCGCCACCACATAGTCGTCTCAGGCAACCATCGCGGGAAGGCGGTCCCATGTCCAAGACATCCGAACGGGGCGCCGTCGCCGTGGAATTCGCTCTTCTTGCGCCCATTTTGGTCATGCTGCTGCTTGGCATCACGGAATTCGGGCGCGCCTATAACGCCCAGATCACCCTCTCGGCCGCGGCCCGCGAAGGGGTCCGGGCCATGGCCATCGGCAACAGCCCCAGCGCGGCACGGACGGCGGCCAAGAATTCAGCCACCGCGTTGAAACCGGCCCTGGCCGACACCAACATCACCATCAGTCCCGCCACTTGCAGCACCGGAACCCAGGTGACCTTCAAGATCACCTATTCGCTTTCCACGATGACCGGCATCGCGGGCCCGTTCCCCATGGAAGGCAAAGGAGTCATGCTGTGCGGAGGCTAGGAACGGCAACCGCCGACGGCGAGTGCGGGGCCATCAGCGTCCTGGTCGCCATCCTCATGGTGACCTTGCTCGGCTTCACCGCCCTGGCCGTGGACGTCGGCATGCTCTACGCCGAACGAACCCAGGATCAGAACGGCTCGGATGCCGTGGCTCTCATGGTCGCTCAAAAGTGCGCCAAGAACATCAACGACGTCAACTGCTCCACCACGTCCCCACTCGCCAGGAGCCTCGCCAACGGTAATGCCCGCGACGGCGCGAGCAACATCGCGGACCTCGTACTGGATAAGGCCGCCCGCACCGTGAAAGTAACGGTGGGGGCCCAGGAAGCAGGAAAGCCGCCCAACCGGGTTTCCCTCTTCTTCGCCCGGGCATTGGGCCTTTCAACCGCCGAAGTAACCGCTACCTCCCGCGTGGAGTGGGGAACACCGTCCACGGGCACGATCCTTCTGCCCCTGGCCATTGCCCAATGCAAGCTCAACCTGCCGCCAGGTTCGCTGGCTGGCGCCGAACAGGTCCTGGACATGGATTCCGGCGGCTGTGGCGAGATCCCGGGTGGCTTCGGCTGGATTTCGGACAGCGATGCAAAATGCGGAGTCACCCTGTCAGCCGGACAAGCAAACAACTCTGGCGTTTGGTTTTCCAGCAACACGGGCGCGAGCGCACCAGGCGAATGCACCGCTGCGGACTTGAGCAAGATGAACGACCAAACAGTCCTTTTCCCGCTGTACGACGTGGCGACCGGCAACGGCTCCAGCGGCAAGTACTACGTGAAGGGATTTGCCGCCTTCCATGTCACGGGTTACCACTTTGCCTCTAACAGCTGGTCATTAGGCGGGACGCTCAAGAACAAGACCATCAGGGGCTACTTCGTGCGATATGTCTCTTTGTCCGACGCCTTCGCACTCGGCGCAGCACCGGACTACGGGACCTCAATAGTCCGCCTTACCATTGGAGTGCCCTAACAGTGAAGTCACGCTTATTGGCAGGAATCGCGGCCCTGGTGCTGGCCGCCGTCGGAGCCATCCTGGTAGTCAGCTACGCGCAGGGCGCCGACAGCAGGGCGGTGCAGGGCCTGCAGCCCGTCACCGTTCTCGTGGTGTCGAAAGCTGTGCCGGCCGGCACGTCGGTCGCGGCCTTGAAAGCATTCGTGACCAGCCAGGATCTTCCCGGAAAAGCCGTCTCAAAGTCGGCTCTCACGAACCTGGACGGGCTGGCCGGCAAAGTCACCGCCGTCGACCTCCTCCCTGGCGAACAGCTCGTCGCCGAGCGGCTGATTGAGCCGGAGGCACTAAAGGCGAGCGGAGCGATTGAAGTGCCCAAGGGCCTGCAGGAGGTTTCCTTCCAGCTCGAGCCCCAGCGGCTCGTCGGCGGCCGACTCGCGGCGGGCGACCATGTGGGTGTCTTCATCAACCTCAAGGACGGCGGCCTCGAGGCGAAGGCAGACAAAGAGACTACCCAGCTGACGGTACACAAGGCTCTCGTGACGGCGGTCCAGCGCGCCCCGGTGGTTGCCCCGTCCCCGCAGCCCTCCGCCGCCGGGTCCCCCGCGGATGCCGAGGACACGTCGCTGCCCACCGGCTCCATGATCGTTACTGTCGCCGTGAATGACATGGACGCCACAAAGATTGTCTATGCCGCAAACTTCACGGAATCGGCCAGCATCTGGCTGAGCAAGGAACCGCTCAACGCCACGGACAGCGGCCGCCCCGGCATCGTAACGCGACCAGAGGTGTACAAATGAGCCGCTTTGTCCTGATTTCGCCGAACACTGATTTCGATGCCCGCGTCCGCCAGGCCCTGGCCGGCGGCCTTCCGGGCGGCCTGCAGACCTTCGCGTTCGTCAATCCCGCGAACCCGGCGGAGCTCTTCGCCAGCCTCAACCAGGAACGGCCCGAGGTCTTGATCCTGGGACCGGACGTGCCGGTGGAGGACGCCCTGCGCCTGGCGACGGTATTCGACGTCCAGCTTCCCGAGCTCAGCGTCATCCTGGTCGGCGAGGCCGATCCGAACTTCGTCCTGCTGGCCATGCGGGCCGGCATCCGCGACATCCTCAGCCCGGCGGCGGACCCGGCCCAGATCCGGGTGCTGCTGGAGCGGGCCTGCCAGTCGTTCGCCACCCGCAACCGAACCACGGCGGCCAGCCAGCCTGACAGCGCCAGGGGGTTGGTGATCGGCGTCTTCTCCCCCAAAGGCGGGGTCGGCAAAACCACGATCGCCACCAACATCGCCATCGGGCTGGGCAAAGTGGCGCCCATGGGCGTGGTCATTGTGGACCTGGACCTGCAGTTCGGGGACGTGGCCTCAGGCCTGTACCTGCACCCGGAGCACACCGTGACCGACGCCGTCTCGTCCGCGGCCAGCCAGGATTCCCTCGTCCTCAAAGCCTTCCTCACCGTCCATCCCGGGAGCATCTACGCCCTCTGCGCCCCCCGGACGCCCGAGGAGGCCGACGACATCACACCCCAGCAGGTCACGCGCCTGCTAGAACAACTGGCCGAACAGTTCCAATACGTCGTGGTCGACACCGCACCCGGGCTCCCGGAGGTCGGGCTGGCCGCCCTCGAGCAGTGCACCGACGCCGTCTGGGTGACTGCCATGGACGTGCCGAGTATCCGCGGGCTGCGCTCCGGCCTGGATATCCTCCGGCGCCTGGACCTGCTGCCCGAGACCCGCCACGTGGTGCTGAACATGGCGGACTCGAAGTCCGGGTTGAGCGTCCAGGACGTCGAGGCGACCATCGGCGCGCCCGTGGACGTCAGCATCCCGCGGTCCAAGGCAGTGGCGTTCTCCACCAACCGCGGCATCCCGGTCCTCCAGGACGGACGCAAAGATCCTGCCATCAAGGGACTGAAACAGCTCGTCAACCGGTTCGATCCCGCCTGGCGCGCCACCGCCCAGAAGAAACTGCACCGCCGGGTGGTGGTCTGATGAAACTGTCCGAACGGCTCCGCTCCGCCGAGGGAACGATTGCGTCCGCCCCACGGGCCGAATCCCCGCAGGCCGCATCGCCGGTGGCCGTGTCCCCCACCGGAGGAAGCGCGACGACGGCGGCGGCGCCGGCCGCCGTCGTGCTCCAGAAGACTGACCGCCCACCGCTGCCGGCTTTCCCGGAGCACCAGGACTCCCGCGCCCGGGGCCAGCAGCCCGTCGACGCTTTCGCCGCCCTCAAACAGCGGGCCGCCACTGCGTTGTTCGAGCGTATGGGAACCCGCTTCAACGATTCGGCAACCACGGAAGAGGACCTCCGCACCTCCGCGCGGGAGGAGCTGACGCGCATCATCGACGCCGAACAGGTCCCCCTGTCCGCCGAAGAGCGCTCCCGGCTGGTCCGCGACGTGGCCGACGACGTCCTGGGCTACGGCCCGTTGCAGCGCCTCCTGGACGATCCCGCCGTCACGGAAATCATGGTCAACCGGATGGACCAGATCTACGTGGAACGCAACGGCAAACTGACCTTGACGGAGTCGCGGTTCAGCTCCGAGGACCACCTCCGCAAGGTGATCGAGCGCATCGTTTCCAAAGTGGGCCGGCGCATCGATGAGTCCTCGCCCCTCGTGGATGCTCGGCTCGAGGACGGGTCCCGCGTCAATGCCGTTATCCCGCCGCTCGCCGTCGGCGGTTCGTCGCTGACCATCCGAAAGTTCAGCAAGGTGCCGCTGACTGTCCGGAACCTCATCGAGTTCGGCACGTTGACGCCGGAAATGGCGGAACTGCTGAACGCCTGCGTGAAGGCCAAGCTCAACATCATCGTCTCGGGCGGCACCGGCACCGGCAAAACGACACTGCTGAACGTCCTTTCCTCGTTCCTGCCCCACGACGAGCGGATCGTGACGATCGAGGACGCAGTCGAACTCCAGATCCAGCAGGAACACGTGGTGCGGCTGGAAAGCCGGCCGTCGAACACTGAGGGCAAGGGCGAGGTGACCATCCGCGAACTGCTGCGGAACTCCCTGCGCATGCGACCGGACCGGATCGTGGTGGGCGAGGTCCGCGGCGGCGAATCGCTGGACATGCTCCAGGCCATGAACACAGGCCACGACGGGTCGCTCTCGACAGTGCACTCCAACTCGCCCCGGGACGCCGTGGCCCGTCTGGAGACGCTGGTGCTCATGGCCGGCATGGACCTGCCGCTGCGCGCCATCCGGGAACAGATCGCCTCGGCCGTCAACCTGATTATCCAGATCTCCCGGCTGCGGGACGGCACCCGGCGGATCACCCACGTCACGGAGGTCCAGGGCATGGAGGGCGACATCGTCACGCTCCAGGATGCCTTCGTGTTCGACTACGCCGCCGGCGTCGACGCCCACGGCCGGTTCCTCGGCAGGCCGGTCCCCACCGGCATCCGTCCGCGTTTCATCGACCGTTTCGAGGACCTGGGCATCCACGTCTCCCCCGCTGTGTTTGCTGCTCCGCTGACCCCGGCCGGAAGGGCGTGATCTGTCCATGACTCTGCTGCCCATCGGCGTCGGCCTGCTTTTCAGCGCAGTGGTGGTCCTGGGATTCGCGCTGCTCTCCCCCGGCGGGGCCAGTGTCCCCCTGGACCGGCGCAGGCCCGTCCAGGGCCAGGCCGACTCGCAGCTGACGCGGTTCGCCGGCTCGGCCGTCCACCTGGTCGACGGATTCTTTTCCGGCCGCAAAGTCCGGCTCTTCAACCGCGAGTCGCTGGAACAGGCCGGCCTGCGCCTGGGCCAGGCCGACTTCTACGTCCTGCTCCTGGCCGGGGCGGTTGCGGGGGGCCTCGCCGGGTTCGTCGTCGCGGGCCCGTTGCTGGCGGTCCTCCTGGTGCTCCTGGCGCCGGTCGTGGGCCACCTCGTGCTCCGCATCCTGGCCGGCAAGCGCCGCACCAAGTTCGACCAGCAGCTCGGCGATACCCTGCAGCTGCTGTCCGGCGGCCTCCGGGCCGGGCACAGCATCATGCGCGCCATTGACGCCGCCGCGTCCGAATCCCAAAGCCCGACGTCGGAAGAGATGCGCCGCGTGGTTACAGAGACCAGCCTGGGCCGGGACCTCCTGGACTCCCTGAGCGACACCGCGGACCGGATGCGGAACGAGGACTTCGTCTGGATCGCCCAGGCCATCCAGATCAACCGTGAAGTGGGCGGGAATCTGGCCGAAGTCCTGGACCAGGTCAACGAGACCATCCGCGAGCGCAGCGAGATCAAAGGACACATCAAATCCCTCGCCGCCGAGGGAAAGTTTTCCGCGTACATCCTCATGGCCATGCCGATCGGGATCGTGGTGATGCTGATGCTGGTCAATCCCGGCTACATGAACCCGATGTTCACGCACCCGCTGGGCTGGGGCATGATGGCGGCCTCCGTCATCCTCATGACCATTGGCGGGCTGTGGATGCGAAAAATCATCGACCTGAAGTTCTGAGGCGGCTATGGCACCTGCTGTACTACTTGCCACGCTGCTGGTGGCGTTGCCGCTCGGCTATCTGGCGTGGTCGCTGCTCTCCGTCGACCGGAGGTCACAGCGCGCCATGCGGGAGATGCTCGCGCATGGCACCGACCCGGCCGAGCTCACCCATCGGGAGCGCAGCAGCCTGCTGGAACGGGCCGGCTACCGGCTGACTCCCCCGGCGTACGTCCGCAAACTGGACCGGCTGTTGTCCCTCGCCGGGCGCCCCGCGTCACTGCCGTTGGGCCGCGTGCTCGCGGCCAAGCCGCTCCTTGGGCTGCTGGGCGCCCTGCTGGGCTTCTGGATCAGCGCCAACAGCCCGACGCCGGTCCTCAAGCTCGTGGGAATCTTTGTGTTCCTGCTCGGCTACTTCATCCCCGACCTCCTGCTCTACAGCAGAGGGCAGGAACGCCAGAAGACCATGCAGCTGGAACTGGCCAACACGCTGGACCAGATGCTGATCTCCGTGGAAGCGGGCCTGGGCTTCGAAGGCGCCATGGCCCGGGCCGGCGAGAACGGCAAGGGCCCCCTGGCGGAGGAACTTATCCGGACCCTGCAGGACATGCAGGTAGGGCGCAGCCGGCGCGAGTCATACGTGGCACTGGCGGAACGGACCAACGTGCCCGAGCTGCGCAGCTTCGTCCAGGCCGTGGTCCAGGCCGACACCTACGGCATTGCCATCAGCCGGGTGTTGCGGGTGCAGGCGAAGGTCATGCGGGTCAAGCGCCGGCAACGGGCCGAGGAGAAGGCCATGAAGCTGCCCGTCACCATCCTGTTTCCCCTGCTGTTCTTCATCTTCCCCGTGCTTTTCATCGCCATCCTGGGCCCGGCCGTCATCAACGCCATCGACACGTTCAGTGGCCAGTAAACGGCCGCCGACACGGCCACGGCCGGCACCAGCGGCAGGGATTGGTTCCCCTCGGGAAAGCCTCAGGGTTTCCGCAGGATAGACCGGGCTGCAAGGCATCGGCCGCATCAGCAAGTAGCGTGGTCACATGTCCCTTCCAAGCGCTTGCCCCGACGACGGAGATGCGGGCATTGCCCTCGCTCCCACCACCTCTCCGGGACTGCCGGCGCCTGCCCTCACGGCATCCAGCGCGGCAGCGGCCTTCCCAGAGGTCTTCCCGGAGGTCCTCCCCGAGGACCTGCCGGCGGCCCCACTCGTGGACCCTGCCGCGCTTCAGGACCTGGGTGCACAGCTGGAAAATCCGGCCGTGGCGAAGGGATTTGCCAGGGACTACACCCGGATGTGGGACCAGCGCTACCGCTCGCTGGCCTCGGCCCTCGAACGCGGGGATCTCGCGGGCTCGATGGACGCTGTGCTGAGCCTGAAGACGTCCTCGGCCATGGTCGGAGGCCTGCGCCTGGCCCAGCTCGCCGGCGAACTGGAGAACGCCCTCAGGGCCGGAGACATTGGCCGCGCACTGTCGCTCCTGCGCGACGTCGCCGCGCGCGGCGGGGAAACCGTCGACGAGCTCCAGTTCAGCTACGTCCTGTGGGACAGCTAGGACCGGCGGGACCGCTGCCGCCTACAGGTTTCCCGGGCGCCGGGCGCCGGAAGCCCCTCCGGGGGCTACCGCGCCGGCGACAGCCGGTAGCCCACGCCGCGGACGGTCTGCAGCCAGCGCGGCTGCACGGGGTCCTCGCCGAGTTTCCTCCGCAGGTTGCCGATATGCACCTCGACGGCGCGTTCGTCGGATTCGCTGATGTAGGCGTCCGCCCGGTAGTAATCGCCCCGGACCACGCGCACCAGCTCGGTCTTGGACCGCACGGCGCCGGCGCCCTTCAGGAGCGCCTGCAGGAGGTCGAACTCGCTGCGGGTCAGGCTGACCGCCACGCCGTCGACGCTCACGGACCGGGTCTCGGGGTTCAGGTCCAGGCCGTTGTGGTGCAGCACTGGACTCTGGGACGCTGCAGGGGCGGCGGCCGCCCCAGAATCCAGCGCGGATCCGTCCGCGGCGCCGAGGTCCTGCCGGGGCCGGCGCATCATGGCACCCACGCGCGCGCGCAGCTCCCGGGGCCGGAATGGCTTCGCCAGGAAATCATCAGCCCCGGTATGAAACGCCGTCAGGGTGTCCAGTTCGTCGGTTCGCGCTGTCAGCATGACCACGTACGCGTCACTGAACTGCCGGATCCGGCGCAGCACCTCGAAACCGTCGATGTCGGGAAGCCCGACATCGAGGGTGACCACGCTTGCCTCCCGTGCCCTGACGACGTCGACCCCTTCACGTCCGCCGGCCGCCGAGTGGACTTCGAACCCCGCCTGGCTCAATACGGCTTCGACAAGGTTCCGAACATCTTCGTCGTCTTCTACAACGACGGCGACTCCCATGTCGGTCATGGCCCCCCTCATGTGTCACGCTACGCTGCCGTTCGCGGATGCGGCGGCAGCAATGATCTCGCCGGCCCCCACCAGCAATGTCAGAATACCCACCCTAAGGGGCAAATTCGCGGCTGCCCGGTAACAGAAATGGCAAAACTTCGATTTATGTCAAATTTGCGTGACACAGGGTGTAAAACTGGAGCAACGGGAAGGGGGCACGGCGTCTTTGCTTAGACAGCGGCTGATCCGAAGTATGGATCGACACGGGAAGGCTTTGGGGCCGCGCGGGCGGGTCCTCGTATGCCAGTTGCCGCTGGCTGTGATGCTGGCCGGAATTGTCATGGCTGCCCCGGCCGCCTGGCCCGGCCTTCCGGACAGCATCCTGTGCCGGTACGCCTTTGCCCTGCAGGCCGCCCTCCTGGTGGCCTGCGTACTGGTCCCCTGGCAGCGTTTTGGGCCGTTGGCCCCGCTCGTCATCCCTGTCCTGGACCTGGTTGCGATTGGGCTGCTCCGGGACGGCACCACCGCCGGGCTGCCGGATCCCGGTGTGCTCTCCGTCTTGCCCGTGGTGTGGATTTCGGCGTCCAGGCTCTCCGCCCCCGCGAGCCTTTCACTGAGTTTCTCGGTGCCCCTCCTGGCCGCCCTGCCCTGGCTCCTGGCGGACCGATCGGCACCGCTTGCGGCCCGCACGGCCGAAGCCCTGCTGGTGCCCCTGATGATGCTCGCGGTGTCCCTGGCCATGCGTTTCGCGCGGGCGCGCCTGCGGCGCGAGCAGCGGCGGATCAGGTCCAAGGAAGCCGAGCTGGAGGTCCTACTCGCGGACAGCCGGGAGCGCGAACGGCTCCTGAACACCATTCTTGACACCGTCGACGTCGGGATCGTGGCAGTGGACGCCAGCGGCCGCCGGCTGCTGACGAACACGTGGCAGGCCGAACTCGAGGAATCCGCGGCCGCGGCGCCCCGTCCTACGGCCGAAGCGGCGGGGGAAGTACTGCCGGAAGAGGGCCATCTCGTGCTGACCGGGCAGGACCGAAGCACCCCCCTGCCGCTGGAGCGCCGTCCCATCCGGCGGGCGCTTGCCGGCGAGTCGTTTGCCGACTACCTTGTCTGCTTCGGTGAGGAAGCGGCCAGCCGCGTGGTCTCTACCGGGGCCCGGCCCCTGAAGAACGACGCCGGCGACTTCCGCGGCGCCGTGGTGGTCTTCAACGAGGTCACCGGCCTGGTGGACGCCCTCGCAGCGAAGGACGAGGTCGTCTCCACTGTCTCCCACGAATTCCGCACGCCGTTGACGTCCATCATCGGCAACCTGGACCTGGTGCTCGCCGACACCGAGGGCCTGGACAGTCCGGTGGTCCGCCGCGTCGAAGTGGCGCTGCGCAACGCGGAGCGGCTGCTGGCCCTGGTCTCGGATCTTCTCATGTCCGCCAGCGCCGCGGTCCATGTCCATCCGCGCCGCACCGACCTCGCCGGCATCGTGGAGGCGAGCCTCGGCTCGGCCCAGGCCCACGCCCAGGCGTCCCGCGTCTGCCTCGCCACGGACGTCCAGGGTCCGCTCTGGGCCCACGTGGACCCGCTCCGGATCAGCCAGGCCCTGGACAACCTGGTTTCCAACGCGATCAAGTACTCGCCCGACGGCGGATCGGTGCGGGTCTCCGCCAGCTCCGGCGACGGCCTGGTGCGCCTTCACGTCGAGGACACCGGGATGGGCATGACCGCCGCCGACGCCGGGCGGGTCTTCACCCGTTTCTTCCGCAGCCCGGCCGTCCGGGACGGATCCATTCCGGGCGCCGGCCTGGGGCTGTCCATCACCAAGGCCATCGTGGAAGGGCATGGCGGATCCATCTCGTGCCGCACCAGTCCGGGCCACGGCAGCACTTTCACCCTCGAGCTTCCCGCCTAATTTAGGCCCGCAGGCCCACCGCCTTTTCGTGCCCACATGGCTGTGGTGGCGTCAGAGATTCCCCACCTTTGGTGGCCGACGCCGGCGTGTTGCGCCGACCCGCCGGCGTATAGCGGCCTCGCTCCGGCAAAGGTGGGGAAAATCGGTGGCGCAGTTTAGGCCCGCAGTGCCCGCGTCAGTTCGGCCCGGGCCAGCATGCCGCTCTCTGTCGGGTAGGCCACTTCCTCGAGCACTAGCGGGTGCGGGGCTGCGAGAACGGAGCGGGCGTCGCGCTGCCGGGCGAGGAGCCGCTCGTAGAGCCATTCCGGGGCCTCTTCGCCCTCCCCCACGTACAACGCCGAGCCCACCAGGGAGCGGACCATGTTGTGGCAGAACGCGTCAGCCTGAACGGTGACGACAATGACCCCGTCCGTGCCGCGCGCGAATTCGAAGCGCTGCAGTTCACGGATGGTCGTGGCCCCCTCGCGGGGCTTGCAGTACGAGCGGAAGTCCTGCAGGCCCAGCAGCGGCGCGGCGCCCTCGTTGAGGAGCCCGACGTCCAGCGGAACCTTGTGCCACAGGGTCGAGGCGCGTCCCAGCGGGTCCCACAGCGCGGGGCCGTCCGCGATCCGGTACGAATAGCGGCGCCAGAGGGCGGAGAACCGGGCATCGAAGCCAACGGGTGCCACGCTCACCCGGTGCACCTCGATGGCGCCGCTGAGGTCGCCCAGGCCACGGCTCAAGGCACCGCGGATGCGGCGGAGAAGGGCGACGGCGGGATCCAGTTCGGCGCCCCGGTTCAGGCCCAGCCACTCCGCCTCGCTGAGGTCCAGGTGGACCACCTGGCCGCGGGCGTGCACCCCGGCGTCGGTGCGCCCGGCAACCGTGACCCGGACGGGGCGGCGGATCAGCAGCGCGAGGGCCTCCTCCAGGACGCCCTGGACGGTGCGCAGTCCCGGCTGCACGGCCCACCCGCTGAACGGGCCGCCGTCGTAGGCCACATCCAGCCGGATACGCAAAAACCCGCCGCCCCCCAAGACGGGGGCAGCGGGTTTGAGCTCGTTCATAGACTTAAGTCTATAAGAAAGATTTAGCGAATTACTTCGCGTCCTTCTCGGACTCAGCGGCTGCTTCCTCAGCGGCCGGAGCCTCTTCGGTAGCGGCTTCGGCCTCAGCGGCTGGAGCCTCTTCGGTCTCAGCAGCCTCTTCGGTCTCGGCAACCGGAGCTGCGTCGGCCTTTTCGGCGTCCTTCTTGTCAGCGTCGCGCTTGGCAGCAGAGGTAGCCTCGGCTACCACGGCCTGCTTTGCGGAAACCGGCTCGAGAACCAGTTCGATGACAGCCATGGGAGCGTTGTCGCCCTTGCGGTTGCCGATCTTGGTGATGCGGGTGTAGCCGCCATCGCGGTTTTCCACTGCCTGTGCGATGTCGGTGAACAGCTCGTGGACGACGCCCTTGTTGCTGATCAGGCCGAGTACACGACGGCGGGACGCGAGGTCGCCACGCTTGGCGAAAGTCACCAGGCGCTCGGCGTACGGCTTCAGGCGCTTGGCCTTGGTCACCGTGGTGGTGATCCGCTTGTGCTCGAAAAGTGCGGCGGACAGGTTCGCGAGCATAAGACGCTCGTGAGCCGCTCCGCCTCCGAGGCGCGGACCCTTAGCGGGGGTAGGCATTATAGTTTCTCCTCATTGGAAGCCGTTGGGCTGCGCACACCAGGGTGCATCCAGCCAGCCGGCCAAGATCTGTTGGTTAGAGCTCGTCGTCGCTGAACGCGGCGTCGTCCTCTTCGATGGCTGCGGCACGTGCTGCGAGATCGAAACCGGGAGGGGAGTCCTTGAGGGACAGGCCCAGTTCGACCAGCTTGGCCTTGACCTCATCAATGGACTTCGCGCCGAAGTTGCGGATGTCCATGAGGTCAGCCTCGGAGCGGGCAACGAGTTCACCCACGGTGTGGATGCCCTCACGCTTGAGGCAGTTGTAGGACCGGACCGTCAGGTCCAGATCCTCGATCGGCAGTGCCATGTCGGCTGCCAGGGCAGCATCCGTCGGCGACGGACCGATCTCGATACCTTCAGCTGCGGTGTTCAGCTCGCGGGCAAGACCGAACAGTTCCACCAGGGTGGTACCTGCCGAAGCAACGGCGTCGCGCGGGGCGATTGCCTGCTTGGTCTCGACGTCGACAATGAGCTTGTCGAAGTCAGTGCGCTGCTCAACACGGGTAGCTTCCACGCGGAAAGTAACCTTCAGAACCGGCGAGTAGATCGAGTCGACCGGGATGCGGCCGATCTCGGAGTCGCCGGACTTGTTCTGAGCTGCCGAAACGTAGCCGCGACCGCGCTCGATGGTCAGTTCGAGTTCGAACTTGCCCTTCGAGTTCAGCGTGGCAATGTGCAGATCCGGGTTGTGGAATTCGACGCCGGCCGGCGGAGCGATGTCCGCGGCGGTGACGACTCCCGGTCCCTGCTTGCGCAGGTAAGCAACAACCGGCTCGTCGTGCTCGGAGGAAACCGACAGGTTCTTGATGTTCAGGATGATCTCAGTGACATCTTCCTTGACACCCGGAACCGTGGTGAACTCGTGCAGCACGCCATCGATCCGGATGCTCGTTACAGAGGCACCGGGGATGGAGGAGAGCAGGGTACGGCGGAGGGAGTTTCCGAGGGTGTAACCAAAGCCCGGCTCCAGCGGTTCGATGATGAACCGTGAGCGGTTTTCGGAGACGACCTCTTCGGAGAGGGTGGGGCGCTGTGCAATGAGCACTTAGGTTTCCTTTCGGCGAGCATCCGCTATATGACGCAACACAGGTGGTGGAAAGATCGGTCTGAAGACTTAACGCGGCCGGGCCTGCCCGGACCGGTGAGGGTCCGGGCAAGCTCCTGGGCGCTGGAAAGCCTTAGACGCGGCGGCGCTTCGGCGGACGGCAGCCGTTGTGGGCGCTGGGGGTGACGTCCTGGATGGAGCCAACCTCGAGGCCAGCGGCCTGCAGCGAGCGGATGGCGGTTTCGCGTCCGGAACCCGGTCCCTTAACGAACACGTCAACCTTGCGCATGCCGTGCTCCTGTGCACGCTTTGCGGCGGCTTCGGCGGCCATCTGGGCAGCGAACGGGGTGGACTTACGCGAGCCCTTGAAGCCAACCTCACCGGACGAAGCCCAGGAGATGACAGCACCGTTCGGGTCCGTGATGGACACGATGGTGTTGTTAAAGGTGCTCTTGATGTGCGCCTGGCCCAGCGCGATATTCTTCTTGTCCTTCTTACGCGGCTTGCGAACCGCGCCACGAGTCTTCGGGGGCATTTTTTCTCCTACAGAAAGTTATCGGGGGAAAACCGAGTTAATCCCTCAGGGATTAACGGGCCTTCTTCTTGCCTGCGACGGTGCGCTTCGGACCCTTGCGGGTACGCGCGTTCGTCTTCGTACGCTGACCGCGCACTGGCAGGCCCTTGCGGTGGCGAATACCTTCGTAGCTGCCGATTTCAACCTTGCGGCGGATATCAGCGGCTACTTCGCGGCGAAGGTCACCCTCAACCTTGTAGTTGCCTTCAATGTAGTCACGCAGCTCAACCAGCTGCGCGTCGGTCAGGTCCTTGACCCGAACGTCAGCGCTGATGCCGGTAGCAGCCAGGGTTTCGTGTGCACGGGTCTTGCCCACGCCGTAGATGTAAGTAAGCGCAATTTCCAGCCGCTTTTCGCGGGGAATGTCTACGCCAGCGAGACGAGCCATATTGGCAGTACTCCTTGTATAAACCGGAGGTCGTAGGCAGTACACCCGCATGTTCAGTGCGGCCCCAGCCTCCGACCGGGGGTTAGCTGTCCGGGCTCATACGTCCCAGTTCAGCTTGTGCTGCCTTTATTTACTTGCGTGGGTTAGCAACCCAGGGTTTCCCGTGAAGGAAATTAGCCCTGGCGCTGCTTGTGGCGCGGGTTCTCGCAGATCACCATGACCCGGCCATTACGGCGGATCACTTTGCACTTTTCGCAGATCTGCTTGACGCTCGGCTTGACCTTCATGGCGTTCCTTTGCGTGTTGCAGTTGGTCAGCTGGACCGGCCCTCGGCTATTGCCCTGGCCGCCCAGTGTTTACTTGTAGCGGTAGACGATACGACCACGTGTCAGGTCGTAAGGGCTCAGCTCCACCACTACGCGGTCCTCGGGGAGGATCCTGATGTAGTGCTGGCGCATCTTTCCAGAGATGTGTGCCAGAACGATGTGCTTGTTGGTGAGCTCAACGCGAAACATCGCATTGGGCAGCGCCTCGGTCACAACGCCCTCGATCTCAATGACCCCGTCCTTCTTGGCCATACCCTCCGCTAACTGTTGTTGCCGCAGCCTCCCGGTTTGCACCGGTCATGACCGCGGACGTTTTTGATTGATTGGCTGGTGCCACCCGACCCCAAAAGGGCACAACGGGGCAGACAACCAACAGACAACACTACGCCATCGCGGCCCGATTGTTAAATCCGAAGTTAAATCCGCCCATCGTAGCGCACTCAGCGTCCGTACGCACCTAGCGTCCCGGCCGCCGTCGTCACTGCCTCCGCCTGCGAGATCCCGTCGAGGATGGCCAGCCGGACGACGTCGGCGGCCGCGCTCTGCAGGGTAATGAGGCTGATCTGCCGGGCCGCCGGGGTGCTGCGGTCAAGCGCGACGGCGCCCGTCGCCAGCGCGAACACGGTATCGCCGTCGGCGAGGGTGTGGCTTGGATTCAAAGCCCGGGCCAGTCCGGCATGGGCCGCCGAGGCCGTCCGCTTGCAGTCCGCCTTGTCCAGGACGGCGTCCGTGGCGACGACGACGAGCGTGGTGTTGAGCGGCGGGGGCGTACCGCCAACGCCGTAGTCTGCGGCTTCGGCCTCACCTCCCGCCCCAACAGCCGAAACCCTCTGCGTGCTCGCTCCTTCGTCGCTTAGACGCACGCTGCCGGGTTCCGCCTGCTGCGGCGATGTGCCCCACGGCAGTCCGAGCGCGTTGACGACCGCAATGGCGCCGACGGTCACCCCGTTTTCTAGTGTGAGGGAGGCTGTGCCCACTCCCCCTTTGTACGTGCCCCTGCCGATTGCCGCTCCTGTGCCGGCGCCGACGTTGCCGCGTTCGACGTCGTGCCCTTCCGGCTGCCCGGCGGCGGCGGCCGTCGCCGCGTAGCCCATCGCCTCTCCGGGGCGGGCGGAGAAATCGCCGCCGCGGCCCAGGTCGAAAATCGCGGCCGCCGGCACGATCGGAACAAGCCCGCCGGGGACCGTGAAGCCTCGGCCGTTCTCCTCGCACCAGCGCATGGCGCCGCCCGCGGCTGCGAGGCCAAAGGCGCTGCCCCCGGTCAGGACCACGGCGTCCACGGTCTGGGACAGCGTGGTGGGATCCAGTGAGTCCGTCTCATGCGTCGCAGGCCCGCCGCCCCGGACGTCGACCGAGCCGACGGTGCCCGGCGGCGGGAGAACCACAGTCACTCCGCTCAGCCAGCCGTCGCCGGACTTCTGGACCTGGCCTATCCGGATGCCGGCCACGTCTGTGATGGCTCCTGTTGCTCCCATGGCTCCATTGTGCGCCCCGGCTGACCTGCGACACGCAAAATCCCTGGCGCTACCGTATTCCGGTGTCGCCAGGGATTTTGCGCGTCGCCAGAAATCCCGCGAGTCGCCGTGTGAGTCGGGCCTAGGGAATCGGGACGGGCACGACGCCGAGCGGCGCCAGTTTCGCCGCTCCCCCGTCAGGTGCCGAGAGGACCCAGATCCCCTTCTCGTGCACGGCCACCGAGTGCTCCCACTGGCAGGAGCGCTTGCCATCCGTGGTGACGACGGTCCAGTCGTCGTCCAGGATTGCGGTCTCGATGCTGCCCCGGACCAGCATGGGCTCGATTGCGAGGCACAGCCCCGGGCGGATCTTCGGCCCGCGGTGGCCGGTGCGGTAGTTCAGCACGTCCGGCGCCATGTGCATCTCGGAGCCGATTCCGTGCCCTACATAGTCCTCCAGGATGCCCAGCGGTTTGCCCGGCACGGAGGAGACGTAGTCGTCCACGGCGTTGCCGATATCGCCCACGAATTTCCCGGTGGCCAGGGCTGCGATGCCACGCCACATGGCTTCCTCGGTAACCTCGGAGAGGCGAACGTCTTCGGGATCGGCGGTGCCGACAATCACGGTCCGCGCCGAATCGGAGTGCCAGCCGTCCACGATCGCACCGCCGTCGATCGAGATGATGTCGCCGTCCGCCAGGACCCGGCCGCCGGGGATGCCGTGCACCACTTCTTCGTTCACCGAGGTGCAGATCGTGGCCGGGAACCCGTGGTAGCCGAGAAAGTTGGACTTGGCGCCGGCGTCCTGGAGCACGGCGGCGAAGACCTCATCCAGCCGGGCAGTGGTGACGCCGGGGGCCGCGGCGGCCACCGCTGCATCCAGTGCCCGGCTCAGGACCAGTCCGGCCTCGTGCATCGTGCGCATCTGGGCGTTGGTCTTGTATTCAATGCGTGCCTGGCCGAATGCCATCGCTACCTCAAAATTTTCTCTCGCGGTCCGGGCGGGCTGGATCCCGGGCCTCCACCATGGGTCATCAACCCAAGTCTTCAAGCTCTATTCTCCCGTACCGGTTCAACGGTTCGGAACGGGCTCGCTGCGGGGCCGCCCAACGCCGAAGGGCGCGTCCCGTACCCGATGGTACGGAACGCGCCCTTCTGCACTGCGTCTCTGTTCTGCGTCAGCCGCAATGAGCATGCGTGGATCAGGGGGCGAGGATCAGGCGGCCTGGGCCGACTTGATCGCTTCCATGACGCGCTCGGTGACTTCGTCGATGGCACCGATGCCGTCCACCTGGGTCAGGATGCCGCGTTCGGCATACTTGGCCACCACAGGTTCGGTCTGCTCGTGGTACAGGTCCAGCCGGTGACGGATAACGCCTTCGTTGTCGTCGCTGCGGCCAGTTTCCTTGGCACGGCCCAGGAGGCGGGTAACCAGCTCCTCGTCGTCAGCGGTGAGCTGGAGCACGACGTCGAGCTTCTGGTCAGCGCCGGCGAGGATGTCTTCGAGGTAGTCCACCTGCGCGGTGGTGCGCGGGTACCCGTCGAGCAGGAAGCCTGCCTCGACGTCGTCCTCATTGAGGCGGTCGCGCACCATCTTGTTGGTGACGCTGTCCGGGACGAAGTCGCCGGCGTCCATGTACTTCTTGGCTTCGACGCCGAGCGGAGTCTCACCCTTGACGTTGGCGCGGAAGATGTCTCCGGTGGAGATCGCAACGACGCCGAGGCGTTCTGAAATGCGTTCCGCCTGCGTTCCCTTGCCGGACCCGGGAGGTCCGATAATCAACATTCTCGTCATCGCAAAAGCCCTTCGTAGTGACGTTGCTGTAGTTGCGCATCAATCTGCTTCACGGTCTCCAGACCGACGCCCACCATGATCAGGATCGAGGTGCCGCCGAACGGGAAGTTCTGGTTCGCGTTAATCAGGACCAGTGCAACCAGCGGGATCAATGCCACGAAGCCGAGGTAGAAGGCGCCGGGCAGGGTGATCCGGGATAGGACGTACTGAAGATAGTCCGCGGTCGGCTTGCCGGCGCGGATGCCCGGAATGAAGCCGCCGTACTTCTTCATGTTGTCCGAGACCTCTTCGGGGTTGAAAGTAATCGCAACATAGAAGTAGGTGAAAAACACAATCATGGCGAAATACAGTGCCATATAGATCGGGTGGTCGCCCTTGGTGAGGTTGTTGTTGATCCACTCAACCCAGGGCTGTACCGGCTCGCCGGCCTTGGGCTGGTTGAACTGTGAGATCAGCCCCGGCAGGTAGAGCATGGACGAGGCGAAGATGACGGGCACGACGCCGGCCATGTTCACCTTGATGGGGATGTAGGTGCTGGTTCCGCCGACCGTGCGGCGGCCGATCATCCGCTTGGCGTACTGCACCGGGATCCGGCGCTGGGACTGCTCCACGAAGACCACGAGCGCCACGGTGAGCAGGCCGATGATGAGGACCAGGAAGAACGTGCCGGGGCCCTGGGCCTTCCAGATCGCACCGAGCGAGCCGGGGAAGCCTGCGGCGATGGACGTGAAGATCAGCAGGGACATGCCGTTGCCGACGCCCTTTTCCGTCACGAGCTCGCCCATCCACATGATCAGGCCTGTGCCGGCCGTGAGCGTGATGATGATCAGGACCGTGGTGACGATCGAGCTGTCCGGGATGATCGGAAGCTGGCAGTTAGGCAGCAGCTGGCCGGAGCGTGCCAGCGACACCAGTGTCGTGGCGTTGAGCAGGCCAAGTGCGATCGTGAGGTAGCGGGTGTACTGGGTCAGTTTCGACTGCCCTGACGCGCCCTCCTCATAGAGCTGCTGGAAACGGGGAATGACCACCCGGAGCAGCTGGACGATGATGCTGGCGGTGATGTACGGCATGATGCCGAGGGCAAAGATGGACACCTGCAGCAATGCACCGCCGCTGAACAGGTTGACGAGCTGGTAGATCCCGCCCGAGGTCTGACCGTTCTGCAAGCATTGCTGGACATTCTGGTAGCTCACACCAGGCGAGGGGATGAAGGCACCCAAGCGGAAGATTGTGATGATTCCCAGCGTGAACAACAACTTGCGTCGCAGATCAGGCGTGCGAAAGGCCCGGCCAAATGCGCTAAGCAAGCGTCCTCCTGAGTAATAAGTAAAGTCGTGTGAGACAGGTCAAATAAACCCAACAACCGAGTCTAACGGGTGGATGCGCCCCGCGAACAATCGGCGGGGCCCGGAAAATGAAAAAAACTCCCGGCACCGGGGGCCTGAGCCCCTGGTACCGGGAGTTTCAACAACGGGCAACTGCCCCGCCGCCTCGTTAGAGGGCGGTGGTGCTTCCGCCTGCTGCAGCAATCTTGTCAGCAGCGCTGGCCGAGAATGCGTGGACGGTGACGTCAACCTTGACGGTGATGTCGCCGGTGCCCAGCACCTTGACGGGCTGGTTCTTGCGAACGGCACCCTTTTCGACCAGGTTCTCCACGGTGACAGCGCCACCTTCCGGGAACAGCTCGTTGAGCTTGTCCAGGTTTACAACCTGGTACTCAACCCGGAACGGGTTCTTGAAGCCGCGCAGCTTCGGCAGGCGCATGTGCAGCGGCAGCTGGCCGCCGGCAAAGCCAGCCTTGATCTGGTAGCGGGCCTTCGTACCCTTGGTACCGCGACCAGCGGTCTTACCCTTGGAACCTTCACCACGACCAACACGGGTCTTGGCGGTCTTGGCACCCGGGGCGGGACGCAGGTGGTGAACCTTCAGTGCGTTCTGCTTCTCAGCGGCGCCCTGTGCCTTTTCGGCGGTGTTCTTCTCTGCCATTTACTTCGCCTCCTCTACCTTTACCAGGTGCGGAACCGTGTTGAGCATCCCGACGGTCACGGCGTCGGCGGTGCGGACAACGGTGTGTCCGATCCGCTTCAGGCCGAGGGACCGCAGGGTGTCGCGCTGGTTCTGCTTGCCGCCAATGGCGGACTTGATCTGAGTGATCTCCAACTTTGCGTCGGAGACAAGCACGTTCTTAGCCATGACTCAGACACCTGCCTTCTGGTTCAGGAGCGCCTTGACCATTGCCGGCGGGGCGATCTCGTCGAGCGGCAGGCCGCGGCGTGCTGCCACTGCTGCCGGCTCTTCGAGGCGCTTCAGCGCGTCAACGGTCGCGTGAACGATGTTGATGGCGTTGGAAGAACCGAGCGACTTGGAGAGGATGTCGTGGATGCCCACGCACTCCAGTACTGCACGGACCGGGCCACCGGCAATAACACCGGTACCGGCGGAAGCCGGGCGCAGCATGACGACGCCTGCGGCGGCCTCACCCTGAACGCGGTGCGGGATGGTGCTGCCGATGCGGGGAACGCGGAAGAAGGACTTCTTGGCCTCTTCAACGCCCTTCGCGATAGCGGCAGGAACTTCCTTTGCCTTGCCGTAGCCGACGCCGACCATGCCGTTGCCGTCACCGACGACGACGAGGGCGGTGAAGCTGAAGCGACGACCACCCTTGACGACCTTGGAAACGCGGTTGATGGTTACGACGCGCTCTACGAACTGGCTCTTCTCGGCCTCGCGGCCGCCGTCACGGCCACCACGGCCGCCACGGTCGCCACGGCCCTGGCCGCGGTCGCCACGCTCGCCACGACGAGCGCCACCACGGCGGTCGTCAGTGGTAGCAGGCGCAGCGGTCTCAGTTGCCGGAGCAGCTACAGCTTCAGTCACCTGAATGTCCTTTTCGTTATTTTCGGTCACAGTGCCAGCCCACCTTCACGTGCGCCGTCAGCGACGGCGGCGATCCGGCCGTGGTACTTGTTACCACCGCGGTCGAAGACAACTGCTTCGATACCGGCAGCCTTGGCACGCTCGGCGACCAGTTCGCCAACGCGCTTGGCCTTGGCGGTCTTGTCACCGTCGAATGCACGAAGGTCGGCTTCCAGTGTGGAGGCGCTTGCCACGGTCAGGCCCTTGGTGTCATCGACAACCTGGACGAATACGTGACGTGCGGAGCGGTTGACGACCAGACGCGGGCGTACAGCCGTTCCGGAGATGCGCTTGCGGATACGAAGCTGGCGGCGGCTGCGCTGGGCAGACTTGCTCTTGTTCGTACGCTTCTTGTTAATTGCGATCGCCATGGTTACTTACCAGCCTTTCCGACCTTGCGGCGGATGACTTCGCCTGCGTAACGGATGCCCTTGCCCTTGTAGGGGTCCGGCTTCCGCAGCTTGCGAATGTTGGCAGCAACCTCGCCGACCTGCTGCTTGGAGATACCTGAAACAGAGAGCTTGGTCGGGGTCTCAACTGCAAAGGTGATGCCGTTCGGTGCCGAGACGTTGACCGGGTGGCTGTAGCCCAGAGCGAACTCCAGGTCAGAACCCTTGGCCTGGACGCGGTAACCGGTACCGACAATCTCAAGCTTCTTCTCGTAGCCTGCGGTGACACCCTGGATCATGTTGGCGATCAGGGTGCGGGTCAGGCCGTGCAGCGAACGTGAGGCGCGCTCGTCGTTCGGGCGGGCGACAGTCAGGGTGCCATCTTCCAGGGAAACCTCGATCGGGCTGGCCACAGTGTGGCTCAGCTCGCCTTTGGAACCCTTGACGCTGACGACAGAGCCGTCAACCTTGACCTCAACGCCGGCAGGAACGGTGATGGGGAGACGTCCAATACGTGACATTATTCTCTTCCTTTCCCGTTACCAGACGTAAGCGAGGACTTCGCCGCCCACGCCCTTCTTGCCGGCCTGCTTGTCAGTCAAGAGGCCGGAAGAGGTGGACAGGATTGCGACACCCAGGCCACCGAGCACGTGCGGCAGGTTGGTGGACTTTGCGTAAACGCGCAGTCCCGGCTTGGAAATACGACGAACGCCAGCGATTGAACGCTCGCGGTTCGGACCGAACTTGAGCTCGAGGGTCAGCTTCTTGCCAACCTCAGCGTCTTCTTCTTTCCAGGAGGCGATGTAACCTTCAGCCTTCAGGATGTCGGCAACGCGTGCCTTGAGCTTGCTGTACGGCATGGTCACGGAATCGTGGTATGCCGAGTTAGCGTTGCGCAGACGCGTAAGCATGTCTGCGACGGGATCTGTCATTGTCATGTGGGCTCTTGCCCTTCCTCATAACGGTTTCCGCCGTGCCGGTTGTCCCGAACAGAATTCGGAACGGAGCGCGGGCGGACCTTTTACGTAGCTAGATTAGTCTTCGGTCTTGAACGGGAAGCCAAGCGCCTTCAGCAGCGCGCGGCCTTCGTCGTCGGTCTTGGCAGTGGTCACGACGGTGATGTCCATACCGCGAACGCGGTCAATGGAATCCTGGTCGATCTCGTGGAACATAACCTGCTCGGTCAGACCGAAGGTGTAGTTGCCGTTGCCATCGAACTGCTTGCCGCTGAGGCCACGGAAGTCGCGGATACGCGGCAGGGCCAGCGTGACCAGACGGTCCAGGAATTCCCACATGCGGTCCCCACGCAGAGTTGCGTGTGCACCGATCGGCATGCCTTCGCGCAGCTTGAACTGTGCGATCGACTTGCGGGCCTTGGTTACCTGCGGCTTCTGGCCGGTGATCAGGGTCAGATCGCGGACAGCGCCGTCGATCAGCTTGGAGTCCTTGGCGGCATCTCCAACACCCATGTTCACAACGACCTTCACCAGGCGGGGAACCTGGTTGACGTTCTGGTACTTGAATTCCTCAGTCAGCGTGTTCTTGATGGAATCGGCGTACTTGGTCTTCAGACGAGGAACGATCTTGCTTGCCGGAGTCTCGAGAGTCTCAGTCATTAGATGTCCTTCCCTGAGCTCTTGGCCACGCGGACGCGCACGTCACGCTTCACGCCATCGCGCTCAACGGTCTCGGTGCGGAAACCGACGCGGGTGGGCTTCTTGGTGGACGGGTCAACCAGAGCCACGTTGGAGATGTGGATCGAAGCCTCGACGACCTCGATGCCACCGGTCTTGGTGCCGCGCTGCGACTGACCGACCTTGGTGTGCTTGGTTACGCGGTTAATGCCTTCAACCAACACGCGGTTGGTCTCCGGGTACACGCGCAGAACCTTGCCCTGCTTACCCTTGTCGCCGCCGCGCTCAGCCTTGGCGCCAGTGATGACCTGAACGAGGTCACCCTTTTTGATCTTAGCCATGGACTAGAGCACCTCCGGAGCCAGAGAAACGATCTTCATGAACTTCTTGTCGCGAAGTTCACGACCAACCGGTCCGAAGATACGGGTACCGCGGGGGTCACCGTCGTTCTTCAGGATGACGGCTGCGTTCTCGTCAAACTTGATGTAGGAACCATCCGCACGGCGGCGTTCCTTCTTGGTACGGACGATGACAGCCTTGACGACGTCGCCCTTCTTTACGTTGCCGCCCGGAATTGCGTCCTTGACGGTAGCGACGATTACGTCGCCAATGCCTGCGTAGCGACGGCCAGATCCACCGAGAACGCGAATGGTAAGGATTTCCTTAGCACCCGTGTTGTCGGCGACCTTGAGTCGCGACTCCTGCTGAATCACTATTTACTCCTTGCGTCGCGCTGGTTCTCAGACCGAAAATCTTCCTACGGAATGAGCCTTGCGGAACGGTTGATCGGGGTGTCTCTTGACCTGCCTGGATTTTGCCAGACCAGGCCTAAACGCCCGTGCCAAAAACATTTGCTTCCCAGGCGGTTCCCGACGAGTCGGGGCGCAAGGGGGCACTATGCCGTGGCACGATTGTTTACGAGGTTGATGACGGCGCGCAAAAGGCGCCATACAAACTCAAAATCTTAGCACGTTTTGGGCGTATCCCCCTATCACAGCCATGGAGCCCGCACACCCCTCCCGCGCAGCCGCGACGCCGTTACGCCGGACAGGCTTTGGGCCCGCCCGCCGCCGCGCACCCCGGGAACCCGGCCCGCCGGCGTCGTAAGCCCCCCGAAGGCTGCTTCGCGTGACGAACACGGTAAACTGCTGCCGCCAGACGCAGGCTGCCGGCTGCGGCGGCTGCCGGCAACGCAGAAGCCCCCGCTCCCCCAAAGGGGAACGAGGGCTTCTGCTGTATCACCAGGCAAACAGGTGCAGGTGTTACTTGGCCTTCTCGAGGATCTCGACCAGACGCCACCGCTTGGTAGCGGACAGCGGGCGGGTCTCGGCGAGGAGCACGAGGTCGCCGATGCCGGCGCTGTTCTCTTCGTCGTGAGCCTTGATCTTGGCGTTGCGGCGGATGACCTTGCCGTAGAGGGCGTGCTTCACGCGGTCTTCGACCTGGACAGTGATGGTCTTTTCCATCTTGTCCGAGACGACGTAGCCGCGCTTCGTCTTACGGTAACCGCGCTCGTCAGCCTTGGCTGCGTCGGAAACAGTTTCCGTCACGTTCTCGTCCTTTTCACTCACTTGGCATCCTCCTCGGATTCAACCGTTTCAGCCTTCTCAGCCTTCTTGGTTGCAGCCTTCTTGGACTTCTTCTCTTCCTTGGCTTCCACAACCGGTGCGGCAACCTCGGCACGAATGCCGAGCTCGCGCTCACGGAGAACGGTGTAGATGCGGGCGATGTCCTTCTTTACCGCGCGCAGACGACCGTGGTTCTCCAGCTGACCGGTGGCGGACTGGAAACGCAGGTTGAACAGCTCTTCCTTGGCCTTGCGGAGTTCTTCAACGAGACGCTCGTTGTCGAAACCGTCCAGCTGTGCGGATGCAAGTTCCTTGGATCCTACTGCCATTTCTACTCACCACCTTCGCGACGCACAATGCGTGCCTTCAACGGCAGCTTGTGGATTGCCAGGCGCAGGGCCTCGCGAGCTACCTCTTCACTGACACCGGAGAGTTCGAAGAGAACCCGGCCCGGCTTGACGTTTGAGACCCACCATTCCGGAGAACCCTTACCGGAACCCATGCGGGTTTCGGCCGGCTTCTTCGTCAGCGGACGGTCCGGGTAAATGTTGATCCAGACCTTTCCGCCACGCTTGATGTGGCGGGTCATCGCGATACGGGCAGATTCGATCTGACGGTTCGTGACGTAGGCCGGGCTCAGCGCCTGGATGCCCCACTCACCGAAGGAGACCTGGGTGCCGCCCGTAGCAGCGCCGGAACGACCCGGGTGGTGCTGCTTACGGTGCTTGACTCGACGTGGGATAAGCATTTAAGCCTGTCCTCCTTCTACTGACTGTGCCGTGCCTGCGGCACCGGCTTCGACAGCCGGAGCTTCGGCGGCAGGTGCTGCCTCGGCTGCGGGGCGGTCGGGACGACGGCGGCGGTCACCACGGTCGGCGCCACCCGGGCGGCCCGGGCGGTCGCCGGCACGGCCACGGGACGGAGCAGCAGCTGCCTGCTGAGCCAGTTCCTTGGCAGTGACGTCGCCCTTGTAGATCCAGACCTTCACGCCGATGCGGCCGAAGGTGGTCTTGGCCTCGTAGAAGCCGTAGTCGATGTTCGCACGCAGGGTGTGCAGGGGCACACGGCCTTCGCGGTAGAACTCCGAGCGGGACATTTCTGCGCCGCCCAGTCGACCCGAGCAAGCGATCCGGATGCCCTTGGCACCGGCGCGCTGTGCGGACTGCATGGCCTTCTTCATCGCACGGCGGAAAGCCACGCGGGAAGTCAGCTGCTCAGCAACGCCCTGGGCAACAAGCTGGGCTTCCATCTCGGGGTTCTTGACCTCGAGGATGTTCAGCTGAACCTGCTTGCCCGTGAGCTTCTCAAGCTCGCCGCGGATGCGGTCTGCTTCAGCGCCGCGGCGGCCGATGACGATGCCCGGACGTGCCGTGTGGATATCCACGCGGACACGGTCGCGGGTGCGCTCGATTTCGACCTTGGCGATACCGGCGCGCTCCATGCCCGTGGACATGAGCTGGCGGATACGGATGTCTTCGCGAACGAAGTCCTTGTACCGCTGGCCGGCCTTGGTGCTGTCGGCGAACCAGTGCGATACGTGATCGGTGGTGATGCCGAGTCGGAACCCGTGCGGGTTAACTTTCTGTCCCACTTAGCGAGCCTCCTCTTTCTCCGGGGTAGCGACTACCACGGTGATGTGGCTCGTGCGCTTCTTGATCTGAAATGCACGACCCTGGGCTCGCGGCTGGAACCGCTTCATGGTCGGGCCTTCATCAACAAACGCTTCGCTGATGATGAGGTCACCTTCGTCAAACGCCACGCCGTCGCGGTCCGCGAGGACCCGGGCGTTGGAGATTGCCGACTGAACTACCTTGAATACCGGCTCCGAAGCTGCCTGGGGGGCAAACTTCAGAATTGCCAGAGCCTCATTCGCTTGCTTACCACGAACAAGGTTGACGACGCGCCGGGCCTTCATAGGCGTTACGCGGATGTGACGCGCAATTGCCTTGGCTTCCATTGCTTTCCTTCTCTCGTCTTTGACGTAAGTGCAGGCGCCTAGCGGCGCTTGCCCTTACGGTCGTCCTTGACATGGCCGCGGAATGTCCGCGTGGGAGCGAATTCGCCGAGCTTGTGCCCGACCATCGACTCAGTGACAAACACGGGGATGTGCTTGCGTCCGTCGTGTACGGCGATCGTGTGGCCGAGCATGTCGGGGACGATCATCGAACGGCGGGACCAGGTCTTGATGACGTTCTTGGTGCCCTTTTCGTTTTCCCTGGCTACCTTTACAAAGAGGTGCTGGTCAACGAAAGGACCTTTTTTCAGGCTGCGTGGCATGTGTCCAGGCTCCTATCGCTTGTTCTTGCCAGTACGACGGCGACGAACAATAAGCTTGTCGCTCTCTTTGTTGGGACGGCGGGTGCGGCCTTCGCGCTTACCGTTCGGGTTGACGGGGTGACGTCCACCGGACGTCTTACCCTCGCCACCACCGTGGGGGTGGTCAACCGGGTTCATGGCGACACCACGGACGGTCGGGCGAACGCCCTTCCACCGCATACGGCCGGCCTTGCCCCAGTTGATGTTCGACTGCTCGGCGTTGCCGACCTCGCCGACGGTTGCGCGGCAGCGCACGTCAACGTTGCGGATTTCGCCGGAAGGCAGACGCAGCTGGGCGAAACGGCCTTCCTTTGCAACGAGCTGGATCGATGCGCCGGCGGAGCGGCCCATCTTGGCGCCGCCACCCGGACGCAGTTCGACTGCGTGGATTACGGTACCGACCGGGATGTTGCGCAGCGGAAGGTTGTTGCCGGGCTTGATGTCAGCGTCGGCGCCGGCCTCTACGAAGTCGCCCTGGGACAGCTTGTTCGGGGCGATGATGTAACGCTTGGTGCCATCAACGTAGTGCAGGAGGGCGATCCGAGCCGTGCGGTTCGGGTCGTACTCGATTTCGGCAACGCGGGCGTTGACGCCGTCCTTGTCGTGGCGACGGAAGTCGATCAGACGGTACTGGCGCTTGTGTCCACCACCCTTGTGACGGGTCGTGATCTTACCGGAGTTGTTACGGCCACCCTTTTTCGGGAGGGGACGTACCAACGACTTTTCCGGCGTCGACCGCGTGATTTCAGTGAAGTCCGCTACGCTCGAGCCGCGACGGCCCGGGGTAGTCGGCTTGTATTTACGGATTCCCATAATTTATTTCCTCGTTAAAGTGGTCTCCGCTACGAAAGCGGACCGCCGAAGATGTCGATAGTGCCTTCTTTGAGGCTCACAATTGCACGCTTGGTGTTCTTGCGGGTACCCCAGCCGAATTTGGTGCGCTTGCGCTTACCGGCACGGTTGATGGTGTTGATCGATTCGACCTTGACGGAGAAAATCTTCTCCACGGCCAGCTTGATCTCGGTCTTGTTCGAGCGGGGGTCCACCAGGAAGGTGTACTTGCCCTCGTCGATCAGGCCGTAGCTCTTTTCCGAGACAACGGGTGCAAGCACGACGTCGCGCGGGTCTTTGATGGTGGCTGCACTCACTTGGCATCCTCCTCGTTCTTTGCAACCTTGTCAGCAACGAATGCTTCGTAGGCAGCCTTGGTGAAGACTACGTCGTCGGAAACGAGAACGTCGTAGGTGTTCAGCTGGTCTGCGTACAGAACGTGAACTTCCTCGAGGTTGCGCACGGACAGTGCAGCAACATCGTTGGCGCGCTCAATGACAACGAGCAGGTTCTTGCGCTCGGAAACTCCGCGCAGGGTTGCCAGTGCTCCCTTGGAGGACGGCGTGGAGCCGGCAACCAGGTCAGCAACGACGTGGACGCGGCCGTTGCGGGCGCGGTCCGAGAGTGCGCCGCGCAGTGCAGCAGCAATCATCTTCTTGGGGGTGCGCTGGCTGTAGTCACGCGGCGTGGGGCCGTGGACAACGCCACCACCGGTCATGTGAGGAGCACGGATGGAACCCTGACGGGCGCGGCCGGTGCCCTTCTGCTTGAACGGCTTGCGACCTGCACCGGAAACCTCGGCGCGGGTCTTGGTCTTGTGGGTACCCTGGCGAGCAGCAGCGAGCTGGGCAACGACGACCTGGTGCAGCAGCGGCACGTTGGTCTGTACGTCGAAGATCTCTGCAGGCAGGTCAACCTTGACAGTGCTAGTCATTGAACTAGGCTCCCTTCACGGCGGTGCGTACGAGTACGACCTGGCCGCGGGCGCCGGGAACGGCGCCCTTGATCAGGAGCAGCGACTTCTCGACGTCAACCGCGTGGACCGTGAGGTTCAGCGTGGTGTGACGAACGGCGCCCATGCGGCCGGCCATTTTCATGCCCTTGAAGACGCGGCTCGGGGTGGATGCGCCACCGATTGAACCGGGCTTACGGTGGTTCTTGTGGGCACCGTGGGAAGCTCCAACGCCGTGGAAGCCGTGACGCTTCATAACACCGGCGAAGCCCTTACCCTTAGTGGTGCCAACGACGTCGATCTTCTGGCCGGCTTCGAAGAGCTCTACGGAGAGCTCCTGGCCCAGCTCGTAAGAGTCAGCATCTGCAGTGCGCAGTTCTACGACGTGGCGGCGAGGCGTGACGCCTGCCTTTTCAAAGTGACCAGCCAGCGGCTTGGTGACCTTGCGGGGATCGATCTGGCCGTAGCCGATCTGAACGGCGACATAGCCATCAGTTTCTGCGTTGCGCAGCTGCGTGATGACGTTCGAGTCAGCCTGGACCACAGTGACGGGGATGAGCTTGTTGTTCTCGTCCCAGACCTGGGTCATGCCGAGCTTCGTGCCCAGCAGGCCCTTTACGTTACGGGTTGCGGTCATAGTCTCTCAGCACCTCCCTACAGCTTGATTTCGATGTTCACGTCGGCCGGCAGGTCGAGACGCATGAGCGAATCAACAGCCTTGGGCGTGGGGTCGATGATGTCGATAAGACGCTTGTGCGTGCGCATTTCGAAGTGCTCGCGGCTGTCCTTGTACTTGTGCGGAGAGCGAATAACGCAGTAAACGTTCTTCTCCGTCGGCAGCGGCACGGGGCCAACTACAGTTGCGCCTGCGCGCGTGACCGTCTCAACGATCTTCCGTGCTGAAACGTCAATGACCTCGTGGTCATATGACTTCAGCCGGATGCGGATTTTTTGTCCCGCCATGTCGCCTGACTCTCTTTCAGTCTGTGCTTCCCCTGATTAGGGCTGCCCTGTTCACTTACTAGTTGTATGGCTGCCGAAGCATTTGAAGTCGTGACTACCACCCGCCGCACAAGCTGAATCCGGAAAGATCCGGGTTCCTCAACCTGCCGACGCAACCGACCCCCGCGGTCGGGCGTGTCGCATGTTTTCACACGTACGCGTCCGCAATTCCATGGGGAGTGGGTTATGTTTGGTCTCTTACTTGGACCCTGGCATCCGGCATTATCCGGATCGGGACGCGAAAGAGCGCTTGAACAACTCATCTAGTATGCCGGAATTTGCGGGCAGAAGCGAATCAGCCCTCTGCACGGCGGTGCAATCACTGCCGGAGGGCCATTGTCCTGAATCGCCGTCGAATGGATGATAGGGGCATGACTGTGCAGGACTCTGTAGCAGTTCAGGCCCTCGCCGCACGCCTGAGCCCGGGATTCACCCTGGGTGTTTCCTCCGCGGCATTCCAGATCGAGGGCAGCCTTGCCGCCGGCGGCCGCGGGCCCTCCGGCTGGGACGCCTTTGCCGAAAAGCCCGGCAACATCCTGCACGGGCACTCCCCCGCCGTGGCCTGCGACCACTACAACCGCGCCGAGGAAGACATCGAACTGATGCGGGATCTCGGGATCGATTCCTACCGCTTTTCGATCTCGTGGCCGCGGGTCCAGCCCGAGGGCAGCGGCCGCTTCAATTCGGCCGGGCTGGACTTCTACGACCGCCTGATCGACCGGCTCCTCGCCGCCGGCATCTCCCCCATGGCCACTCTCTACCACTGGGATACGCCGCTGCCCCTCGAGCACCGGGGCGGCTGGATGAACCGTTCGACGGCGGAACGGTTCGCCGAGTACAGCGCGGCCGCCGGCAAGCGGTTCGGCGACCGCGTGGCGCAGTGGGTGACGCTGAACGAGCCCGCCTCGGTTACCCTGAACGGCTACGCCCTGGGCGTCCACGCACCCGGCCGAGGCCTGCTCTTCGATGCCCTGCCGTCGGTGCGGCATCAGCTCCTGGGGCACGGGCTGGCGGTTCAGGCGCTGCGCGCGGAGGGCGTCGCCGGCGCCGTCGGGGTCACGAACCTGCATTCCCCCGTCCGGCCTGCTTCGGGTTCGCCAACAGACAGGATGCTGGCCAGGGTGTTCGACTTCGTGCTGAACCGGCTCTACGCTGACCCGATCCTCCTGGGCCGCTTTCCCCGGCTGCCGCTGATCGCCCGGCCGTGGTTCCGTTCAATGCGGAGCATCAGCGACGCGGATCTGGCCACGATCCACCAGCCGCTGGATTTCTACGGCCTGAACTATTACTACCCCGTGAAGGTGGCCACGGGACGCGGCGTCGACAGCCCCTCGGCAACCGCAGAGGCGATGCTGAAAGTCCCGTTCCACATGGCCGCGTTCCCGGAGTATGAACGCACAGGATTCGGCTGGCCGGTCGCTCCGGACCACCTGGGGATCCTGCTCCGGGAGCTGAAGGACCGGTACGGGTCCTCGCTGCCGCCGCTCTACATCACCGAGAGCGGGGCGAGCTTCCCCGAACCGGACCACGTCACCGGCCCCATTCCCGATGCCGGCCGGATCAGCTACCTCGCCGCACACCTCAGCCAGGCGGTGGAGGCGACCTCCCCCGGGGGCGTGGCCCACGACGTCGAACTGCTCGGCTATTACGTCTGGACGTTGATGGACAACTTCGAATGGGCGGCCGGCTACTCGCAGCGCTTCGGCCTGGTGCACGTCGATTTCACGAGCCTCAAGCGCACGCCGAAAGACTCGTACTACTGGTACCAGGCCCTCGCGCGGGCACGCCGGGCCTGAGCCCCGCCCGGCCGCTGCTACTGGTTGCGGTTGGACCTATTGATGCGCTTGGCGCGCTCGATCTCCTGGCGGAAGTGCCTCTTCGCCCAAAAGAACGCGACAACGACCGCGGCGGCGATCAACAGAAAAATGAACCAGCCCATGGTGAGCTCCCTTCCCTTCCTGCAAAGGTATCAGGAACTTAAAAGGAACAGCCCCGCTGCAAGTGCAGCGGGGCTGTTCCCGATCCTCTTCTCAGCTGCCAGACGGCTGGCTGATCAGGGGCAAAGCATCAGATCGGCAAGTAATTACTTGATGATCTTGGTGACGCGTCCTGAACCAACGGTGCGGCCGCCTTCGCGGATAGCGAAGCCGAGGCCCTCTTCCATTGCGATCGGCTGGATGAGCGCAACGGTCATCTCAGTGTTGTCGCCGGGCATAACCATTTCCGTGCCTTCCGGCAGGGTGATAACGCCGGTTACGTCCGTGGTGCGGAAGTAGAACTGCGGGCGGTAGTTGGAGTAGAACGGGTTGTGACGTCCGCCTTCGTCCTTGGAGAGGATGTAGACGTTAGCCTCGAAGTCGGTGTGCGGGGTGATGGAACCCGGCTTGACGACAACCTGGCCACGCTCGACATCGTCGCGCTTCAGACCGCGGAGCAGGAGGCCACAGTTCTCGCCGGCCCATGCTTCGTCGAGCTGCTTGTGGAACATCTCGATACCGGTAACCGTGGTCTTCTGGACCGGGCGGATGCCGACGATCTCGACCTCGGAGTTGATGGCGAGGGTTCCACGCTCGGCGCGGCCCGTAACAACGGTGCCACGGCCGGTGATCGTGAAGACATCTTCGATCGGCATCAGGAAGGGCTTGTCACGGTCACGTACGGGGTCCGGAACGGACTCGTCGACAGCAGCCATGAGGTCCTCAACGGACTTGACCCAGACGGGGTCGCCTTCGAGGGCCTTCAGGCCGGAAACGCGAACAACCGGAGCCTCGTCGCCATCGAAGCCCTGCGAGCTGAGCAGCTCGCGAACTTCCATTTCAACGAGGTCGAGGAGCTCTTCGTCGTCAACCATGTCAGCCTTGTTCAGCGCGACCAGCAGGTAGGGAACGCCAACCTGGCGGGCGAGCAGAACGTGCTCGCGGGTCTGAGCCATCGGGCCGTCAGTGGCGGCAACCACGAGGATTGCACCGTCCATCTGAGCAGCGCCGGTGATCATGTTCTTGATGTAGTCAGCGTGACCCGGAGCGTCTACGTGTGCGTAGTGGCGCTTCTCGGTCTGGTACTCAACGTGGGAGATGTTGATGGTAATGCCGCGCTGACGCTCTTCGGGAGCAGAGTCAATCGACGCGAAGTCACGCTTCTCGTTGAGAGTCGGGTACTTGTCGTACAGCACCTTGGAAATGGCGGCCGTCAGCGTCGTCTT
This sequence comes from Arthrobacter sp. 01T425, assembly GCF_056398725.1. Taxonomy (NCBI): domain Bacteria; kingdom Bacillati; phylum Actinomycetota; class Actinomycetes; order Micrococcales; family Micrococcaceae; genus Arthrobacter; species Arthrobacter sp. 01T425. The sequence continues at coordinate 143,978 of NZ_JBFTPY010000004.1, read as the reverse complement.
ACCGTGGTCAACGTGACCAATGGTACCGATGTTAACGTGCGGCTTAGTCCGCTCGAACTTTGCCTTTGCCACAGGTTCCTCCTAGAACGTTTTCAAATTGACTTACCCTTCGGCCGCGCTTGTCGCGGCAGAAACTCCAGTAAGTCTACTTGGGGGGCTTTGGATTGATGAAATTGCAGATTCAGGTACTAATGCTAGTGCCTAGAGCCTGTTCGTGCAGGCGGCCGAACTCCGGCCTGGCCGGACTACAGCTGACCGGAGTCCGGCCACTTGCACCAGATGTGTCTCCGCTGGCGGAGACGCACCCGAGTTTCTTGTTGCTGCGAGGCGTCTAAAAGACTACTCGCCGCGGTTCTTCTGGATGATCTCGTCGGCGACTGCCTTCGGGACCTCGGCGTAGCTGTTGAACGTCATGGAGTACACAGCGCGGCCCTGGGTCTTCGAGCGCAGGTCACCGATGTAGCCGAACATGCCGGACAGCGGGACGTGTGCGCGAATAACCTTGACGCCCTGGGCATCTTCCATGGACTGCATCTGGCCACGGCGGGAGTTGAGGTCACCGATAACTTCACCCATGTATTCCTCAGGGGTGCGGACCTCGACATCCATCAGCGGTTCGAGCAGGACAGGGTTCGCCTTGCGTGCGGCTTCCTTGAAAGCCATACGGCCGGCGATCTTGAACGCCATTTCCGAGGAGTCAACATCGTGGTAAGCGCCGTCAATCAGCGTCGCCTTGATGCCGACAACCGGGTAACCGGCCAGGACGCCGTCGTTAAGCGCATCCTGGATGCCGGCGTCGACCGACGGGATGTACTCGCGCGGAACGCGGCCACCGGTGACCTTGTTCTCGAACTCGTACAGCTCGCCACCTGAGGTGTCCAGCGGCTCGATCGCGATCTGGATCTTTGCGAACTGGCCGGAACCACCGGTCTGCTTCTTGTGCGTGTAGTCGTGACGCTCTACAGCACGCTTGATGGTTTCGCGGTAAGCAACCTGCGGCTTGCCAACATTTGCCTCGACCTTGAATTCGCGGCGCATGCGGTCCACCAGGATGTCCAGGTGGAGCTCGCCCATGCCGGCGATGATGGTCTGGCCGGTGTCCTCGTTGAGGGAGACCTGGAAGGTCGGGTCCTCAGCGGAGAGCTTCTGGATGGCCGTGGAGAGCTTCTCCTGGTCACCCTTCGTGTTCGGCTCGATCGCAACCGAGATCACGGGCTCCGGGAAGCTCATGGACTCGAGCACAATCTGGTTGGCCGGATCGCACAGGGTGTCGCCCGTGGTGGTGTCCTTGAGGCCGATCGCTGCGTAGATGTGGCCGGCGGTAGCGCCCTCGACGGGCATTTCCTTGTTGGCGTGCATCTGGAACAGCTTGCCGATGCGCTCCTTCTTGCCCTTGGTGGAGTTGACCACCTGCGAGCCTGCTTCCACGTGACCGGAGTACACGCGGACGAAGGTCAGCTGGCCGAAGAAGGGGTGCGCGGCGATCTTGAACGCCAGTGCGGAGAAGGGCTCTTCAGAGGAGGGCTTACGGGTAAGCTCCTTCTCTTCGTCGCGGGGATCGTGACCGATCATCGGCGGGACGTCGAGCGGGTTCGGCAGGTAGTCCACCACAGCGTCGAGCATGGGCTGAACGCCGCGGTTCTTGAATGCAGAACCACAGAAGACCGGGTAGATCTCAGAGTTGATCGTCATCTTGCGGATGCCGGCCTTGAGCTCATCGATGCTGATCTCTTCGCCCTCAAGGTACTTCTCCATGAGTTCCTCGGAGGACTCGGCAACGGTCTCAATGAGCGTTGCGCGGTACTCTTCGGCCTTCGCCTGGAGGTCAGCCGGGATCTCGCGGATCTCGTACTTGGCACCCATGGTGACGTCACCCTTGGCGTCGCCGGGCCAGACCAGCGAACGCATGTAAAGGAGGTCGACGACGCCGATGAAGTCGTTCTCGGCGCCGATCGGCAGCTGCATGACGAGCGGCTTGGCACCGAGGCGGCTGATGATGGTGTCGACGGTGAAGTAGAAGTCAGCGCCGAGCTTGTCCATCTTGTTGACGAAGCAGATGCGCGGAACGTTGTACTTGTCAGCCTGGCGCCAAACAGTCTCGGACTGCGGCTCCACGCCTTCCTTGCCGTCGAACACGGCGACTGCGCCGTCGAGGACGCGCAGGGAGCGCTCAACCTCGACCGTGAAGTCCACGTGGCCGGGGGTGTCGATGATGTTGATCTGGTTGTTTTCCCAGAAGCAGGTCACGGCGGCAGACGTGATGGTGATGCCGCGTTCCTTTTCCTGTTCCATCCAGTCAGTCGTCGAAGCGCCGTCGTGCGTTTCGCCGATCTTATGGTTCACACCCGTGTAGAAGAGGATGCGCTCGGTAGTAGTGGTCTTGCCGGCATCGATGTGGGCCATGATGCCGATATTGCGGACCTTGCTAAGGTCGGTAAGCACGTCCTGTGCCACGGTGTCTCCCTTTCGGATGGACTGCACGTTCGCCGCCGGCTCAGTCGAGCCGGCGGCGTCCGGGAAGTATTACCAGCGGTAGTGTGCGAAGGCCTTGTTGGACTCGGCCATCTTGTGGGTGTCTTCGCGACGCTTCACAGCGGCACCGAGACCGTTCGAGGCATCCAGGATTTCGTTCTGGAGGCGCTCGGTCATGGTCTTTTCGCGGCGGGCCTTGGAGTAGCCAACCAGCCAGCGGAGGGCGAGGGCCGTGGAACGGCCCGGCTTGACCTCAACGGGAACCTGGTAGGTGGCGCCACCAACACGGCGGGAGCGGACCTCAAGCGAAGGCTTGACGTTCTCCATGGCCTTCTTGAGGGCTGCAACGGGGTCGCCGCCGGACTTGGCGCGAGCACCCTCGAGTGCACCGTAAACGATGCGCTCTGCGGTGGACTTCTTGCCGTCAACCAGCACCTTGTTGATGAGCTGGGTGACCAGCGGGGAGCCGTAAACGGGATCTAGAACTAGCGGCCGCTTGGGGGCCGGACCCTTGCGAGGCATATTACTTCTTCTCCATCTTTGCGCCGTAGCGGCTGCGAGCCTGCTTACGGTTCTTGACACCCTGGGTATCGAGGGCGCCACGGACGATCTTGTAGCGGACACCCGGAAGGTCCTTCACGCGGCCGCCGCGGACGAGCACAATGGAGTGCTCCTGCAGGTTGTGGCCCACACCGGGGATGTATGCGGTGACTTCAATGCCGCCGTTGAGGCGTACGCGAGCAACCTTACGCAGAGCCGAGTTCGGCTTCTTCGGGGTCGTCGTGTAAACGCGGGTGCAAACACCGCGGCGCATCGGGCTGCCGTTAAGCGCGGGAGCCTTGGTCTTTTTGACCTTAGGCGTGCGGCCCTTGCGGACCAGCTGGTTAATCGTAGGCACTCTCGTGTTCTCCGTTTTATCCGGAGCGGCCGTTGGCGGCCGCTCTCTTGTCGCTGCGCCTCGCCGCCCGAGCTTTGAAGTTCTCTCCAGAGCAGCTGAGGCGAAGCCTTAATAGTCGGACCGCACGCCGGGGTCCAAGGACTTTCGACCCGAACTGCCCCTAGGCATGCGAAAATGTGGCATACGTTGCACAAGAACCCTGCAAACCGGAAACGTCGTCCTGGTTGAACCTTTCAGCTGCAAGCTGTCTGGCTCAAACCGGCGCACTCATCCACTGCCACAATAACAATTAGTCTCAAGTCTAACACGGACGGGTCCCAGCCCTTAATCGGCGGGGTTTTACCACTGGAAAGGCCCCGCCCCCACCGAGGTGGGAACGGGGCCTGTCAGTCACTCAGCTCAGCGGAAGTCGCTGCCGAGATCGTAGTCATCCAGCGGGATGGCATGGAACTCGGGAGCTCCGTCGCCGCCCAGCGAGTCGTAAGAGAAGTCACTGAATGCGCTGGGACCGGTGAACAGGTTGGCCTTTGCTTCTTCAGTGGGTTCCACGGTGACCTCGGTGTAGCGCGGGAGACCCGTGCCGGCCGGGATGAGCTTACCGATGATGACGTTTTCCTTGAGGCCGAGCAGCGGATCGCTCTTGCCTTCCATGGCCGCCTGCGTCAGGACGCGGGTGGTCTCCTGGAAGGAAGCTGCGGACAGCCAGGACTCGGTCGCCAGAGACGCCTTGGTGATGCCCATGAGCTCGGGACGCCCGGAAGCCGGCGTCTTGCCCTCGGAGACAACGCGGCGGTTGGCCTCTTCGAAACGGCTGCGTTCGGCGAGCTCGCCGGGCAGCAGATCCGATTCGCCGGACTCGATGACCGTGACGCGGCGCAGCATCTGGCGGACGATAACCTCGACGTGCTTGTCGTGGATACCGATGCCCTGGCTGCGGTACACGCCCTGGACTTCATCCACCAGGAACTTCTGCGCGGCACGGGGACCCATGATGCGCAGCACCTGCTTGGGGTCGACCGGGCCGTTGATGAGCTTCTGGCCAACGCTGACGTGATCGCCGTCTTCGATGAGAAGACGTGAACGGCGCAGCACCGGGTAGGCGATCTCTTCAGATCCGTCATCCGGGGTGATGACCAGGCGCATCTGGCGCTCGGACTCTTCGATGGTGATGCGGCCGGCTGCTTCAGCAATCGGTGCGACACCCTTCGGAGTACGGGCTTCGAAGAGCTCCTGGATACGGGGCAGACCCTGGGTGATGTCGTCGCCACCGCTGGCGGAAACAGCACCACCGGTGTGGAACGTACGCATGGTCAGCTGGGTACCCGGCTCACCGATGGACTGCGCGGCAATAATGCCCACGGCCTCACCGATGTCGACGGTCTTGCCAGTGGCCAGCGAACGGCCGTAGCACAGGGCGCAGGTGCCGACGCTGGACTCACAGGTGAGTACGGAGCGGACCTTGACCTCGGTGATGCCGGCTGCGAACAGTTCGGCAATGACGACGTCGCCGCAGTCGGTGCCGGCAGCTGCCAGGACCTTGCCCTTGGAGTCGACGACGTCGACGGCCAGGGTGCGGGCGTAGGCGCTGTTCTCGACGTTCTCGTCCAGGACGAGGACGCCGTTGGCGTCGGCCACCGCGATGGCGGTCATCAGGCCGCGCTCGGTACCGCAGTCCTCTTCGCGGACAATGACGTCCTGCGACACGTCCACCAGACGACGGGTCAGGTAACCCGAGTTGGCGGTACGCAGGGCGGTGTCAGCCAGACCCTTACGGGCACCGTGCGTGGCGATGAAGTATTCCAGCACCGAGAGGCCCTCGCGGTAGGAGGACTTGATCGGACGCGGGATGATTTCACCCTTAGGGTTGGCCACCAGGCCACGGATACCCGCGATCTGACGGACCTGCATCCAGTTACCACGTGCGCCCGAGGACACCATGCGGTTGATCGTGTTCATCGGGGACAGGCTGTCCCGCATCGCCTGGGCGATCTCGTTCGTTGCCTTGTTCCAGATCTCGATCAGTTCCTGGCGACGCTCGTCGTCGTCGATCAGGCCCTTGTCGTACTGGCCCTGGATCTTGGCGGCCATGGTCTCGTAACCGGCGAGGATCCGCGGCTTGTCCGTGGGCACCTCGATGTCGGAGATGGCAACGGTCACGCCGGAGCGGGTGGCCCAGTAGAAACCGGCATCCTTCAGGTTGTCCAGCGTTGCCGCCGTGATCACCTTCGGGTAGCGCTCGGCGAGGTCGTTGACGATCCGGGACAGCTCGCCCTTGTCGGCAACATCCTCAACCCACGGGTAATCCGCGGGCAGCGTCTGGTTGAAGATGACCTGGCCGAGGGAGGTCTCGACCAGTGCCATCTGACCGGGCTCCCAGCCCTCCGGGGCTTCCCAGCCGGCGTAGGGCACGAAGCCCTCGAGCCGGATCTTGACCTTGGAGTTCAGGTGCAGCTCGTGAAGGTCGTAGGCCATGATGGCTTCCGCGACCGAGGAGAAGATCCGGCCTTCGCCAGCTGAACCGACACGCTTGGTGGTCAGGTGGTAGAGACCGATGATCATATCCTGCGACGGCAGGGTCACCGGGCGGCCGTCAGACGGCTTCAGGATGTTGTTCGAGGAGAGCATCAGGATGCGGGCCTCGGCCTGGGCCTCGGGGCTCAGCGGCAGGTGGACTGCCATCTGGTCGCCGTCGAAGTCGGCGTTGAAAGCGCCACAAACCAGCGGGTGCAGCTGGATTGCCTTGCCTTCAACAAGCTGCGGCTCGAACGCCTGGATGCCGAGACGGTGCAGGGTAGGTGCACGGTTCAGCAGCACGGGGTGCTCGGTGATGATCTCTTCGAGGACGTCCCAGACCTGCGGACGGTAACGCTCCACCATGCGCTTGGCCGACTTGATGTTCTGGGCGTGGTTGAGGTCCACCAGGCGCTTCATCACGAACGGCTTGAAGAGCTCCAGGGCCATCTGCTTGGGCAGACCACACTGGTGCAGCTTCAGCTGCGGGCCGACGACGATGACCGAACGGCCGGAGTAGTCGACGCGCTTGCCGAGGAGGTTCTGGCGGAAACGGCCCTGCTTGCCCTTGAGCATGTCGCTCAGGGACTTCAGCGGACGGTTGCCCGGTCCGGTGACCGGACGGCCGCGGCGGCCGTTGTCGAAGAGGCTGTCAACAGCTTCCTGAAGCATGCGCTTCTCGTTGTTGACGATGATCTCCGGAGCACCGAGGTCAAGCAGGCGCTTGAGGCGGTTGTTGCGGTTGATCACGCGGCGGTAGAGGTCGTTGAGGTCGGAGGTCGCGAAGCGGCCACCGTCCAGCTGGACCATCGGGCGCAGTTCCGGCGGGATCACCGGGACGGCGTCCAGCACCATGCCGAGCGGGCTGTTGTTGGTCGTCAGGAACGCGTTGACCACCTTGAGCCGCTTCAGGGCACGGGTCTTGCGCTGGCCCTTGCCGTTGGCGATGATGTCGCGCAGCATGTCCGACTCGGCCTGCATGTCGAAGTTCTCAAGACGCTTCTTGATGGCCTCGGCACCCATGGAGCCTTCGAAGTACATGCCGTAGCGGTCGCGCAGTTCGCGGTACAGGCCTTCGTCACCTTCGAGGTCGGCGACCTTGAGGTTCTTGAAGCGGTCCCAGACCTGCTCGAGGCGCTCGATTTCGGCGTCGGCACGCTTGCGGACGTTCGCCATCTGGCGGTCAGCGGAGTCGCGGGCCTTCTTCTTGTCGGCAGCCTTCGCGCCTTCGCCTTCGAGACGGGCAAGCTCGTTCTCAAGGTCGCGGGCGATCGTGGCGATGTCCGAGTCGCGGTTGTCGATCAGCTGCTTCTTCTCGATGTCGTGCTCAACCTGGAGGTTGGGCAGTTCTTCGTGGCGGCTGTCGGCGTCGACGCTCGTGATCATGTAGGCGGCGAAGTAGATGACCTTTTCGAGGTCCTTCGGTGCCAGGTCAAGGAGGTAGCCCAGGCGGGAGGGAACACCCTTGAAGTACCAGATGTGCGTGACCGGGGCGGCGAGTTCGATGTGGCCCATGCGCTCACGGCGGACCTTCGCACGGGTGACCTCAACGCCACACCGCTCGCAGATGATGCCCTTGAAGCGCACGCGCTTGTACTTACCGCAGTAGCATTCCCAGTCGCGGGACGGGCCGAAGATCTTCTCGCAGAAGAGGCCGTCCTTCTCGGGCTTGAGCGTGCGGTAGTTGATGGTTTCCGGCTTCTTAACCTCGCCGTACGACCAGCCACGGATGTCTTCCGCGGTGGCGAGGCCGATCTGCATGAGGCCGAAGGAGGATTCGCTGGACATATGGTCCCTGTTCTCTCTTGTTCTCTAAATTCTGAAGTCTTGGGTTACGGGAAGAGGGAGGTGGCTTACGACGGCGAGTGCGAACCCGCCGTCGTAAACCCCCTGCTAAACCTCTTCTACGGAACTGGGCTCTGCACGAGACAGATCGATGCCCAGTTCTTCCGCAGCCGTGAAGACTGCGTCATCAGAGTCACGCATTTCAATTGTGGTTCCGTCCGTGGAAAGCACTTCCACGTTCAGGCACAGCGACTGCATTTCCTTGATCAAGACCTTGAAGGACTCAGGAACGCCCGGCTCGGGGATGTTCTCGCCCTTGACGATGGCTTCGTAGACCTTCACACGACCGTGGATATCATCCGACTTGATCGTCAGCAGTTCCTGGAGCGTGTACGCGGCGCCGTAAGCTTCGAGCGCCCACACTTCCATTTCACCGAAGCGCTGGCCACCGAACTGTGCCTTACCACCCAGCGGCTGCTGCGTGATCATGGAGTACGGGCCGGTGGAGCGGGCGTGGATCTTGTCGTCCACCAGGTGGTGGAGCTTCAGGATGTACATGTAGCCGACCGAGATCGGATCCGGGAACGGCTCGCCGGAGCGGCCGTCGAACAGACGGGTCTTGCCGGAAGAGTTGATCAGGCGGTCGCCGTCGCGGGTGACGTTGGTGGAATCGAGCAGGCCCGTGATTTCCTCTTCACGCGCACCGTCGAAGACCGGCGTCGCCACAGTGGTCTGGCCACTCTCGCGCGGCAGGTTCGGCAGCTGCTTGACCCACTCGGGCTCGCCCTCGATCTTCCAGCCGGTCTTGGCAACCCAGCCGAGGTGCGTTTCCAGCACCTGGCCGACGTTCATGCGGCCCGGAACACCCAGCGGGTTCAGGACGATATCAACGGGGGTGCCGTCGGCAAGGAAGGGCATGTCCTCGATCGGAAGGATCTTGGAGATAACACCCTTGTTGCCGTGGCGGCCGGCGAGCTTGTCGCCGTCGGTGATCTTGCGCTTGGCAGCGACGTAGACGCGCACCAGCTGGTTGACGCCCGGGGGCAGCTCGTCGTCGTTGTCGCGGTCGAAGACGCGGACACCGATCACGGTGCCGGACTCGCCGTGCGGCACCTTCAGGGAGGTGTCGCGCACTTCGCGGGACTTCTCACCGAAGATGGCGCGCAGCAGGCGCTCTTCCGGGGTCAGCTCGGTCTCGCCCTTGGGGGTGACCTTACCGACCAGGATGTCGCCGGCCTCAACCTCGGCACCGATGTGGATGATGCCGCGCTCGTCCAGGCCTGCCAGGACTTCCTCAGACACGTTCGGGATGTCACGGGTGATTTCCTCGGCACCAAGCTTGGTGTCGCGGGCATCGATCTCGTGCTCCTCGATGTGGATCGAGGACAGGACGTCCTCGGCCACGATGCGCTGGGAGAGGATGATGGCATCCTCGAAGTTGTGGCCTTCCCATGACATGAATGCCACGAGCAGGTTCTTACCGAGGGCGAGCTCGCCCTGGTCCGTTGCCGGGCCGTCAGCGATGATGCCGCCGACCTCCAGGCGCTGGCCTTCGCTTACCAGGACACGGTGGTTGTAGCAGTTGCCCTGGTTGGAACGGGCGAACTTGTTGATGCGGTAGTTGGTTTCCGTACCGTCGTCGTTGAGCATGATGACCAGCTCAGCGGAGACCTCGGTAACCACACCGGCCTTCTTGGCGATGACAACGTCACCGGCGTCGACGGCTGCGGCGCGCTCCATGCCGGTACCGACGAACGGTGCCTCGGAACGGACCAGCGGCACGGCCTGGCGCTGCATGTTGGCACCCATGAGTGCACGGTTGGCATCGTCATGCTCGAGGAACGGGATCAGGGCGGTAGCCACGGACACCATCTGGCGCGGGGAAACGTCCATGAACTCGACGTCGGCGGCGGGAACCAGCACAGGCTCGCCTCCACCACCGCGGGCACGGACCAGGACGGTCTCTTCCGCGAAACGCTTGTTCTCGTCGAGCGGTGCGTTGGCCTGTGCGATCAGGACCTCGGCTTCGTCGTCGGCCGTGAGGTACTTGACCTCATCGGAGACGACACCCTCGGCGACAAGGCGGTACGGGGTTTCGATGAAACCGAACGGGTTGATGCGTCCGTAGGAAGCCAGCGAACCGATCAGACCAATGTTCGGGCCTTCAGGAGTTTCGATGGGGCACATACGTCCGTAGTGGGACGGGTGCACGTCACGAACTTCCATGCCGGCACGGTCACGGGACAGACCACCCGGGCCAAGCGCGGACAGGCGGCGCTTGTGGGTCAGACCCGAGAGCGGGTTGTTCTGGTCCATGAACTGGGACAGCTGGGAAGTTCCGAAGAACTCCTTGATGGCTGCCACGACTGGACGGATGTTGATCAGGGTCTGCGGCGTGATGGCCTCGACGTCCTGGGTCGTCATGCGTTCGCGGACAACGCGCTCCATGCGGGACAGGCCGGTGCGGACCTGGTTCTCGATGAGCTCGCCGACGGCGCGGATGCGGCGGTTGCCGAAGTGGTCGATGTCATCGATCTCGACGCGGAGCTCGTGGTCCTGGCCGTCGCGCTTGCCCATGAGGGTCTTCTCGCCGGCGTGCAGCGCAACCAGGAACTTGATCATGGCCACGATGTCTTCAACGTGCAGGACCGAAGCTTCCTTGTCGCCAAGGGAGCGGTCGATGCCAAGCTTGCGGTTGATCTTGTAACGGCCGACCTTGGCCAGATCGTAGCGCTTGGAGTTGAAGTACAGGTTGTCCAGCAGGGACTGGGCAGCCTCAACCGTGGGCGGCTCGCCCGGTCGCAGCTTCCGGTAGATGTCCAGCAACGCGTCTTCGCGGGTCTCGGTGGCGTCCTTCTCCAGCGTGGCGCGCATGGAGTCGTACTGGCCGAATTCCTCGAGGATCTGGCCTTCGGTCCAGCCGAGGGCCTTCAGCAGCACGGTGACGGACTGCTTGCGCTTGCGGTCAAGACGGACGCCGACCTGGTCGCGCTTGTCGATTTCGAGCTCGAACCAGGCGCCGCGGGAGGGGATGATCTTCGCGGTGAAGATGTCCTTGTCGCTGGTCTTGTCGGCGGTGCGCTCAAAGTAGGCGCCCGGCGAGCGGACCAGCTGGGAGACGACGACACGCTCGGTGCCGTTGACGACGAAGGTGCCCTTCTCGGTCATCAGCGGGAAGTCACCCATGAACACGGTCTGCTGCTTGATTTCGCCCGTGTTGTTGTTCATGAACTCGGCCTTGACGTACAGCGGAGCCGAGTACGTTGCGTCCCGGTCCTTGCACTCAGCCATGGTGTATTTGGGGTCAGCGAACTCCGGCTCGGAGAAGCTCAGGGACATGGTGCCCTGGAAGTCTTCGATCGGGGAGATCTCTTCGAAGATGTCGGACAGACCCGAGGAGGTGGCGACGCTGAGGTCGCCTTCTTCGACGGCCTTCGCAACGCGCGCCTGCCAGCGTTCGTTCCCGACCAGCCAGTCAAAGCTGTCGGTTTGCAGGGCGAGCAGATTCGGAACATCAAGGGGTTCGTGAATCTTTGCGAATGAGAGCCGGCGGGTTGCACCGTCGGTGCTGTCGGCATTGATAGCGGTAGCGTTGTTTACATTAGAGGTGCTCGAGGCGACCAAGAGGGATCCTTCCACAGACCTTCAGGCGTTGTCAGATCTCCCCCGTTATGCACTCTGCAGAATGACTCCGCAGCGCTACCAGTCCGGTTCCGCTATATGACCCGGGACCCGCGCTGTCCATAGCTGGTGCACGTGGTAGACGGCACATTGATGGAACAGCTGTCAGGCTAAGCCCACCGCTATATGAAGGCTGAAGGTAAACAGGGAAGACGCAAATATCTACGATACGGCAAAGCAACCTACTTGTCTACCCCACTTCCGGCGGGATTGCAAGCACGAAGTTTGGCGGAATTTCCCCGACTCTTCGCGGCGACGGTGTCCACCCTGCCGAATGGATAGGTGACGGGGCTCACGATAACGTAGACATAAGTCGAAAGTAGATCGGAAGAAAACACCATGAGCAATCCTGCCGACAACAACGATGTTGTCATTCTCGCCGCAGCCCGCACCCCCCAGGGGCGCCTGAACGGGCAGCTGGCCAGCTTCACCGCCGTCGAGCTCGGCACCCACGCCATCCGCGCGGCCCTGGCCGCCAGCGGCGTCAAGGCCGACCAGGTGGACAGCGTGATCATCGGCCAGGTCCTGCAGGCCGGCGCGGGCCAGAACCCTGCGCGCCAGAGCGCCATCGGCGCCGGCATCGGCTGGAACGTGCCGACGGTGACCATCAACAAGGTCTGCCTCTCGGGCCTCACCGCCGTGATCGACGCCGCCCGGATGATCCGCAGCGGCGACGCCACGGTGGTGGTCGCCGGCGGCCAGGAGTCCATGACCCGCGCACCTCACGTGCTGCCCGGTTCGCGGCAGGGCTGGGCGTACGGCACGGTCCAGGCCCTGGACGTGGCCGCGCACGACGGCCTGACCGACGCCTTCGACGGGCAGTCCATGGGACTGTCGACCGAGAGCAAGAACCTGACCCTCGGCATTGACCGGGCCTCCCAGGACGAGGTGGCGGCCCAGTCGCACCAGCGTGCCGCCCGGGCCGCGAAGGACGGCGTCTTCGACGGCGAGATCGCCCCGATGAGCGTCAAGCAGCGCAAGGGCGATCCGATCGCCGTCACCTCCGACGAGGGCATCCGGCCCGACACGACCGTCGAGTCGCTGGCCGGCCTGCGCGCGGCGTTCGTCACGGACGGAACCATCACCGCCGGCAACTCCTCTCCCCTGTCCGACGGCGCTGCCGCCCTGGTGCTGAGCAGCCGGAAGTTCGCCGAGGACAACGGCCTCGAGTATCTCGCGGTGGTCGGCAAGCCGGGCCAGGTCGCCGGTCCGGACAACTCGCTGCATTCCCAGCCGTCGAACGCCATCAAGAACGCCCTGGACAAGGCCGGCTGGTCCGCCGCGGACCTCGACTTCATCGAAATCAACGAGGCTTTCGGTTCCGTCGCGGTGCAGTCCCTGAAGGACCTCAACTATCCGCTGGCGCAGTGCAACATCCATGGCGGTGCCATCGCCCTGGGCCACCCGATCGGGGCCTCCGGGGCCCGGCTGGCCCTGCACGCGGCCCACGAGCTCAAGCGCCGGGGTACCGGCAAGGCGGCCGTGTCCCTGTGCGGCGGCGGCGGCCAGGGCGAAGCGCTGCTGCTGTACCGCGACTAAGACCGGTAACCGGCGGGCCGGGCGGGCCCGGACCACAGGGCGGCCGGGCGGACCGGGAACCGCCGCCAGGAGTCAGGAAGGTTTGACGCGATGCCAGAGCAGAAAACAACCAGCGGCCGCGAACGGTTCCTCGCCGACGCCGCGGCGCGGGGGCTGGACGTGGAGATCGTCGAACGCCTCGCCGCCCGCAGCCTTGAGGAGGCGGCCGGTATCCTCGGGATCCGGCCCGCGGATATCGTGAAGTCGCTCGTGGTCAAGCACAAGGACGGCAGTTTCCTGTTCGCGCTGGTCCCCGGCGACCGGCAGATTTCCTGGCCCAAACTGCGGGCGCTGCTGGGCGTCAACAAGCTCTCGCTGCCGGCGGCGGATACGGCTTTCGAGGCCACCGGGTACGAGCGCGGGACCATCACGCCGCTCGGCAGCATCCGCCCCTGGCCCGTCTACGCCGACCAGACCATCACGGGCCGGCGGATCTCCATGGGCGCCGGGGAACATGGCTACAGCGCGTTCGTGGACGCGGATGCCCTGACGGCGGCGCTGGGCGCCGTCGTCGCCGACATCACTGAACCCAACTAGCGCGCCCGGGTTAACAACAACGCGGGGTCAGTTCGGGCCCATCCGGACGGCCGGGATGGGCCGGAAGTGACCCCGCGTTGCTGTTTGACCGGGCGTCAGGCCGTAACCGTGAGGGGTGCCCCGTTGACGGTGAGGCGCCAGTTGGCCTGGCTGAACACGGCAACGTCCAATGTCCCGCGGTCCACGACGTAGTCGATGATGCGCTGCCGGATCTCCTGCTGGCTGTTGGACAGCACGGGCGCGCTCTTCACGGCCGGGAAGTTGCCGCCCCCGCTCTGCCGGTAGTTGTTGATGGCCAGCGCGAATTCCTGCTCGAGCCGCAGCGGCTCGCCACCGTAGGTCAGCTTGACGATCCGGTCCCCTGCCGGCCGGGCGAGGTCGATCTCGTAGTTCAGCGGCGCGTCCAGGCCGTAGACAACGTCGTAGTTGTAGTCCGGCGTGCCGTTCGGTGCCGTGGCGGTCACGGCATTGGTGACGTCCTGGGCCCTGGCTGTGGTAGCGGTCACCGGTTTGAAGTACTGGGCGGACCACTCCAGGTATGCCTTGACCTGCGCGCCCGTGACCTTGACGGAGAGCAGCGTGTTGTCGAAGATGTACAGCCCTGCGACGTCGCGGATGGTCAGCGGCCCGGCCTTGACATCCACAGCACGGGAGAAGGCCGCGGCAATGGACAGCACGGGCAGCCCGGCCGCGGGACCGTTGGCCAGCTCAGCCTTGACGGTGCTCGCCTGGACATAGTTGATGGCGTCGATCGCTGCGGAGTCCTCCCAGCAGGCGGTGGCCGTGCTGAGCGGTGCCGTGGAGGTTCCGATGACCTCATTGACGTAGTTCACCGTGGCCTCATGCCCGGCCTGCACGGCCCGGACGACGGCGGGATCCGGGTTCACCGTCTTGGCGTCCAGCAAGTGCGCATGCGCCGACGTGACGGCCCACCGCCCCTGCACCTTGGCGAGCTCGAGGTCCATGACAGATACCCGCATGCCCCACTTGAGCGGCTCGGTCAGGAGCACCTGCTTGCCGGTGGCCTTGTTGGTGACGAAACGCTCGGGGATCTCCAGGTGTGCGTGCCCGACCAGGATGGCGTCAATGCCGGGCACTTCCTCCGCCAGCTGGGTGGAGGCGTTCTCCGGGAACGGCAGGGCGTCGCCGTAGGAAGACCCCGGAGTCGCCCCGGAATGGCTCGTGACAATGACGATGTCCGCGCCGGCGGCCTTCACCTGCGGAATGACAGCTTTGGCCTCTTCGACGATGCCGTTGAAATCGAGCCTGCCTTGGACGTTGTCGCGGTCCCAGAGGGCGCAGCCGGGCGTCACGAACCCGACCAGGCCCACCGTCACCCAGCCGTTGTCCGTCTTGACCCGCTTCAGGACGTACGGCGTGAAGGCGCGCTGGCCCGAGACGGCGTCGTGCACGTTGGCGCCCAGGAGCGGAAAGTCCAGCTGCTTCTCCCAGGTGCGCAGCAGTGGAATGCCGTAGTTGAACTCGTGGTTTCCCAGCCCCGCGGCGTCATAGCCGATCGCGTTCATGGCCAGCGCCATGGGGTGTTTCACGGTGGCCGAGATGGGCTGGATTTTGGCGAAGTAGTAGGCCAGGGGCGTGCCCTGGATGGTGTCCCCGGCGTCGATGGTCAAGGTGTTCGCCGCTCCGCGCTCGGCCCGCATTGCGTTGATCAGGGTGGCAGCCTGGGCAATCCCGATCTTGTTCCCGACGGCGTCGGCATAGGGCACGTTCTTGAAGTAGTCCCAGTTGAAGACGTTGTTGTGCAGATCTGTGGTGCCGAGCACTGTCAGCGTGAAGTGCGCCTTGCCGTCCGGCCCGCCCGTGGCCGCCCGTTCGCCAGAGGCTTGGGCTGCGGGGGCTCCCGCCAGTGCGGCTGCGGCAGCGCTGCCGCCGACGAGGGCGGCTGTGAGCATCGCGCGGCGGGAGGGTGCATCGTGTGGGTTCGGCATGGTGGGTGAACTCCTGAACGTAGGGGGCCGGTGGGCACAAATCCACAGTCTAGGGGCGGCTTTACAACTGCGACAGGGGTATCAGAAAAACTTTGCCAAATCCTTGGACGCCGTTCATCCCGGGCGACGGGAGCGCTCCAGCCAGCGTGGATTCCGGTCCGGGAACGCAGGAAACCCCGCCCACTGAGTGGACGGGGTTTCCTTTGAGCAGTGCGGACCGCGATGGATCCGGACGGCGGGTGTTACTTGAGGGTAACGCGGGCGCCAGCTTCTTCGAGCTGAGCCTTTGCCTTCTCGGCAGCTTCCTTGGTGGCGCCTTCGAGAACAGCCTTGGGTGCGCTGTCAACCAGGTCCTTGGCTTCCTTGAGGCCCAGGGAGGTGATGGCGCGAACTTCCTTGATCACTGCGATCTTCTTGTCGCCAGCAGCTTCGAGGATGACGTCGAAGTCAGTCTTCTCTTCAGCTTCTTCTGCAGCAGCGGCGGGGCCGGCAACGGCAACGGCAGCAGCAGTAACTTCGAAGGTCTCTTCGAAGAGCTTGACGAACTCGGAGAGCTCGATGATGGTCAGTTCCTTGAAAGCTTCAATGAGCTCTTCGTTGGTGAGCTTCGCCATGGTGTGGCGTCCTTCCTATAGTGGTGCGCGGCGGCCCTGAGGCTCGCTGTCGCACCGGAGTCTTATGGAGAAGAGGACTAGTTCTCTTCGGGGGCTGCGGCTTCGGCCGGTGCTTCGGCCTCGGCTGCTGCATCTGCTGCGGGAGCTTCTTCAGCGGCGGGTGCTTCGGCTGCTGCCGGTGCACCGTTCTCTTCTTCAAGCTTGAGGCGCAGTGCGTCGATGATGCGTACAGCGGCGGCAGCAGGAGCCTTGAGGATCCCTGCAACCTTGGCGAGCTGCAGCTCACGGGACTCGAGTGCTGCCAGGGCAGCAACTTCGCTGGCGTTCAGTGCCTTGCCCTCGAAGTAACCGGTCTTGATGACCAGCTGCTTGTTGGCCTTGGCAAAATCCGTCAGGCTCTTGGCAGCTGCAACTGCGTCACCCTTGATGAACGCGATTGCAGTGGGGCCGGCGAGCTGACCGTCGAATGCTTCGACACCAGCTTCCTTGGCTGCAATGGCGGTCAGGGTGTTCTTGACGACCGAGAACTTGGTTTCCTGGCCGAGAGAGACACGCAGCTGCTTGAGCTGTGCAACGGTGAGCCCGCGGTATTCGGTCAGGACAGCGGCGTTCGATTCCTTGAAATCGTTAGTGATCTCAGCTACTGCTGAAACCTTGCTAGGCGTTGCCATAACCCTCCTTCCGGGGATAGTGCCGGTATGTCCGGGTCCCCGCTCAAAAGAGCTAAAAACTAAAAAACGCCCCGCGCAGATGCACGGGGCTTGTCTCGACGCGGTCCATGACCGCGGAGCTTTGCTTCGTTCACCTGCGCCGGCCGCCCTATGTTCAGGGTCCTTCGTCCGGAAATCCACTGCGCTCTCCCGGCGCGACTGCAGAAGTGAGTCTTGCTTGGGAGAGTGGATTTCCAACAACCGACGGTCTTTGGTCCTCCAAGCTTACGGGACACGGCGCGCGTGTTCCAAATCGGGCCCGGCGGGCAGTGCCGGGTGAACAGCCCTCAGCTGACAGCCGGTCCGAAGTTGGGGAGTTCTTTTTGCCAGAGACCCGTCACGCCCGCTGTCGTGAAGCCCAGCTGCTGGTTGACCTTCAGGAGGTAGCGGTTCTCCGGGGCGTTCCACGTGTACAGGACCCGGGCGTCCGGGAACTGTTCGCTGAGCCGTTCCATGTTGGCGACCTTGATCAGCAGCCCGAGCTTGTTGCCGCGGTGTTCCTGCAGCACCACCGTGTCGTCCTGGAAGACGACGTCCGGGCGCAGGGCCAGGACACTGATGGTGGTCAGGCCCACGAGCGTTCCGCTGGCGATGTGCTCGACGGCGGTGACCACCGTCCGGCGGCCCTGGGCTATGGTGACTTCCTCCGCTTCCCGGAGGATGCCGCCGTCGAACACCATTTCCTGGGCATCCGGCCCCGGCACTTCGTCCTCGCCTGCCTGGTTTTCCAGCGCGGCGACGGCCTCGAGCCACTGGTCAGGACACCGGTCCGTCCAGTGGTGCAGACGGTATCGGCCGGCATTGGCTTCCTCGGCCTCGGCCTCCAGATCGGCGACGAGCTTGGTGTCCAGCGGCAACGCACAGGAGCTGAACTGCTCGATGTGCTGCAGGGTGTAGCCGGTATGGCGGGCAAATTCCACGTCACGGCTGCCCAGCGGGACGAACCCGACACCGCTGCCGGGCACGAGCTGTTCGGCCTCCGGGTCCGTCAGGGTTGATCCCGGGTGGTTGGTGTCGATCAGGATCGTGTGGCGGCCCTCGTCCCGGGCGAAATGTTCGGCGGCCGCCAGCAGCTGCCTCCCCACGCCCTGGCGCCGGAATTCCGGCAGGATGTCGAGCGTGAATTCGGCGAGATCGAGGTTGTCCACCAGCGGCAGGGCGATGTCCGCAGTCCCGACAATCACGCCGTCGATCTTGGCGACGAGGATCACCTGGCGTTCGTAGGGGTCCGCCATCTCAAGCAGCTTTTCCTGCGGCGCGTAGGCGAGGTCGTCGGTGCCCCAGGTCTGCATCCGGACCCTGCGCCCCACCTCGATGGCGGCGAGAAAGTCGGCGGCATCGGGCGCGTCAAGGGAATCGGGGATCCACAGCTGCTCAATCCGTACATCGTTTGCCATAGAGGGCATCTTCCCAGCCGTTGTGCCACCCACCATCGGTACGGCCCGGCTCAAACCGGGCTTTCAACCGCCAGCATATGCTGGTTTGGGCCGCTGTTCCATTGGTGACGCCGGGCAGTTTCCGCTCCAGTCTGCGCCCGGCAGCTTCCGCCCCAGCCGGCGCCTGGTCAGTTCCGGATCTCATTGCAGGTGGCTGCGTCCGCGGCGGCAGCGGTCCGCTGCCATTCGCCGTCGTAGCCCGCCGGCTTGAAGCCCAACGCGATGTTGATGCCGAGCATATGGTCGTTTTCGGCGGCGTTGTACGTCAGGACGCGCCGGACCGCTGGGTAGGACTCCCGCAGCAGGCGCAGGTTGCGGATCTTGATGAGCATGCCAAGCCGGTGGCCGCGGTGGCCCACAGCGACGAGGGTATCGTCCTGGTTGGACAGCCAGGGCTTGTCGGCTGTTGTCTGCAGGACGGTATAGGCGGCCAGTTCGCCGCTGGCCCGGTGCCGTGCCGCCACCACGAGGGAGGACTGGCCGGCGCGCCGCCAGGTGTCCTCGACGTGGCGGACCCGGGCGACGTCCCAGATTTCCGGCTCGTAACTCAGCGCACCGGAGGGGGCATCGGTGCTCATGCGGGACATGAGCACCGCGAGCTGGGCGGCATGTTCCTCCGGGCAGGAATCGGTCCAGTGCAGCAGCTCATAGTCCCCCGCGCGGGCCAGGGCGTCCCGTTCCAGGGCGTCGAGGTCCGCGGCGGGCGGGACGTCGAGCGAACTGAACCGTTCGACCTGCTCCAGGCGGTAGCCGGCTTTTCCGGCGAAACGGACGCCCGGCGCGCCGGCGGGCAGCGCTCCGGTCCCCGTGGCGGGCTTGATGAGGTTGGTGCCATCGACGTCGAAATCGGCCGGGTGCTCGGTGAAGGTCTGCAGAATGGTCCTCCCGTCGGCGGAGGCCAGCGCCTCGGCGTGCTCCAGCAGTGCCCGGCCGATCCCCCGCCCGGCGAAGGCATCCAGGACGCTCACGTGCAGCAGCGCACTGCCCAGATTCTCCTGCAGTTCACAGCGGACCCAGGAGTTGGCCGCCATGCGCCCGTCGACGCGGACGAAGAAGAGCCGAAGCCGGGTGTACGCCGTGTCCCGCCAGTACTGCAGGCGGGCCGCCGCGGACGATGCCCGGTCCAGGTTGCCCCAAGTCTGCAGGATGAGCTCATCACAGAGTTCCATGAATTCGAGGAACTCTGCCGTATCAGCGGCATCGGTGTCGGCAGCATCAAGGCTGGCGGGCAGGGAGAGTTCCTCGATGAGGTACGACGGCGTAGTCACCGGGACAGCCTAACCGGCAAGTCCGGCGGCACCAAGGGTCCCGGATGCCAAACGTTTCGCACGCCACGGGGTCCCGGCGCAGGACGGCGAAAGGCCGCCCCGCAGTTGCGGGACGGCCTTTGGCTGGAACCGGCGACGTCAGCGAAGCCGCAGTTCCGTGGATCCGGTGAGGACTAGACCTCGGTCAGGACCTTGGTGACGTTGGGGTCAACCGAGATGCCCGGGCCGAACGTGGTGGCCACGGTGGCCTTCTGGATGTAGCGGCCCTTGGAAGCGGACGGCTTGAGGCGCAGGACCTCTTCCAGTGCGGCTGCGTAGTTCTCGGCCAGCTTGATGGCGTCGAACGAAACCTTGCCGATGATGAAGTGCAGGTTCGAGTGCTTGTCGACGCGGAAGTCGATCTTGCCGCCCTTGATGTCGTTGACGGCCTTGGCGACGTCAGCGGTCACGGTGCCGGTCTTCGGGTTCGGCATCAGGTTACGCGGACCCAGGACCTTACCGAGGCGGCCAACCTTGCCCATGAGGTCAGGGGTGGCGACGGCGGCGTCGAAGTCGGTCCAGCCGCCGGCGATCTTTTCGATCAGGTCATCGGAACCAACGAAGTCGGCGCCGGCCGCGATTGCGGCCTCAGCCTTGTCGCCCGTTGCGAAGACGAGGACGCGGGCGACCTTACCGGTGCCGTGCGGCAGGTTGACGGTGCCGCGGACCATCTGGTCGGCCTTACGCGGGTCAACGCCGAGGCGGAAAGCGACCTCAACGGTGGCGTCGAACTTGGACGGGTTGGTGTCCTTGGCGAGCGTCACTGCCTCGAACGGCGCGTAGAACTTCTCCGCGTCGATCTTGGCCGCGGCTGCCTCATATGCTTTGCTGCGCTTTGCCATGCTGCTTATTTCTCCTTGTGCAGTTGTGGTCTGCGGACCGCGCTGGGCCCTGCCACAGGCGGCATTCCGGCTGGTGTATCCGTTCCGGAATTCCGCTCTTCATTGTTTAGGTGGTGCCGGCTGGCCGGCGGTGCTGACGGCGTCGTGACCGGTTTCCCGATCCCGGCGCATCAGCGGTGGGGAATTAACCCTCGACGGTGATACCCATGGAGCGGGCGGTGCCGGCGATGATCTTCGCTGCGCCTTCGAGGCTGGTGGCGTTGAGGTCTTCCATCTTGGTGGTGGCGATCTCGTTGACCTGGGCCTGGGTCAGCTTGGCAACCTTGACGGTGTGCGGGGTAGCCGAACCCTTGGCGACGCCTGCAGCCTTTTTGATGAGCTCTGCAGCCGGCGGGGTCTTGGTGATGAACGTGAAGGAACGGTCCTCGTAGACCGTGATTTCCACGGGGATAACGTTGCCGCGCTGGGCTTCCGTCGCAGCGTTGTACGCCTTGCAGAATTCCATGATGTTGACACCGTGCTGGCCGAGCGCAGGACCGATCGGCGGGGCCGGGTTAGCGGCACCTGCCTGGATCTGCAGCTTGATGAGGCCGGTGACCTTCTTCTTGGGAGCCAATGTAGGTCCTTCTCTCAAATACGTCCTGGGGCACAGGAGCGTGCCTCAGGTTGGTGGCCGCCATGGCAAGGCGGCCGGCCGCTCCGTGGCTGCTAAGCGGGCAGCCCGGGGCGAATTCTTAGGGAAAAGCTAGATCTTGCTGACCTGGTTGAACGCCAGGGTGACCGGAGTCTCGCGCTCGAAGATGGACACCAGCACCACGAGGGTCTGGGAATCGATCTTGATCTCGGAGATCGTGGCGGGGAGGGTCTCGAACGGGCCTTCCTTGACGATGACCGACTCGCCAACCTCGAAGTCGACGTCGACCTGGGCGGCGGCGTGCTTGACCGGCTTGCCCTTCTCGGCCTGCTCTTCTTCGAATACCGGCGCGAGCATGGAGAAGACCTCATCGAGGCGCAGCGGGACCGGGTTGTGGGCGTTGCCCACGAAGCCGGTGACACCGGGGGTGTGGCGGACGGCACCCCAGGAAGCGTCGGTCAGGTCCATGCGGACCAGGACATAACCGGGGATGCGGACACGGTTGATGACCTTGCGCTGGGCGTTCTTGATCTCAACGACTTCCTCCATCGGAACCTGGATTTCGAAGATGTAATCTTCCATGTCCAGGGTCTGGATGCGGGTCTCAAGGTTGGCCTTGACGCGGTTCTCGTAGCCTGCGTAGGAGTGAATGACGTACCAGTCACCCTCCTGGCGGCGCAGCTTGGCTTTGAACTCGTCCGCGGGGTCGACGTCGGCCTTGGCGGCCGCCGCTGCCAGCACGTCGGCGTCAGCCTCATCAGCGTCGGTGTCAGCCTCATCAGCGTCGGCGTCGGCTGCAACTGCTGCCTCTGCGTCGTCTGCCGCTTCTGCTTCCGTGGCTACGGCCTCGTCAGTGACGTCGGATTCGGGCGCAGCAGACACAGCCTCGGACTCTTCCGCGGCTTCCACCGCGGCGCCCTGGCTCTTATCCAGCTCAGTCTCAGTTACCTCGAGCTCCTGCTCAGACACTTGGTCTCCTGCTTCCTCATTGCCTAACATGCCTATTTAAATGACTCAATTCCGCACACCCCGCGGAATCTCCGGTTTCCCGGGGCATCCACGCAGTCTGCGGACCGGTCGCCTTAGCTGTCCGTGGGGCCGCTGCCGCCGAAGACCCAGCTGACCGCGGTCCCAAAGGCCAGGTCCAGCAAGGTGACGATCACCATCATGATGGTCACGAACACCAGTACCACGAGTGTGTAGTTGATCAGTTCTTTACGGGTCGGTGCGACGACCTTCTTCAGTTCGCCAATGACCTGGCGGATGAAGATCGCGATACGAGCGAAGAAGCCGGGCTTGGCGGCATTCTTGGCGGGGCGGCCTTTGGAGCTGCTGGCAGCTGTTTCGGTCACCTGGTCCTCACTCATCCTCGCAATGATCGGATACCCGGCTCTGAACTGAACCATGGTTGCTGCGCTGGTTCCGGATAATCCGGAACAGCATGCGCAGGGCAGACAGGACTCGAACCTGCAACCTGCGGTTTTGGAGACCGCTGCGCTACCAATTGCGCCACTACCCTTCGGGGAGAAAAACCGCTCCGGCCGATGCGTCCCACAGGCTTCCCTGAGGCGCAGGCCATCATCGTGTTTTCAACACCGGAGAACCAGTCTACGCAACAACTGCGTCTACGTCGAACCGGCCCTCTTCGGACCCCTGCGTGCCTGCGAATACCAACTGACAGCCGTCAGTCACATTCGGGTTCAGGCACCCCGGGGGATCCGCTGAACAGCATAGAGTAGATTTCGTCGAATCCCACATCCAGCCTTCCAGCTGCAAGCGAAGAACGGACCCGCCCATGTCTGCTGCCCGCATTTCCCAGCGCATTTCCGCCATAGCCGAATCCGCCACTCTGGCCGTCGATGCCAAGGCGAAGGCGCTGAAGGCAGCCGGCCGTCCGGTTATTGGCTTCGGAGCCGGGGAACCCGACTTCCCGACCCCCGGCTACATTGTGCAGGCCGCCATCGAGGCCGCCAGCCAGCCGAAATACCACCGCTACTCCCCCGCCGGCGGGCTCCCCGAACTGAAGCAGGCCATCGCGGACAAGACCTTCCGGGATTCCGGCTACCAGGCGGCGGCGTCCCAGGTGCTGGTGACCAACGGCGGCAAGCAGGCCGTCTACAACACCTTCGCCACCCTGCTGGATCCGGGCGACGAGGTCATTGTTCCTACCCCGTTTTGGACCACATACCCGGAGGCCATCCGGCTGGCCGGCGGCGTGCCGGTAGAGGTGTTCGCGGGCCCGGAGCAGGGCTACCTGGTCACCGTGGACCAGCTGGAAGCGGCCCTCACCGAGCGCACCAAGATCCTGCTCTTCGTCTCCCCTTCCAACCCCACCGGCGCCGTGTACTCGCCGGAGCAGGTCAAGGAGATCGGCCAGTGGGCAGCGTCCAAGGGCCTGTGGGTTGTCACCGACGAGATCTACGAACACCTGACCTACGACGGCGTGCCGTTCACCTCGATCGCCACCGCGGTGCCCGAGCTCGGCGACAGGGTGGTTATCCTCAACGGCGTGGCGAAGACCTATGCCATGACCGGCTGGCGTGTGGGCTGGATGATCGGGCCCGCGGACGTCATCAAGGCCGCCACCAACCTGCAGTCGCACGCGACGTCGAACGTCTCCAACATCCCCCAGGTCGCCGCCCTCGCGGCCGTGTCCGGGCCGCTGACCGCCGTCGATGAGATGAAGGTGGCATTTGACCGCCGCCGCAAGGCGATCGTCGCGGGCCTGAACGCGATTGACGGCGTTGACTGCCCGACACCGAAGGGCGCGTTCTACGTGTACGCGGACGTCCGCGCGCTGCTGGGCAAGGAGTTCCCGTCTGCGAACGGCCCGGTGCGGCCGGCCACCTCTGCCGAACTCGCGGCGCTGATCCTTGACGAGGTCGAGGTGGCCGTGGTTCCCGGCGAGGCGTTCGGCCCGTCCGGCTACCTGCGCCTGTCCTATGCACTCGGCGACGACGACCTGGCCACGGGCGTCGCCCGCCTGCAGGACTTCCTCGGCAAGGCGAACTAACACGTCACAAACCCCGATGCGCTATCACTTCGGGTCCTT
This sequence comes from Arthrobacter sp. 01T425, assembly GCF_056398725.1. Lineage (NCBI taxonomy): Bacteria > Bacillati > Actinomycetota > Actinomycetes > Micrococcales > Micrococcaceae > Arthrobacter > Arthrobacter sp. 01T425. The sequence goes on along the minus strand of NZ_JBFTPY010000004.1, from coordinate 119,972 downwards.
ATTCCAGTGCGATAAGGACCCTAAGTGATAGCGCATCCTTGGGTTAAAGCAGGCGGCGCTCGGCGGCCCAGCGGGTCAGCTCGTGGCGGCTGGAGAGCTGAAGCTTGCGCAGCACGGCCGAGACGTGGGTTTCAACGGTCTTGATCGAGATGAACAGTTCTTTGGCCACCTCCTTGTAGCTGTAGCCGCGGGCGATAAGGCGCATCACTTCGAGCTCCCGCGCCGAGAGCTTGTCGAGCTCGCCGTCGGCGATGTCCGCGGGGGCCGTGCCGAACGCGTCCAGGACGAAGCCCGCCAGCCGGGGTGAGAAGACGGCGTCGCCGCCGGCCACGCGGCGGACGGCGCCGCTGATCTCCGCGCCGGAAATGGTCTTGGTGACATAGCCGCGCGCGCCGGCCCGGATTACGGACACCACATCTTCTGCCGCGTCGGAGACGCTCAGCGCCAGGAACCGCGTGGTGCCCAGCAGGGGCGCCGAGCCGGCCAGGACCTCGCGTCCGCCGCCACCCCGGCCGCCGGGAAGATGGACGTCAAGGAGCACGACGTCGGGGCGCTGGAGTGCGATGACGGCGATTGCCTCCTCCACTGTTCCGGCCTCCCCTGCGACGGCGATGTCCGGGTCCAGGTCCGCCTTCAACCCGGAGCGGAAGATGGCGTGGTCGTCCACGATCACCACGCGAATCGGTGCGGGGCTTCCTGATGCTGATGCTGGGCTGGTCACGGTTTGGCCTCTCCGTTGGCGTTGTTGGCGGCGGCCGCGGCGGTTCCGGCCGAGGCGGCGGCGACGGGCAGCCGGAGCCGCACTTCGGTGCCGTCCGGGCTGCTGGTGATCGCGGCGGTGCCGCCGTGGCGGTTCATCCGGCCGATGATCGATTCTCTGACGCCGAGCCGGTCCGGGGGAACGGAATCCGGATCGAAGCCCGGGCCCCTGTCCTTGACGAAAACTTCCGCGGCGGCGTCGGTGACTTCCAGGTAGACGGACACGGCGCCGCCGCCGTGCCGGGCGGCGTTCAGCATGGCCTCTCGGGATGCCTGAACGAGGGCCTCGTGGCGTTGAGTCATGGCGCAGTCCCCCACGCTGACCACCTCGACGGCGTTCCCCAGGGCGTCCTCGACCTCGGCTGCGGCGGCCTTGATGCCGTCGGACAGCTGACCGGATTCCTTGTCGGCGTCCCGGTACAGCCAGCCACGCAGCTCGCGCTCCTGCGCGCGGGCCAGCCTGATGACATCGTGCTCGTTGCCGGCCCGGCGTTGGATCAGGGCGAGGGTCTGCAGCACGGAGTCATGGAGGTGGGCGGCGATCTCGGCACGCTCGGTGGCGCGGACCCGCCCCGCGCGCTCTGTTTCCAGGTCGCGCCAGAACTTCAGCCCCCATGGCAGAAGCACCAGGGCCACGCCGCCGAGCACGGCCACCGAGGCCAGGAGGGCGAGCCAGGTCTGTTCCCAGGACCCCGAGCCGGACACCATGACCAGCACGCCGGCCACGACGAGGGCGAGCCCGGCCGCGAGGCGGGCCCAGCCGCCGGCCTGGTCCGCTTTGGTCTTGTCCACGAGCCCCGCCCGGCGGGTCTCGTCCAGTTGCATCCAGGCGATCGCGGCACCGCCCAGGATCGCCGCGACCGGGATCAGGGTACCTAGCGGCACGTCGACCCCCAGGAGCCGGGCGATCAGGATCCCGGCGGCCAGCAACAGGCCCGCGCCCAGCAGGATCTCCTTGCCGAAGGGCATGCCGGAAACTTTGGACCGCCAGGACCCCGGCGCCGCCGTCGTTGGCGTTCCACTGGTTCCGGGGGCTCCAGGCATGCCGGGGGCGTCGGGCAGGTTTGCCACGCCTGGGGTGTCCGGGAAGCTCACTGCCGGAGCGATGGGCGATGCCGGGCGGCGGGCGCTGCGCCGGGCGCTCTCATCCGCCGTGGGGACCATGATCCAAAGCCAGGCGTAGAAGGCCACCCCCGCCCCGCCGGCGAGCGCAGCCACTGCCATGCCGATCCTGACCATGCGCACTGGCCAGCCCAGGTGGTTGGCGAGGCCCGCGCACACGCCGGCAATCACGCGGTCGCTGCTGCGGACCAGCGGCGGGCGGGCGGGCGCGGTTGTCATGCCTCAATCCAAGCACGGATCGGGGTTTCCCGGACGCGTTTGAGGGCCCAACCGGGGGCCACTCAGGGACCGTTCAGGGTGTTCCCCAGTAGAGGCCGGCGCCGGGAACGGGAAGGATCGAAGTATGAACCCGCACACTCCGCACCCCGATGAAGGCCCGGCCTCCGCAGACCGGCCGGCCACGGATCGATCCCACCCCGAACTTCCAGAATCGGAACTTCCAGAACCGGAACCTCCCGCCACGGATCTTCCGCACACTGAACGTTCCGTCACGGACCTTCCGCACACGGAACGTCCCGACCCCGAACTTCCAGGCACGGGCCAGCCCGCTCCGGCCTCCTCCGGGCCGGGCGGCGCGCCGCCGGAGCCGCCGCGGCTTTACCCGCCCGGCGATCCGAATGGGCCGTTGCCAGGCCGGCAAACCCAGAATTTCTTCGACTGGATCCGCAGCCAGGGCATTTACCGCGGACGCGACCGCTGGATCGGCGGCGTGGCCAGCGGCATAGCCCACCGGCTCGGCGTCGACCCGCTGATTATCCGCGGCGTCCTGATCGTCCTGACCGTCTTCGCCGGAATTGGCGTTCTCGCCTACGGCCTGGCCTGGGCGTTGCTGCCCGAACCCGACGGCCGCATTCACGTCCAGGAGGCCGCCGCAGGGCGGTGGACAGCCGGCATGACCGGCGCGCTCATCACCTCGGTCATCGGTTTCCCCAGCCTGGGCACCGGGGTCTGGGGCTGGGACCGCTTCGGCTTCGGCGCCTTCGTCTGGACCGTCTTCTGGGTGGGCGGTGCCATCTACCTCGTCTACTACCTGACCCAACGCAACAAGATCCGGGACGGAGCCACTGGCATGCCTTCGCGTTACGACTCAGGCAGCCCGGCCGGCGCCGCGGCTTTTGCGGCTGGCCCCCGCACCGCCGACGGGCCGCAATCAGCAGGCAGCTTCCCGCAGGGCGGCGGCCGGACGTATGGCGACCCGACTGACAGCTCTCGAGTCACCGGCACCGGCCCGGGCTGGGGTCCGCCTCCGCCGTCGGGACCCATTGCGTCCGGCCCCGTCCCGCCCGGTCCTGTTCCCCCAGGCGGCTACGGACCGGGGTCCGGCGCCACACCGCCTGCACCGGCCGCGCGCAACCTTGGCCCGGGCGCTCCGGCGGTCGCCATCACCGTCGGCTCCGCCCTCCTGGTGGGCGGGGGCATCAAGGCCCTCGACGCCGCCAACGTGATCGATCTCGGCGATGCCGGCAACGCGCTGGTCTGGGCCTTCGGCGCGGCCATCCTGGGCCTCGGGATCCTGTTCGCAGGGCTGCGGGGCCGGACCTCCGGGATCCTGGGCTTCTTCGCGGTCGTGGCCCTGCTGATCGGCGCCATCTTCAGCGTGGTCCCGCACGGGGACCGGTTCCGCTTCCAGAACGCCGACTGGACGCCGGCGAGCATTCAGCAGGCCCAAGGCGGCTTCGAGATCACCGGCGGCGCCGGAACCGCGGACCTGACCAAGCTGGCGCTGAATCCGCCCCTGGGCTCCGACGTCGTAGTTCCGATCGACGCGACGGCCAGCAACCTCACCGTCGTCATCCCCGCCACCGTTCCGGTGCACGTCCAGGCGGACATGACCATGGGCAACCTCCACGACGGCAACCAGGACCGCGGCGGCATGACGACGCAGCAAAGCGACTACAACACCGCGAAGCCGGGCGCCCGGCTGGTCCTGGAGATCTCCGGCACCGTCAGCAACGTGACCATCAAGGAAGGCGACTGACATGAGCAGCTATGACGACTCGCCGCTGGCCGATGCCGGGCACGACCCCGAAGCGGGTTCGCCCGCCCGGGTGGGCACAGTGGTCTGGGGACTGACAGTGGTGGCATTGGCTGCACTGATCATCATTTCCCGGCTCGGCCTCGTGGCCCTCAACGGCACCTATGTGCTGATCGGCCTGATGATCGGGGCCGGGGGTGCCCTGGTAGTGGGCGGCCTGGTCTCGGCACGCAGGCGTGACAATAAGTCAACTACAGGGAAGTCTTGACCCATGGATAAATTCTTTGACACCATCCGGGGCCTCGGCCTGAAACGTGGTCCGCAGCGCTGGGTTGGCGGCGTCTGCGGCGGGGTTGCCGCCAAACTGAAGGTTGATGTGGCCTATGTCCGGATCGCCTACCTGCTCCTGAGCCTGCTCCCTGGCCCGGCGTTCGTGGTCTACCTCGCGGCCTGGCTCCTCCTCCCGGACCAGCGCAACGCAATCGTCCTCGAAAGCTTCCTCTCGAAGCGTTCCTCCCGGCCCTGACATCCATCACAGGCCATCCGTCACAGGCCGGCCCGGCCCCGCGGCCCGGCCCGGCGGCAACCTTCCCCGGTAGCTGCGCCGCACCACGAAAAGGTGCCCCCGCCATCATGGCGGGGGCACCTTTTGTAACCGTTTGTGTCCTGCCCCACACCCGCCACTAGACTCTAGGGTGAGCTCAGCGTGGCGCTCTGCCTGTACCCCTTCAAACCAGGATTTGAGCCAAGACATGAAAATTGGAATCCTCACCAGCGGCGGAGACTGCCCCGGCCTGAACGCCGTCATCCGTGGCGCCGTCCTCAAAGGAATCGCGGTCCACGGCCAGCAGTTCGTAGGATTCAAGGATGGCTGGCGCGGCGTTGTCGAGGGCGACATCGTGGAAATTCCCCGCACCATGGTCCGCGGCATCGCCAAGCAGGGCGGCACCATCCTGGGCACGTCCCGCACCAACCCGTTTGAGAACGGCGGCGGTCCCGAGGTCATCAAAGCCAACATGGACCGGCTCGGGATCGACGCCATCATCGCCATCGGCGGCGAGGGCACGCTGGCCGCCGCAAAGCGGCTCACCGACGCCGGCCTCAAAATCGTGGGCGTGCCCAAGACGGTCGATAACGACCTCGACGCCACGGACTACACCTTCGGCTTCGACACGGCCGTGGAAATCGCCACCGAGGCAATCGACCGGCTGCGCACCACCGGAGAGTCCCACCACCGCTGCATGATTGCCGAAGTCATGGGACGGCATGTGGGCTGGATCGCCTTGCACGCCGGCATGGCCTCGGGCGCCCACGCCATCCTGATCCCGGAGCAGAAGGCCTCCATGGAACAGATCGCCGAATGGGTCGTCTCCGCCCACGACCGTGGCCGCGCCCCGCTGCTTGTCGTCGCCGAGGGGTTTGTGCCCGAAGGCCAGGAGTCCCCGCATTCGGAGCGCGGCCTCGACACCTTTGGCCGGCCCCGCCTCGGCGGCATCGCCGAAATGCTTGCCCCCGAACTGGAGGCACGCACCGGCATCGAGACCCGCGCGACGGTCCTTGGCCACATCCAGCGCGGTGGCGTCCCGACGGCGTTCGACCGGGTCCTGGCCACCCGCCTGGGCATGGCCGCCATCGATTCGGTAGTGGAAAAGCGCTGGGGCACCATGGTGTCGCTGCACGGCACGGATATTGTGCACGTCGGTTTCGACGCCGCACTCGGCAACCTCAAGTCCGTACCGCAGAGCCGCTACGACGAGGCCGCAGTCCTCTTCGGCTAAGCGGACACCGGCGGGTCCGGCTCGGGGACGGCCCGCAGGGAAGAAGCGGGCGGGCAGCGCCGCAGCCAGGCAGGGAAGAGCCGGGCGCGCGGCCGCGATGGGTAGGGTTGATTCATGACTCTTGAGCCCGGTTCCGCAGAAATTGTCCAGCTCGCATGGGCGCGCCGCCTGGGGTTCGACGACGGCGCCTTCGCGGCTGCCGCCGGCGTGAGGCTCACCCGGGCGGATGAGACAGCCCGGTCGCTGCAGTTCGTCCGCCTGTTCGGCAACTCCGCCCTGGTGGGCCCGCAGTGGGCGCTGGACGCCGCCGAGGGTCTCTCGGACGAGGAACTGGCCCAGCACGTGACGCTGCTGACCATCACCCGCGGGCACGGCGGCCACGGGCTCGGCGCCGCGGCACTCTTCTTCGCCGACGACCTCCCCCTGCAGCAGCCTGCCGGGGAGCTGACGGTCTCGCACGGGAACCCGGAAGCGATCGAGCTGGAGACCTTCTGCCCGCCCGACGACGTCAACGAGGTGGGCCTCGCCGACCTGGAACACCGCTTCACCGTCCTGCATCTGGAAGACGGGCGGCGGACGCCCGTGGCCTGCGGGGCGTATGCCGAATGGGAAGGGCTCCTGGCCCATATGGGCGTTCTGGTCGCGCCCGAATGGCGGCGCCACGGCCTGGGCAAGCTGGCCGCCTCAGTAGCCGCCCACGAGGCCCTCGCAGCCGGACTGACGCTGCAGTGGCGTTCAGAAGTCAGCAACAAGGGGTCGCTGGCGCTGGCCCGGAGCCTGGGATTTTCCGCGGGCGGCATCCAGACCAGCGTGCTGCTGGGCTGATCCGGATGCCGCCAGGCTAGCCGCGCTCCGCGGCGGCCCTGTCCGTGTCTGCCCTGTCGGTGTCTGCCTTACCCGTGTCCGTTGCTGCGGCTGTGGCTGCGGCAGCATCTGGTTCGCCCCAGCCCCGGACCGGCTTGGGCTTGGCGAAGAACAGCGCCACGGCAGCGCCGAGCAGGATGACCGCCGCCGGCAGCAGGATGGACTGGCCCATCGCCGTCGAGAACCCCTCATGAAGCTCCGCCGGCAGGGCCCCGCCGAAGCCCATCGGGCTGGCGTCTGCGCCTGCTCCGGGCCGGGCGGGGAGCTCGGCCGCCAGCCGCGACTGGATCAGGACGGCGATGGCGGCGCTGCCGAGTACGGCGCCGATCTGGCGGGTCGTGTTGTAGACGCCTGAGCCGGCTCCGGCCTGCCGCGGCGGCAGGTTGCGTGTGACGGTGGAACTCAACGGCGCCCAGATGCCTGCATTGGCGAAGCCCAGCACTGCGCTCGGCAGCAGGAACAGCCAGATGGGGGTGTCCGGGTGCATGAGCAGGGCATTCCAGAACAGCGCCACGGACATCAGGACCAGGCCGGTCGCGGTGATGAATTTCGGGTTGACCTTGTCGATGATCCGGCCGACGACGGGGGCGAGCCCGCCCGAGATCAGCGCCATCGGCACCATCATGAGCGCCGACTGGGTCGGGGTCAGTCCGCGGACGATCTGGTAGTAGAAGATCAGCGGCAGGCTGAACGCGGTGACGGTGAAGCCCACCGTGGTGATCGCAATGTTGGCGAGCGAGAAGTTCCGGTCCTTGAAAAGGGACAGGGGCAGCAGCGGTTCACCCGTGTTGAACTTCTGCCACAGGACGAAGACCACCAGCACGGCGATGCCGCTGATGATCAGGCCCCAGACGGTGATGGGGCCGGCGATGGTGCCCCAGTCGTACGTCGCGCCCTCCTGGATGCCGAAGACCAGGAGGAACAGGCCGAGGGCGCTGAGCAGTACGCCGGGAATATCGAACTTGTGCGGGTGGGTGGTCAGCGAGGGCACGAAACGCTGGGCGAGGATGAAGCCGACAATCCCGACGGGAACGTTGATGAAGAAGATCCATTCCCAGCCGAGGCCGTCCACCAGCACGCCGCCGAGGATCGGGCCAACCAGCGTGGCGACGCCGGCCGTGGCACCCCAGATGCCCATGGCCGCTCCGCGGCGGTCTGGGGGGAAGATCCGGGTAATGACGGCCATGGTCTGCGGCGTCATCATCGCCGCGCCGAGGCCCTGGACCACACGGGCCGCGATGAGGATCTCGACGCTGCCGGAGAGGCCGCACCACAGCGATGCCACGGTGAAGACGACGAGTCCGGAGAGGTAGAGCTTTTTCGGACCGAAACGGTCCCCGAGCCGGCCCGTGATCAGCAGCGGCACGGCATAGGCGAGCAGGTAGGCGCTGGTGACCCAGATCACCGAGTTAATGTCAGTGTTTAGGCCCTCCATGATGCTGGGGTTGGCCACCGAGACGATGGTGGTGTCGATCAGGATCATGAAGAAGCCGATCACCAGGGACCAGAGTGCCGGCCATGGCCGGGCTACGTTTTCCATGCGGTTCCTTAGGGGCTGGTGTGAAACGGTGGATGGGCTGTGTGTGGGGGCGGCCGGGTCCCGGCCGCGGTCCTGCGCGGGGTTCACCACGGCAGTTCGCCGGAGCGGAGCTGGTCCTGGAGGCTGCGGATCCAGGCGATTTCGGCGCGCAGCGTGCTCTGCTGGAACTGGACATCGATCCAGTACTTGCGCTCCACGCCCTTCTTCGCGAGCAGTTCCTCGCCGGAGACCAGGAAGCCGAGCTGTTCCTCCAACGCCTGAAGGCGCCGGTCGAGGAGTTCGACGACGACGCCGGCGGGCAGGTTGTAGGCCTCGGAGACGGCCAGCGGGAAGGCCGGGTATTCGTTGACCGGGGCGGCGAGCATGTCCTGCAGCCACGTCGTGAACGCTTCGCGGCCGGCAGCCGAGATCGAGTAAGTGGTGCGCTCCGGACGGTTGCCTCCCCGGTCCGTTCCCGTGGCTGTGACCAGCCCCTGATCCTCGAGCCGCCCGACGGCGTGATAAAGCGTTCCTGGCCGCACCTTGACCAGCCGGTCCTCGTGCCGCGCGATCAGGAGCTGGTACATCTCGTAGGGATGCATCGGTTCTTCCACGAGCAGGGAAAGTGCGGCGACACCCAGGGGTGTCAATGCGGTTGCCCGGGCCATGGTGCAGTCCTTCTCGGTTTAGCAGTGTTCTCTTCGGCCTAAACGGCAGTTACTCCACTAAAGATTATTCCACGTGGAGTATTTGAGGGCAATCCTCCCCAACCCGGGCCGGCCGCGCCCCGGCCCCAGGCGCGATTGGTCAGCCGAGGAGGGCCAGTATGTCCGTCCGGGCGAACATCTGCGCGGCGGCCCGCGCGGTGGGGGTGCCGGCGTCCGGGTCGGCCCCGGCGTCCAGCAGTTCCCGGGCCACGTCCGTGTAGCCCTTGAAGACAGCACCGGCCAGCGGGGTCTGGCCGCGGTCGTTCGGCGTGTTGGCGTCGCCGCCGTGGTCCAGGATCAGCCGGACAGTGCCGGCGTGGCCGTGGTAGGCCGCCAGCATCACCAGCGAGTCGCCGGAGGAGGTGGTCAGCGTGGCCGGGGCACCGGCGGCCAGGTAGCTGCCCAGCAGCGCGGAGTTGCCCTCGCGGGCGGCGTCGAAGAGCGCGTGCGCCAGCGCGAGTGTCTCGTCGTCGGGCGCGGCGCCCGGCTCGTTCACTTTGGACCCGCCGTTCATCGGGTGCCCCGCAGGAAGCCGGTCTGGCGGCCCACCACCTGGCCGGCGTCGGGGGCCACAATGACTTCCTGGGCCGCGGAGTACGGCTCGTCCCCGTCCACGACGGTCAGGACCTCGTCCGGGGCGACGGAGCGTTTGATCACGGCCAGGGCGACGGGGCCCATCTCGTAGTGCTGCGCCACGGAGGTCACGGTGCCCACCTTGCGCTCGCCCGCACGCACCTCGCTGCCGGCCGCGGGCAGGGTGTGCTGGGAACCGTCGAGCTGGAGGAACACGAGACGGCGCGGCGGGTGGCCCAGGTTGTGGACGCGCGCGATCGTCTCCTGGCCCTTGTAGCAGCCCTTGGCCAGGTGCACGGCAGTGCGGAGGAGGTCGAGCTCATGCGGGATGGTCTTGTCGTCCGTTTCCGCGCCCCACCGGGGCCGCCACGCCGCAATCCGCAGCGCTTCGGAGGCCATGGTGCCGGCGAGGGCACGGTCGCCCACGGTCGCGACCAGTTCGTCCGCGGGGACCAGGTACTCGAACCACGGCCGTTCCAGTCCTGGATGGGCGTCCTCGCCCACCACAGCGTAGGAGTAGCCGCCGGCGCCGACGTGCGGCCACGGGTCTTCCCACGCCTGCAGCGCGTCCCATTCCGGGATGCGGTGCGTGGAGCCGAGTACGGCCCAGTCGGCGGAGACGTCCGCGATTTCGACCCGGAGCATGAATTTCATCATGTTGAGCCATTCGGCGAGCGGGGCCGCCTCGGCTGCCTCGACGATCAGCCAGGTCGTGGCGCCGTCATCCACCACCCTGGCGTCAAATTCGATCCGGCCCTGCACGCTCAGCAACAGCAGTTCGGTGGACTGGCCACGGGCCAGGGAAGTGAGCTGCTGGGAGGACAGCGTGTTGAGCCAGCTCAGGCGGTCCGGCCCGCTGACCGTCACCACGCCGCGGTGTGAGAGATCGACGACGGCGGTGCCGGCGGCCAGCGCCCGCTGCTCCCGGAGCGGCTCGCCGTAGTGGGCGGCGACGCGGGCATCGGCGCCGCCGGCCTCAACCGCGGCCGGGCGCGACAACAGGGGGCTTTTGATAGTCATATTGAAAGGAACGTCCTTAGCTCTGTGCGTATTCCGGCCCCGGCAGGTTCCGGCCCCGGCAGGGACAATCTGGCTCCGCCGGACTGTGGGGCAGGCCGGTCCTAGCGGTATTCCGGATTTTCGAAGTCGAAGCGGGTGCCCGCTTTCCAGGCGTCGGGCAGGTTTCCGTATGCGGGAATGCCGCCCGCGTCCTTGAGCATGCGCGCCAGGTGCAGCATGTTCCAGGTCATGAAGGTGGTGTTGCGGTTGGTGAAATCGCTCTCCGGCCCCCCGGACCCCTGGTCAAGGTAGCTCGGTCCCGGCCCGACGGGACCGATCCAGCCGGCATCGGCCTGCGGCGGGATGGTGAAGCCGACGTGCTGGAGGCTGTACAGGACGTTCATGGCGCAATGCTTGATGCCGTCCTCATTGCCGGTGATGAGGCAGCCGCCCACCTTCGGGTAGTAGGCCCACTGGCCCTTCGCGTTCAGCTGCCCGGAGTGGGCGTAGAGGCGCTCGATGAGCTTCTTGGTCTGCGAGGAGTTGTCCCCCAGCCAGATGGGCCCCGCGACGACGACGATGTCCGCTTCCTGGACGGCCGGGTAGAGTTCCGGCCACTCATCGGTGGCCCAGCCGTGTTCGCGCATGTCCGGGTAGACCCCGCTGGCGATGTCGTGGTCCACCGTGCGGATCACGCGGGTGCTGACGCCCTGCTTCTCCATGATCCGGCGGCTGACCTCGATCAGGCCCTGCGTGTTGGACACGTCCGGGGACTTCTTGAGCGTGCCGTTGAAGAACACGGCCTTGAGGTCGGCGTAGCTGGCGCTGCCGGGTGCTGTGCTGCCGGCTGAGCTGGTGACTGTGTCATTCACGGTATTTCTCCTGGGTCGATGGTGACAACGGAAAAATCAGTGAGACCGCGTAATTAGCCTGCTTTGGCGAGGATGGCCGATGCGTGGGCCTCCAGGCCGCCGCCCGCCGTCGAATTCTTGCCGGTGGCCACGTCCCAGCGCCACAGCAGGTTTCCTTCCACCAGCCCGAAGATCCGGGTGGCCGCCGTGTACTCCTTGGAGTGGCTGCCGCGCATCACCATGTCGGTGCTGAGCTGGATCTGGGGGCCCTTGATCTGGCCGTAGTACAGCTCCGAGATCCCGCCGGGGTGGGCGATGGAGACCGAGATGTCGAAGCCGCCGTCGCTGTTGCGCAGGGCCTCCACCTCGTCGGCGCTCTTGAGCACCGGGACGATGTCCGCCGGGATCAGGCCGGGGCCGCCGTCCTCCTCGCGCTGCTTACGCTCCAGCGCCCAGAAGCCGGTCTCGACGGTAAGGGGACGCAGCTTCGTGCCCTCGTCGTCGGTCAGCCAGCTCTCGGCGCGGTACTGCAGGTACGGCAGGCCGTTGTGCGTAAACGAGACGTGTTGCAGGAAGTGGTCGGAGTCCTCGTCTCCAGCCCCCAGCCGGCCGCTGCCCTCCCACTCACCAATGAGCCAGGACAGCGGAACGATTTCGGGGGTCAGATCAGTAGGGATTTCAATCGGCACAGCATCTACCTCTGGAAGCTACGGGGTCTGGAACGTGTTACTTCTGGCCTTTGAAGAGGCGGTACACGACAAAGCCGGCAAACCACGCCATGGACAGGCTGGCCACGCCAAGCAGGACAAGGAAAAAGATCTCATATGCAAGTACGGACATGATGCCATCCTAACGCTTAGTAGATGAGTAGTTTGTCTATGAAGTAGGCCAGGGAACCGACAGCAGAAACCGGCCCGAGCCCCATGCCCACGGCCGCCAAAACATTAAGGCCTTCACCGTTGAGGATGACGAGGCGGCGGAAACTTACCAGCACCGCCCCCACGACGACACCGACGAGGGCCGCCGGCAGCACGGCGATGTCGGAGAACACCAGGCCGGCGAGCGGCCCGGCAAGGCCGGCGCTCACGATGCCCAGCGGCGCCACGATCCGGTCCGGCCAGCGGATCAGCCCCGCCAGCAGCGCGATCGCCGAGCTGATGGCCGCCACGAGGATCATTTCGCGGACCCCGTTGAAGCGCGAACTCGCAATCCAGCCGGCGCCGAGGCAGGAGAGCAGGACACCCGCGCACGAGCCCAGGGTGGATTCGAGGCGCTGGGCCTGACCGGTGCCCCGGATCAGCTGCATGACGAAGATTGCCATGACCCCGACGGCCAGGAATGACGGCGTCCAGTCCAGGAAGCCCGGAGCCGGGAGATAGGTCGCAGCCACTGCCGACCCGACGCCGGGCAGGCCAATCAAGACCGCAAGGGTCTTCTTGGCGGGGATGCCGAGAAAGTAGGGCCAGCCGATACCGATGCCGGCGGCGGCGAGCGCCGCGACGGCCAGGAGGACCTCAGGCGAGGTATAGGCTCCGGCGACAATCGCCGCGAGACCGGCCAGGCCGATGATCCCGACGCTCCACGGCTTCACTGTCTGCTCGCCATCGGCAGACCCAGCATGGCCAGACCTTCGCTCACTGCGGACCCCAATTCGACTCGGCTCAATTTCGACGGGCCGCGGGCCCTGACGGTTCAATCCTGCCCTATGTGAACGGTATGTGTCGCAAAAGGAGGCGCCGGAGGTGACGGGACCATGGCCGGAATGGGGCCTTTAGGTATACTCAACATCAGCAACAAGACGCCCAACGATGCGCGGACACCCCTTGGAGGAACAATGTCGCACATCCTGCTATTGACGAACAGCACGGGAACATCCGTGGACGTCCTGCCTGCTCTGGAACTGCTGAACCACCGGGTGCATATCCTTCCGGCCGAGCCCACTGCCCTGCTCGAGACCGACCCCTGCGACATCGTCCTGCTCGATGCCCGCAAGGACCTGGTCGGCGCACGTTCCCTCACCCAGCTGCTCAAGGCCACCGGCCTCAGCGCCCCGTTGATGCTGATCCTCACCGAGGGCGGCATGGCCGCGGTGTCCTCGGCGTGGGCCGTGGACGACATCCTCCTGGAATCCGCGGGCCCGGCAGAAGTCGAGGCCAGGATCCGGCTCGGCGTCGCGCGCGCCGTTCCGGACAAGGAAGACGTGCCGACCGAAATCCGGGCCGCCGGCGTCGTGATTGACGAGGCCAGCTACACCGCACGGGTCAACGGCGCCGCGCTCAACCTGACCTTCAAGGAATTTGAACTGCTGAAATACCTGGCCCAGCACCCCGGCCGGGTGTTCACCCGCCAGCAGCTGCTGACCGAAGTCTGGGGCTACGACTACTACGGCGGCACGCGCACCGTGGATGTCCACGTCCGGCGGCTGCGGGCCAAACTGGGCGCCGACCACGAGAACCTGATCAGCACCGTCCGCAACGTCGGCTACCGCCTGACCCTGGTCCGCCAGCCCGAGGACGAACTGACCGAGGCCTGAGCGCGCCACGGCCGCCACAGCGCGGCGGCGCCGGTACGCAGGCACTGTACACAAGTACTGAACGCAGGCACTGAACGCAGAAGGCCCCGGACTCTGGAATCCAAAGTCCGGGGCCTTACTTGGTGCACCAAACCATCGGCACAAACTTCTCAGTATCTAGCAGTACTTCTCAGTATTTATCAGTGGAGGACATACGGGTCGAACGTATCGAGGCCACCCCAGTGGTGGATCCCCCTCGCATCTGGCTCAACGCCGGACGAGATAACGACTATACGCGGCCGTCCGCAGTTCGACAAAATCGGCCGCCGACCCCCATGCACCCGATAGCCTTGCACCATGAGCCCTGCGCACCCGGAAAACTGGCCCGTACACACTGAAAAAGGAACCGTGGACGCCGCGCTGCTGCGGGACGTCGCCGCCCTTGTCGCCGCGGCGGAAGAGTCCGACGGCAATCCGCCGTTGTCCGAACAGACCCTTGTCACGCTGCGCGCCGGCGATGCGGGCGAGCACTCGGTGCTTGCCCTGGCCCTCTATGCCCCGGACGACAAGTTGGATCCCGCGACGGCGCAGGACCTGGCCGGCGTCGCCGTCGTCATCGAGGAACCCGACGGCACCGGCATCCTCGAGGTCGCCGTCCATCCCAGCTACCGCAACCAGGGCGTGGGCGACCGCCTGCTGGGCGAACTGAAGACCGTCCGCGGCTTCGCCGGCCTGAAAGCCTGGTCCCACGGAAACCACGAGGCCGCGGCCGACCTCGCGGCCCGCTACGGCTACGGAGCCGTGCGTGAGCTGTGGAAGATGCGGTTGATGACGGCGGCAGCGGCCCTGCCGGAGGTCCAACTCCCGGACGGCGTACAGCTCCGCGCCTTCGTGCCCGGCCGGGACGAGGACGCCTGGCTGGCCGCAAACAAGGCCGCCTTCGCCCACCACCCGGAGCAAGGCAACATGACGCGGGCCGATCTGGACGCCCGGATGGCCGAACCGTGGTTTGATCCCGCGGGCTTCCTGCTGGCCGTCGATCCGGCGGACCGGCTCCTGGGATTCCATTGGACCAAGGTGCACCCCCGGCACGGCGACCACCCCGCAATGGGCGAGGTCTACGTGGTGGGCGTGACCCCCGACGCCCAGGGATCCGGGCTGGGCAAGGCCCTCACGGTCGCCGGCATCAGGCATCTTCAGGACCTGGGGCTCCGCGCCGTCATGCTCTACGTCGATGCCGACAACACCCCCGCCGTCGCCCTCTACCGCCGGCTCGGATTCACCCGCTGGGATGTCGACGTGATGTACGCGCCGCTGCCGCAGCAGCCATCACCGGCCGCCGCTCCCGCGTCGGACGGCGTTAGTCAAGTCGGCGGATAACCGTCCCGGCCCGGGCCGAAACCTGGGGTCATCCGGCCATGATTGCTTGTAAGGTTGAAGCTACATCGCGCCAGCATTGAGGAGACACCATGCCACGGGATACCGCCCGGACATCCACGTCTGAACCAGCAACGCCGGAAAAGGGGGCGCGTCCGGTACGTGCCCGCTTTGGCTCCTCCGAAGTGCCGGCCTCGCGCGCCACGCAGGACCGGATCGACATTCCGGAGTTCGCACCGAACCTGGAACCGGAAGGCGACATCCGCCCCGACCGGTTCCTGGACCGGGAACTGAGCTGGCTTGCGTTCAACGCGCGGGTCCTGGAATTGGCCGAGGACCCCAACCTGTACCTGCTGGAGCGGGTCAGCTTCCTGTCCATCTTCGCCTCCAACCTGGACGAGTTCTTCATGGTCCGGGTGGCCGGGCTGAAGCGGCGGATCGCCACGGGGCTCGCCGTCCCCTCCCCTGCCGGGCTGAGCCCCATGCAGGTCCTGGAGCAGATCGGCGAGGAGGCCCACCGGCTGCAGCAGCGCCACGCCCGGGTCTACGCCGAACAGATCCGTCCGGCGCTGGCCTATGAGCACATCCACCTGATGCACTGGGAGGAGCTCGACTCGCAGGCCAAGGACCAGCTCAGCGCCATGTTCGCGGAAAAGGTTTTCCCGATCCTGACGCCGCTGGCCGTGGACCCGGCGCACCCGTTCCCCTACATCTCCGGGCTGTCCCTGAACCTCGCCGTGGTGGTCCGCAACCCGGTCAGCGACAAGGAGCTCTTCGCCCGTGTCAAGGTCCCTGACCAGCTCCCGCGCCTGATCTCCATCGACGGCGCCCGCGCCGGCTCCGTCCCGGGACGGGTGGCACGGTTCATCGCGCTCGAAGAAGTGATCGCCGTGCACCTGGACCAGCTGTTCGCCGGCATGGAGGTCCTGGAACACCACATCTTCCGCGTGACCCGCAACGAGGACGTCGAGGTCGAAGAGGACGACGCCGAAAACCTGCTGCAGGCCTTGGAGAAGGAACTCCTGCGCCGCCGGTTCGGCCCGCCCGTCCGCCTTGAGGTCACCAATGACATCAACCCGAACATCCGTGCCCTGCTGATCCGCGAGCTCGGCGTCGAGGAATCCGAGGTCTACTCCGTCCCGGCGCCGCTGGACCTGCGCGGACTCTCGGTGATTGCCGGGATCGACCGGGCGGACCTGCACTACCCCAAGCACGTCCCGCACACCTCGCGCTACCTCAACGAATCGGAAACGTCCAAGGCGGCCAACGTCTTTGCCGCCATGCGGCGACGGGACATCCTCCTGCACCACCCGTACGACTCCTTCTCCACGTCGGTCCAGGCGTTCCTGGAACAGGCAGCCGCGGACCCCAAAGTCCAGGCCATCAAGCAGACCCTGTACCGCACTTCCGGTGACTCCCCGATTGTCGATGCCCTGATCGACGCCGCCGAGGCCGGCAAGCAGGTCCTGGCGCTCGTGGAGATCAAAGCGCGCTTTGACGAGCAGGCGAACATCTCCTGGGCCCGGAAACTGGAACAGGCCGGCGTCCATGTGGTGTACGGCATCGTGGGGCTCAAGACCCACTGCAAGCTCTCCCTCGTGGTCCGCCAGGAAGTGGACGGCCTGCGCCGCTACTGCCACATCGGCACCGGCAACTACCACCCCCGCACCGCCCGCTACTACGAGGATCTGGGCCTGCTGACGGCGAACGAACAGGTCGGCGAAGACCTTTCGAAGCTGTTCAACCAGCTCTCCGGCTACGCGCCGAAGTCCACGTTCAAGAGGCTGCTCGTGGCGCCGCGCTCGGTCCGTTCCGGGCTGATCGACAGAATCGAGACCGAGATCAGGAACGCCCGGGCCGGCATCCCCGCCCGCGTCCAGATCAAGGTCAATTCGATGGTGGACGAAGCCATCATCGATTCCCTGTACCGCGCGTCCCAGGCCGGGGTGCAGGTGGATGTCATTGTCCGCGGCATCTGCTCCCTGCGGCCCGGCGTTCCGGGCCTGAGCGAGAACATCACGGTCCGCTCCGTGCTGGGCCGCTTCCTGGAACACTCCCGCGTCTTCGCTTTCGCCAATGCCGGCGACCCGGTGGTTTACATCGGCTCGGCCGACATGATGCACCGCAACCTCGACCGCCGCGTTGAAGCCCTCGTGCAGCTGACGAGCGGCGACGACACGAGCTACGTCTTGGACTTGCTCAACCGCTACATGGTGCCCGAAACCGCGAGTTGGCATTTGGACAAGCAGGGTGAATGGACCCGCCACCACCTGGCGGAAGACGGCCAGGACCTCAAGGACGTGCAGTCCTGGCTGCTCGCCTCCCGCTCGCGCCAGCGCTCGACCAGCCTGCGGTAGGGATCGTGAGTGTGAGCAGCGATGCACTGGTTGCGGACCAGGCTGACCAACCCGGCGAAGAGGTTTCCGTCACGGCGGCGGGCGCCATCCCGTGGCGCCTCAATTCGGTAAACAAGGACCAGCTCGAGGTCCTGCTGATCCACCGTCCGCGGTATGACGACTGGTCCTGGCCGAAGGGCAAAATCGACGCCGGCGAGACCATCCCGGAGTGCGCCGTGCGCGAGGTGGAGGAGGAGATCGGGCTCACCGCTCCGCTGGGGATCCCGCTCCCGCCCATCCACTACCACGTGGCGGCCGGGCTGAAGGTGGTCCACTACTGGGCGGTCGACGTCGACGGCGCCGTCTTGATCCCGGACGGCACGGAAGTCGACAGCGTCATGTGGTGCCCGCCCGAGAAGGCCGCCCGTCTCCTGAGCAACCCGAGCGACATCGAGCCGCTGCAGCACCTGGTGAACGCCCACGACCGCGGGGAGCTGGCGACCTGGCCGCTGCTGATCGTGCGCCATGCGAAGGCCAAGCCCCGCTCGTCCTGGTCCAAGGCCGAGGGCGACCGCCCGCTGGCCGCCACCGGCATGCGGCAGGCGCAGTCGGTGGGGCGGCTCCTGCAGGCGTGGAAGCCCGCGCGGATCGTTTCAAGCCCGTGGCTGCGGTGCGTGGCCACCATCGCTCCCTACGCCAAGGCGGCCGACGCCAAGGTCAAGCTCAACGAGGCCCTCACCGAGCACCGGCACAGCCGCAGCCCGCACAAGACGGCAGCCGTCGTCGAGGGATTGTTCGACAAGCAGCGGGCCGTGGCGCTGTGTACGCACCGTCCGGCCCTGCCCACGGTCCTGAAGCAACTCGCGAAGCACATGAACTCCCGGCTGCGGGACCTGCTGCCGTCCTCGGACCCGTTCCTGGCGCCGGGCGAGATCGTGGTCTGCCACGTGGCCCGCGGCAGCAAGAAAAAAGTGGTCGCGGTGGAGCGGTTCAAGCCGTTCGACGACTGAGGTCCTTGACCCCGGGGGGCCCTAAGCCTAGTTTGTATCAATAGCTTGATACATTACTGCTGAATCTTGGGGGATTCCGTGCCGGTCCTGTTGAACGTGCCGCCGATGCTGTTGCTCGGCCCGGCGATCGCCGCCCTGCTGGTGTATGCCGTCCTGCGGTGGGTGATCTGGGCTCCCGGGACCGGAACGTCGCCGCAGACAGTGTCGGAGCACGGGCTGTGGGTAGGTGTGATCGGCTGGCTCGCGAGCTCACTCCAGGGCGCCATGACCCTGGGCATCATCCCGGCCAATCCGTCAGCGTCCGCCGTGGTGGGCGCCGACTCGATCATCCCGGCGCTGGCATGGCCGGTCCTGGGCTGCCTGGGCGTGCATGCCCTGGGACAGGTCACCTACCCGGGTCCGCGGCGAATGCGGCGGCAGGCCGTGCTGTCCGTGCGGCGCATCAAAGACTTCCTGCCCCGCAGGCTGGCATTGACCACGGCTGCAATCTTCGTCTCGGCTGCCGCGGCCATCGCCCGGACTGCCACGCTGCCCGGGTTCGCGGCCGTGGCTCCCACTACGGTCAGCGACGGCGCATACGGCTACTACAACAGCGGCGGCGACGGCCGTATCCCCGGACCGGAGGTGGCCGCCTGGCTCGGGGGCGCCCTGCTGGTGCTGGCCGTCGGCACGTGGCTGGTTTTGTGGCTGATCGCCCGCCGCCGGCAGCTGGAGGCCCTTGACGCGGCGGACAACGCTGTACTGCGGACCATCGCGATGAACCGGCTGCTGCGCACAGTGTCCACAGTGGCTGCCGGCTTGGCGGTCATCGCGGGGAACTTCGCGGCCCGTCCCGATCCGGCCCAGCAAACGGGATCGTGGACGAACTTCGCCGGCCTCGCGGCGACCGTGGTTCTGCTCGTGATGTGGTGGTGGCGGCCGCCTCGGCTTGCTTCCGCCGGGCTGGGCGTCCGGAACCGGCCGGAATCAGGGATCGCCGCCGGCCGCCAGCACCCGGCCGCGAGGCTGGTTTCCTCACTTGGAGCGCTCCTGGGCCTCGCGGCTGCCGTGCCGCTAGTCGCCGGAGCCTTCCTCGCCCCCGTGATCATGGCGGCCGCCGGCTACGGACTTGCGGGACTCGTGGCCGTGATGGGCACCTGCGTCCTGCTGGTCATCGCGGGAGGCGAGCTGGTCCTGCAGCGCAACTACGGAACGCCGGAGGCGCCGCGCACCTGGCCCCGGCAGCCGGTCAGCCCCGCCCTGCTGACCACGGCGGTCCTGGCGCTGCTGGTCTTCCTGGCAGCCCTCGCCGTCACCGCCGCGGGACAGGCCCTGCTGGCCGAAGATCCCGGCTGGGTTCCGGTTGCACTACTCACCGCCGGGACCTGCGTTGCCGCCCTGCCGGCGTTCCTCCGGGCCCGGTCCCGCCAGGGCGTCCGCGACGCCCCGCGCGGTCTGGACGCCGCGCTGCGCGCCATCACGGTCCACCGCGTCGTGCGGACCCTCGCAGCAACCCTCACGGCCCAGGCCGGTGTCCTGCTGCTGACCCAGACCAATGCCTGGGCGACGGTGTTCGGGCCGGACGCGTTCGGCGACGCCGTCGATCCGGCCGCCGGATCGTGGTGGCCGGCGACCCTGGCCGGCGCTGTCCTGGCCGCCAGTGCCGTGGCCATCGCCGTCATCCCCGTGGGCGGCCTGGCCCGGAAGACCCCCGCTCCCCTGCCGCGGAAGGAAGTCGCCGCGTGACGGCGGGCATCGCCATCAACCTGCGTTCGCCAGTTCCCCCTTTCGAGCAGATCCGGACGCAGATCGCCTCCCTCATCAGCGTCGGGACGCTGGCCGCGGGAACCCGGCTGCCGACCGTCCGCAGCCTCGCGTCGGACTTGGGCCTCGCGGCCGGGACAGTCGCGCGGGCCTACAAGGAACTCGAACTGGCCGGACTGGTCGAAACCCGGCGGCGCAACGGCACGGTGGTCGCCGGCAGCCAGCCGATCCTGACCCCGCCCGCACCTCCGCCGGGCACGGTCCCGGTGGAGGTGATCGCCGCCGTCGACCGCTGCATTGCGGAAGGCCGCACTGCCGGCCTCGACGACGCGGCACTGCTGGCGATCCTGCGGGCGAGGCAGGGAGGGTCACACAAATAAGGAGAGCCGGCGAGTTCTCAGTAGACTGGAACGGTGAGCATCCCTACGCCCTATGAAGACCTCCTGCGCGACGTCCTCGAGCACGGCACGCACAAATCGGACCGCACCGGCACCGGCACCCTGAGCGTTTTTGGCCGCCAGCTCCGCTTCGACCTGAGCAAGAGCTTCCCGCTGATCACCACCAAGCGGGTGCATTTCAAGTCCGTGGCGGTGGAGCTGCTCTGGTTCCTCCGCGGCGACACGAACGTCAAATGGATGCAGGACCAGGGCGTCACCATCTGGGACGAATGGGCCGACGCCGACGGCGAACTCGGTCCCGTTTACGGGGTCCAGTGGCGTTCCTGGCCCACGCCCGACGGCGGGCACATCGACCAAATCGCCGAGCTCATCGAGAACCTGAAGTCCAACCCGGATTCGCGCCGGCACATCGTCTCGGCCTGGAACGTCTCCGAACTCAAGGACATGGCCCTGCCCCCGTGCCACGCGTTCTTCCAGTTCTACGTGGCGGACGGCAAGCTTTCGTGCCAGCTGTACCAGCGGTCGGCGGACACCTTCCTGGGCGTGCCCTTCAACATCGCGTCCTACGCCCTGCTGACACGCATGATCGCGCAGCAGACCGGCCTGGAACCGGGCGAATTCGTCTGGACCGGCGGGGATGTCCACATCTACGACAACCACATGGACCAGGTCCTCAAGCAGCTCGCCCGCGAGCCCTACGACTACCCCCAGCTGAACATCACCCGAAAGCCGGACTCCATCTTCGACTACACCCTCGAGGACTTCGAGGTGGTCGGCTACCAGCACCACCCGACGATTAAGGCCCCGATAGCCGTATGAGCAACGACAACACCGCGGGCGTGCAGCCCGGCGATTTCACGGAACAACTCCGAGCGTCCACCACTGGCCTCGGGCTCGTCTGGGCCCAGACCAGCACCGGGGTGATCGGCAAGGCCGGTGACATGCCGTGGCACCTGCCCGAGGACATGTCGCACTTCAGCCGCCTCACCACCGGCCACCCGGTCATCATGGGACGCAAGACCTGGGAATCATTCCCGGACAAGTACCGCCCCCTGCCCGGCCGGACGAACATCGTCATCACCCGCCAGGCCACCTGGCAGGACACCCCGGGCGCGGAAGGCGCCGTCGCCGTCGCGTCGCTCGATGACGCCTTGCTCGAATCCCAGTTCGTGGCCGGCCATGAGACCGTGTGGATCATCGGCGGCGGCGAAATCTTTGCCCAGTCCCTGGACCTTGCCGACGTCGCCGTCGTCACCACCATCGACACCAACGCCGAAGGGGACACCTTCGCTCCGGAACTCGGCTACGACTGGACCGCCTCGGCCAGCCTCCCGGCCAACGGCTGGCTGACCTCCGCCAACGGCACCCGCTACCGGATCACGCTGTGGCGCCGGACGGAGGCCAAGTAATGCTCCGGAAGCCCGAGACACTCTTTGTCCTGGGGTACATGCTCCTGCCCCTGCTCGCACTGCTCTCCGCGGTCGTGGGATTGACCATGATCCTGGGCGGCAACAAGATCCTCGGGGCGATCGTGCTGGTGGTGGTGACCCAGGTCTTCACGTTCGGGGCGGTTTTCGCGCTGCGCCGGCGCAAGGCGGCACTGCTGGAAGAGCCCCGCGGCGACTATAACGCGTGACGTAACCGACTGCGCCGGGCTGGCCGTGAAGTCTAAACTGGGCCCATGACTACAGCAGCTACCCCGTCCGTCGGCCTGGTTGGTTGGCGTGGCATGGTCGGTTCCGTCCTCATGCAGCGCATGCAGGATGAGGGCGACTTCGCCAACATCAACCCGGTCTTCTTCTCCACCTCAAACGCGGGCGGTGCCGCCCCGGCCCTGGCCGGCGCCGCTGCGGGCGCCGCCGGCAAGCTTGAGGACGCGTTCGACCTCGAGACCCTGGCGAAGCTGCCCATTATTGTCACCGCCCAGGGCGGGGACTACACCAAGCAGGTCCACGGCGAGCTCCGCAGCCGCGGCTGGGACGGCCTCTGGATCGATGCCGCCTCCACGCTGCGCATGAATGAGGATTCCATCATCGTGCTGGACCCCATCAACCGGGACGTCATCGACGCCGGCCTCTCCGGCGCGGTGAAGGACTACGTCGGCGGCAACTGCACCGTGTCCTGCATGCTGATGGGCCTGGGCGGGCTCTTCAAGAACGACCTGGTCGAATGGGGCACGTCCATGACGTACCAGGCGGCCTCCGGCGGCGGGGCACGCCACATGCGTGAACTGCTGAACCAGTTCGGCAGCCTCAACGCCGAGGTCAGCACCGAACTGGACGACCCGGCGTCGGCGATCCTCGAGATCGATCGCAAGGTCCTGGCACACCAGCGCGCCGGCATCGACGCCACACAGTTCGGCGTTCCGCTGGCCGGTTCGCTGATCCCCTGGATCGACGCGGACCTCGGCAACGGCCAGTCCAAGGAGGAATGGAAGGCCGGGGTGGAGACGAACAAGATCCTTGGCACCTCCGCCGCGAACCGCGTCGTCATGGACGGCCTGTGCATCCGGATCGGTGCGATGCGCTCCCACTCCCAGGCCCTGACACTGAAGCTGCGCGAGGACCTCCCGGTCGCCGAGATCGAGAAGCTCGTGGACGCGGACAACCAGTGGGCCCGCGTGGTGCCAAACACCAAGGAAGCCTCAATGGCCGAGCTCACGCCCGTGGCGGCGTCCGGCACCCTGGACATTCCGGTGGGCCGGATCCGCAAGCTCGAGATGGGTCCGCAGTACATCAGCGCGTTCACGGTGGGCGACCAGCTGCTGTGGGGCGCCGCGGAGCCGCTGCGGCGCATGCTCCGCATCGCCACCGGAAACCTGTAGGAGCCCGTCCGGGACACCCCTTCAGGCGGACGTTCAGGCACCCGTCCGGGCACCTTTTCCGGCGCCTGTTCAGGCGCCAAGGAATCTGCGGTATTTCGCGGCCTGCAGCCCAAAAGACTTTTGGGCTGCAGGCCGCAGCCCGTTAACGACGTCGAAGGGTTCAGGCACGACGCCGGCTCCCCTGCGGCCCGGCGGCCCGGCCCAGGTGCCGATCACGCCGCCGCCGGCCACAATGGTCTTCTTGAACACGCCGTTGCCGCCGGGGACGATCTTGTCGGCGTGCTCCGGCGGCAGCACGAGGGACCGGTCCGCGTAGCCGAGCAGGAATTCGTCGAACCCCGGCAGCGCCAGCACCGTGCGCTGACCGGGGACGCCGTCGTCGAGCAGCGCGGCTGTCTCTGCAGAGAGCCAGTAGCTGGTCCCCTCAAACTCCAGTTCCGCCAGCTGGTCCGACACCCGGGCCAGGGCGGCCCGGGTTTCCGTCAGCGGAATGCCGGCCCACCAGGCAAAATCACGTTCCGTGGCGGGGCCGTGACTGCGAAGGTAGCGCAGCAGCCACTCGGCGATGCCGTCGGAACGGTCCAGGGTCCGCGACTCGGTGATCCAGTCGCCGAAGGCCACGACCAGCTGCTGGTTGCCGGCCAGCGGACCCTGCACCAGCAACCCCCGCTGGCACAGGATCCCGAGCAGATGGATGCCGCGCTGGCCCGCCGTGGACTGGCCCGCCCGTTCGAAGGCCTGGAACAGCTCCGCCCGGCTGGCAGCTCCTCCGGAGACCAGCTGCAGGGCAGTTGCCGCGGCGGCGTCGACGTCCGCGGCCGTGATCTCGAGCTCCCGGTGGCGCCGGGCCAGGCCCTGGATCAGCCGGTCGGAGGTGATGGCCAGCATCCATTTCAAGTCCTCGGGCGCCAGCACGTGCAAGGTGCCGCGCATTGGCCAGGAACGGACGATCTCCGCCCGGTCCAGCGCCCCGCGTACGTCTTCGGCGCGGGAACCCGGCACGCGCTGGCCGACGGCCCAGAGCACGGCCTGCAGGTCCTGGGCCTGCATCGCAGTCATGCCGCGGACGGCGTCGGGGACGGACTGAAACCCCGGTCCCAGCAGTCCCTGGGCGGCGAGCCGCAGCCTGCCGATGATTCCGGGGCCAAGCCGGCGGACGCCCGTCACTGCTGCCATGGAACCATGGTAAGTCGCGTGTGCTGCCTGTCGGGTTGTTGCCCGGCTGTTCCCAGCCGCCATCCAGCAGGCTTCCCTACCCTTGAATCATGACTATGAGTGAGGTGTGGCCGCTACTGCGGCCCCTGTGCCGGAAGCTGGCCCTGCTGGGCTGGGCGTCCAGCGCCGCCGGCATGGCTGCCGGGCTCGCCGTCGCCATCGCCAGCGGTACCCGGCTCTCGCCCATGATGAGCACCCTGCAGCTGGTGGCCGCCTCGTCCATGGCGGTGTCCGTGGCCAGCTTCGTCACGGCCGCGGCGTTGCAGCCGCGGGCACGGTCTCAGGCACGGGTGCAGGCGGCCGTGAAGCACGGAAGCATCGCCCCGCAGGGCCGGGAGCTCCAGCTCGACTATGGCGGCGAATTTCCGGCCACCGTGCAGGCCTTCCTGCTCGGCTCCCTGGCGTTCCTCGCCGGCGCCGTGGCGTTTGCGTGCGCCGGACTGGTGCTGCAAAGCGGGCCCAGCGTCCAGTCCGTGGCGTTCTGCCAGGTCTTCCTGCTCGGGGCCGCGGCCTCCGGTTTCACCTTCATGCTTTTCAGCAAGGTGGCACCCCGCCACACGGAACCGTAGCCGGGGCGCGGGGGCGCCCGGGCCGGCGCTGCCTCCCGGCCTTGCCCGGGCGGCGGCCCTTTCCCTGGGCCGGATTTTCCCTAAAGATCGACGCCGATCAGCAGCGGCTCCGGGTGCAGTTCAATGCCGAAACGTTCGACGACGCCGTGGCGGACCTCGCGCGCGACGGCCAGCATGTCCGCCGCGCTCGCCCCTCCCCGGTTGGTGATGGCAAGGGTGTGCTTGGTGGACAGCGAGGCCCTGCCGCCCGAGACGCTGTCCGGGTCCAGGCCGAAGCCCTTGGCGAACCCGGCCTGGTCGATCAGCCACGCCGCCGAGAGCTTGGTCAGCCCGTCCGCACCGGCGGGGTACCGCGGGGCCTCCTGCGGCAGCCGTGCCGCGACGTCCTCGGCCACGATCGGGTTCGTGAAAAAGGATCCCGTGGAGTAGGTGTCACGGTCGTCCGCGTCCCAGACCATGCCCTTGGACGCCCTGAGCCGCAGCACCTCGCGCCGGACGTCGGTGGAGTAGGCGCGCTGGCCCTGCTCGACGCCGAGCACCCGGGCGAGTTCGGCGTAGCGGACCGGGGCGCTCTTCCGGCCGAGCGGGAGCTGGAACTCCACGGTGAGCACCACATAGCGCGGTGAGCCGTTGACGGTGGTCTGCTTAAGGATGGAGTCCCGGTAGCCGAACTTGAGTTCGGAATTCGTGAAGGTCTTCACCGCGTTGCGTTCCCGGTCCCAGGTGCGCACGACGGCGATCGTCTGGGAGACGTCGGCCCCGTAGGCGCCGACGTTCTGCACGGGGGTGGCGCCCGTGGCACCGGGGATCCCGGAGAGTGCTTCGACGCCGGACCAGGCATGCTTCACAGCGTGTTCAACGAAGGCGTCCCAGTTGTGGCCGGCCTGGACCACCACCGCCACGCCGCCGCAGGAGTCCTCGGCGTCGACGGTGAACCCCTCCGAGGCGATCTTCAGGACCGTGCCGGGGAACCCGGCGTCGGACACCAACAGGTTGGAGCCGCCGCCGATGATCAGCAGGGACTGGCCGGCGGCGTCCGCGGTGCGCACGGCGTCGATGATCTCGGCCTCGGTGCGGGCCTCGATATAGCTGCCGGCGGGGCCGCCGACGGCGGAGGTGGTCAGGGCGGAGAGCTGGATCTGGGTCACCTGACCAGCCTAGCCGGGATCATCCGCCCGGCTAAGCCGGTACTGGCGGCACCTGGCTAGCTGTACTGTCCCGGCACGGGCGCGGGCGCGGGGAGTTTGCGGGCCACCGGGGAGAGCAGGAAACTGACGATCAGCATCACCATGACGCCCAGCAGCGAGTGGAGAATGCCGACGTGCTCGGCCAGCAGGCCCAGCAGCGGCGGCCCGCACAGGAACGCTCCGTAGCCGATCGTGGACACCACGGACACCCGCGCGGCGGCCTTGACGGGGTCGTCGGCCGCGGCGGACATGCCGACCGGGAAGCCCAGGGACGCGCCGAGTCCCCAGATGGCCAGGGCCACGTAGGCCAGCCACGGTACCGGGGCGAAGACGAACAGGCCGAGGCCCAGAACCGCCAGCGCGGCGCACCAGCGCATCACCGGGACCCGGCCGAAGCGGTCCAGGACCAGGGTGCCGGCGAAGCGGCCGATGGTCATGAAGGTGACGAACAGCCCGTACCCGGCGGCTCCGGCGGCGTCGGTTTGGCCGTGGCCGTCGGCCAGCGCCAGCGCCGCCCAGTCCCCCGCCGCTCCTTCGGCCAGGGCCAGCCCGAGGACCAGCACGCCCAGCAGCAGGGTGCGCCTGTCACGCCAGGCCTGGGCAATGAGGCGTTTGTTGTCCAGCGGCGGCTCCGGGACCGCGTCCGCCTGCCGGACGATCGGGATGGGCCCGGTGGAAGGATCCTCGAAGGTGTCTGTCCCGGACGCCTTGAAGGGCCGCTCCGCCTCGAGGGGCGTGATGTCCGCCCGGAACCAGGCCGCCGCGGTGGTCACCGAGCCGGCCACCAGCAGGCCCACCACTGCCAGGTGCAGGAAGACGGGGATCCCGGCGGCGGCAGCCCAGGCGCCCAGCCCGGCGCCCGCAACAGTGCCCAGGCTGAAGGAGCCGTGCAGCCGGGGCATGATGTGCCGCCGGACGGCGCGTTCCACCGCCGCCCCTTCGACGTTGGACGCGGTGTTCCAGCTGGCGGTGCCCAGCCCGATGATTGCCAGACCCGCGGCAACCGCCACCGGGCTGGCGAGCACCGAGGTGCCGAAGCCTGCCAGCGCCAGCCCGAATCCGACCATGATGCTGCCGATCCGGATGGTGCGCTTGGAGCCAAGGCGAAGAACAATCAGGCCCGAGGCGGACACGGACACGAAGGATCCCGCCGTCATGCAGAGCAGGAGCAGCCCGATCGTGCCCGGGGTCAGGTCCAGACCGTCGCGGATGGCCGGCAGCCGGGACACCCAGGTGGAGAATGCGATTCCGCTCGCGGCGTAGGCCACCACCACGGCGTTTCGCCAGTGCGTGATCTCGGCGGGCGGGACGAAGACTTCCTTGGTCACAGCAGCCAGATTCACAGCAACGCCATGGGCTAGGCCACCCTGACGACGGCCTGGGCCTTGACGAGGACCTTCTGGGCGGCCGAGACGACCGTGAGGTCGACGCGGGCGGTGCCGGCGTCGGCGTCGAGGGCCCCGATGGCCCCGCTGACCTCGATCACGGCACCGGCTTCCGGTGTCCCCGTCGTGTCGGCGACGGGAACCGGCTTGGTGAAGCGGGTCTGGAAGTCGACGACGGCGGCGGGATCGCCGGCCCAGTCGGTCACGAGCTGGACGGCCGCACCCATGGTGAACATGCCGTGCGCGATCACGCCCGGCAGGCCGACGCCGGTGGCGAAGGCCTCGTTCCAGTGGATCGGGTTGAAGTCACCGGATGCGCCGGCGTACTTGACGAGGTCGGTGCGGGTGACGGTAATGCTGCGGCTGCCAATGTCCTGGCCGACCATGAGTGCTGCGATGTCGATG
The DNA here is from genome assembly GCF_056398725.1 of Arthrobacter sp. 01T425. Taxonomy (NCBI): domain Bacteria; kingdom Bacillati; phylum Actinomycetota; class Actinomycetes; order Micrococcales; family Micrococcaceae; genus Arthrobacter; species Arthrobacter sp. 01T425. The sequence continues at coordinate 91,864 of NZ_JBFTPY010000004.1, read as the reverse complement.
CTCATGGCTACTGTCCCTCTCCGCGGACCAGGATGGACGAGGTGGTGGTGGCGACCGGCTCCCGGACACCGGTGGCATCGCCGGCGGCATCGCCGGGGGCAAGGGCGAAGATTTCCGAGCGGGTGGTGATCATGGCTCCGCCGCCCATGGCGCGGACGCCGTCGACGTGCAGTTCGGCGACCAGCCGGTCGCCCGCGACGATCGGGCGGTGGTGCGTGAACCGCTGGTCGGCGTGGACCACGCGGGAGAAGTCGATCCCGGATTCCGGATCCTCGATCAGCTGCGCGTCGGCGCGCTGCGCGACGATAATGGCGAAGGTCGGCGGCGCCACGAGGTCGCTGTGACCCAGCGCCTCGGCGGCGGCAACATCGAAGTGGGCAGGGTGGGTGGCCTTGACCGCGCGCGCGAACTCGCGGATCTTCTCGCGGCCGACGTCATACACCTCTGCGGCAGGGTAGCTGCGCCCCTGCAGGTCCGGATTGATAGTCATGGTTCCAGCCTATCGCCACGCCCGGAGCCGCCCGGCTTCGTGACAGGGTGCGCGCCGGGGACCGGACGGGCACTGACGGGCGCTCCGGCGGGTCTTGACCGGCGCGATATGATGAAAACATCAATCCATCAATCCGAATCGCCGAGGGCGCCGCCGGACCCCGGCCGCGAACGGATGCGAGAAAGTGTTTCCCCGCCATGATCTCCGCCGCTCAGACCCCCCTGTATGAAATCAAGGCCAATCTGTTCAAAGCTCTGGCGCACCCGGCCCGAATCCGGATCCTCGAGCTTCTGGCGGCCGCGCCCGACACTACGGCGCCCGTCAGTTACCTGCTCGCCGAGACGGGGCTGGAGCCCTCGCACCTGTCCCAGCATCTGGGGACGCTGCGCCGGCACGGTGTGGTGACATCGGTCCGGACGGCGAATGTCGTGACCTACCGGCTGGCGCATCCCAAGATCAAGGAGCTGCTCGCGATTGCCCGGGTCTTCCTGCTGGACACCCTGGCCGGTTCCAGCGAACAGCTCCGGATAGCGCAGGAGCTGCCGGCAGGCCACCTCGACCGCGCGGGCGACGCCGACAGTACCGGCCACCTCGACGCCGCGGCAACGTGAGCGCCGCCCAGGCAGCAGACCCGGCGACGACATCTGCCACGGCCCGGGGACGCTTCGCCCGGTTTGTGCCGTCCCGCCGCGACTACGAGCTCTTGAGGTCCGCCTGGAAGACGGACCTGTTCGCCGGCATCACGGTGGGCATTGTGGCGCTCCCCCTGGCCCTGGCCTTCGGGGTCAGTTCCGGGGTCGGGGCGGAGGCCGGACTCATCACCGCAGTGGTGGCAGGACTTGTCGCCGCCGTCATGGGCGGATCCAACGTCCAGGTCTCTGGCCCGACCGGCGCCATGGTGGTGGTCCTGGCCCCGGTGGTCGCCGTCCACGGCGTCGGCAGCATTGCCCTGGTCTCTGTACTGGCCGGGCTGCTGGTCGTGGTCCTGGGCGCCAGCGGGCTGGGCCGGGCCGTCGCGTTCATCCCGTGGCCGGTCGTGGAGGGTTTCACGCTCGGCATCGCCGCCATCATTTTCCTCCAGCAGGTTCCCTTGGCCACGGGCACCGAGGGAACGCCGGGCCACAACACCCTCCTGGCCGCCGTCGAGAGCGCGTCGCAGGCCACCATGCCGACCGTGCTGGAGACGCTCGCGGTGGTGGCCTGCGTCGCGGCCGTGATGTACCTGCTGCCCAGGCTGAATAAGTCCCTGCCCGCGAGCCTGATCGCGGTGCTGCTCACCACCGCGGCGGCGGAGATGCTGGCGTTGGACATACCCCGGATCGGCGCGCTTCCGCACTCCCTGCCGGCGCCCTCGATGCCCTCTGTCGATCCGGCCGCGCTGGGAGGCCTGCTGATGCCGGCCGTGTCCATCGCGACGCTCGCCGCCATCGAATCCCTGCTCTCGGCCCGGGTGGCCGCCGGCATGGTCGGCCCCGACGGCCGTCCGTCCGGCGCGTACAGCCCGGACCGGGAGCTCACCGGCCAGGGGCTGGCCTCGATCGCTGCCGGATTCTTCGGCGGCATGCCCGCCACGGGCGCGATCGCCCGGACCGCCGTGAACGTCCGTTCCGGGGCCAAGACCCGGCTCTCCGCCGTGGTGCACGCCCTGGTGCTGCTGGCCATCATCTACCTGGCGGCGGGGCTGGTCGGCAGGATCCCGCTGGCGGCGCTGGCCGGCATCCTCATGGTCACGGCCGTCCGCATGGTCTCGCGGCACACCGTGACGGCGATCCTGCGCTCCACCCGGGCCGACGCCGCGGTCTTCGTGGTCACCGCCCTCATTACCGTCGCCTTCGACCTCATTGTGGCCATCCAGATCGGACTCGCCGCGGCCGCCGTATTCACGTTGCGGACATTCGCTTCCCTGAGCGGGGTCCGGCGCGAAGACATCCCGGGGCCGCCGGTTCCGGGCGACGAACACATCGCCATCTTCCGGCTGGACGGGGCCATGTTCTTCGGTGCAGCGGAGCGGGTCCTGCAGGAGATCAGCCAGGTCAGGGACATCCAGGTGGCCGTCATCCGGCTCTCCCAGCTGCGGATGCTGGACGCCACGGGCGCCCACATGCTCGTTGAGGTGGTCTCCGCGCTGGAGCTGCGCGGGGTCACGGTCCTGCTGAAGGGGGTCCAGCCGCAGCATTTGGAGCTCGTGACCAATGTGGGGGTCATCCGCTCACTGCGGCATCACAAGCACCTGTTCACATCCCTCCCGGACGCGGTGGAGCATGCCCGGAGCCATGTGGTGCGGAACGCGGCCGCTAGCGCTTGAGGTTTTTCCGGATCGCCTGGCCGCGGACCACAAGCCCGGCAAGGTGCAGGACCAGGCCGAGCCCGATCACTGCCAGTGAGGCGAGGGCAAGGGGCTGGTTGCCGGTGCTGTTGCCCACTACGCTGAGGATGATGCCGAGGGCGATCAGGCCCATGGCGCTGAAGACGAGCACCTTGTAGGTGGTTGACGCGGTGGCCCAGAATTCATTCAGCACCGTGCCAGTCTACCGGGGCGGCCGGACAACGCCGCGAGCCGCAAAATTCCTGGCGACACTCACATTGCCTGCCGACGCGGGAATACGGGCGCGTCCGGTAATTTGCGCGCCGCGGGGCAATTCCAGCGTCAGAACAAGGCTTCCTGCACGGCCGGGACATCCGAGCCGTGGTCACCGAGTTCGATCACCCGGGCCTTGAGCTGGCCCAGGTTCACCACGAATTCCAGTCCGCTGCCATCCAGCGCCGCGAGGGCAATGCTGCCGCTCAGCGCGTCGATCCGGAACCCGTGCGCTCCGGCCGCCAGGTCGTGCGGATAGGCATGCCGGGCGGCCGGGGCGCAGGCCTTCGCGGAGAGTCCCGGCCGGTCCCACCGCTCATCCACCACCGCGAAGCCCTCCCCGCCGGCACCGGCAATCAGCGTCCGGGCCTCCCCTGCCAGCCGTCCGTTCAGGGCGTCGAGGTCGGCGGCGGCCGCCGGGGCGAGCAGCGCAGCGGCCTTGGCGGCAGCGCGGACCTGCTGCGGCAGCCCGGCCTCGCGCGTGATCATGTCTTCAAGGAGGCGGACCACGCGGCCGTCCTCGGCACGGGCGACGTACCGGGCGACGACGGCGCCCTGCTCGGCGAGCCGGTTCCATTTGCGCCGGTGGGACGCAGTGCCGACCTTGCTGGCCCCGTTGGCGAAGGTGGCGACGTAGAGCCAGTGCGGCTGCATCAGGTACGCGCGCAGGCCCGGCGGGACCCGGCCGCCGCGGTGGAAGTCATGGATCAGCCGGAATTCATCCAGGACGAAGCACCGCCCGCACTGGCTGCCCCTGGCGGCGGGAGCCCGGTCCGGGCACAGGACGTGGTCCCGGTCCGCGGGTCCGTGCACCAAGTGATGCCCAAGGCACTGTTTCCCCGCGGCGGCGAGCCGGAAACCGAGGCGGGTGCCGGCGTCGAGCGTCACTGCGGTGAGGGCGCCGCCAGGGTCCTGCAGGCGCATCGCCGGCGGCCTGCCGCCGGACGCTGCGGCGGGCCCGGGCGCCGGAGCATCCCAAAAGACCCCGTGCACCAGATAGCGGGTATCGGTCACGGGGTCTCCTCGAGTGGTGTGGCGGCTACAGGGCCGGCTGCACGCCAAAGGCTACCGCGAGCTTCATGATCTTCTCGGCCCGGCCCAGGCGCGGCAGGTCGGAGCCGTCCCGGATGACGCGGCCGTTGGCTTCGAAGTCGGCCATGAAGTCCGTGGCCCAGGCGACGTCGGACGGGGTGGGGCTGATGACCTCGTTGATGACCGGCGTCTGGTCGATTGCGAGGCAGAGCTTCCCGGTCATCCCCATCATCACCGTGATGCCGGTCTGTTCGCGCAGGATCGGGTGGTTCGTGCCGACGGTGGGGCCGTCGATGGGGCCGGGGAGGTTGCCCACGCGGCTGGCCACAACGAGCTTGGCGCGGGGGTAGGCCATGGCTTCCGCGGTGGCCGCCATGCCGGTGTCGCGGCGGAAGTCGCCCGAGCCGAAGGCCAGGCGGAAGGCGCCCTGGGCCTTGGCGATGTTGTTGGCTTCCTCGATGCCGACGGCGGACTCGACCAGGGGGATTACCGGGGTCTTGCCGTCCATCCGGTGGAAGCTCTCCGTGACCTGGTCGGCCGATTCGGTTTTGGCCAGCATGATGCCCAGCAGGCCGGGGGTGCCGCGCAGGCCGGCGAGGTCGTCGGCCCAGAACGGGCTGGTGGCGTCGTTGATCCGGACCCACGCGCTGCCGCCGGCGGTCAGCCAGTTCACGACGTTGGCGCGGGCGGCGTCCTTCTGCGAGGGGTCCACCGCGTCTTCGATGTCGAGGATGATCGCATCGGCCCGGGAGACGGCGGACTGGTCGAAGAGATCGGTCTTCATCGCGTTAACCAGCAGCCAGGAGCGGGCGATGTCGGCCGGGATGTTGCGTTGGGGCCGAAGTGATTCGGCGGTGGTGGTAGAGGTCATGCATCTACGCTAGTCGCCCGGGGGCACTTGCCGCTAAGCGATCCGGCCCTCGGCGGCGACCATTACGACCAAAATCACGTCCACACCCAGCTGGCCGGCAGCAGAAGCCGTTTTCAGGCCCCCAACGGCCTCGGCTGCCGGCCAGTTGGGTGGGACGGACAGGCTAGGGGATGCTGCTTCCCCGGGCCGCGACCCAGAGCCCGTACCACTCGGCGCGGGTCATCGCCGCGGCGGCCTCGGCGGCGCCGGCGCAGGCGAGGATCCGGTCCGGGTTCGCGGTGCCGATCACGGGCGCAATCCCGGCAGGGTGCCTCATGAGCCAGCCGAGCATGATCGCTTCCCCCGTGGTCCCCTTCTCGGCGGCCAGGGCGGCCACGAGGGAGGTCGCGGCCTCCTCGGCCGGCGTCCGCGCGGCCGCCGGCGCCCCGGTGTAGAGGCCGCGGGCCAGCGACCCGTATGCCTGCAGACGGATGCCGTTCCGGACGCAGTGCTCGACGGTCCCGTGCGGGAAGCTGTAGTCCGTGCCCTCGGCATGGTTGACGAGCACTGTGCTTTCCAGCCACGCCCGTTTCAGCAGGCTCATTTCGAGCTGGTTGCCCACCACGGGAACCTCGAGCCGGTCCTGCAGCATCTCGATCTGCGGGCCCGACATGTTGGACACGCCCACGGCCCGCACCTTGCCTTCGGCCATGAGCTGCCCGACGGCGGAGGCCACCTCCGCCGGATCCATCAGGGGATCCGGGCGGTGCAGCATGAGCACGTCGATGTAGTCCGTCCGGAGCCGGGCCAGGCTTTCGTTGACCCGCTCCAGGATGCCGTCCCGGCTGAGGTCGTAGTAGGCCTCCAGGCCCTGCTCGTTGAGCCGGATGCCGCACTTGGTCTGCAGCCGGATTTTCTCCCGCAGCCCGGCGGTGCGGGCCAGGACCTCGCCGAAGACGGCTTCGGCCTTGCCGTTGGTGTAGATGTCCGCGTGGTCGAACAGTGTGATGCCCGCGTTCAGGGCGGCTTCGACGGCCGCGGCCGCCTCGTCCACGTGCGCGGACGAGTACGGCTCGGCCGACCAGTCGCCGCCCAGGCCCATGCAGCCGTAGACGAGTTCCTGGGGAAGGTTCCCGGCGCCGGCGGGCGTGCCGGGCGAAGCCTGCGGTGCGGGGCTCACCGCAGCCAGACGGTGGTGTTGGCCGGCAGCTGCCCGCCATCCAGCGGGCCGCTGCTGACCAGCACCTCGCCGGCCGGCAGGTCAACCGGCGCGTCGCCGAAGTTGGTCACCGTCTGCCAGCCGCCGGGACGGCTGAAGCGCAGGACGTCGGCGCTGCCGGATTCCTGCCACTGCAGTTCCTCCGAGGTCTGCAGTTCGCGGCGCAGCTTCAGGGCCGTGCGGTAGAGCTCGAGGGTGGACCCTTCCACGCCGTCCTGGGCTGCCACCGCGTAGCGGCTGAACCAGGCCGGCTGCGGCAGGTGTGCCCCGCCGGCGCCAAAGCCGAACGAGGTGCCCTCCGGGGCCCAGGGCAGGGGCACGCGGCAGCCGTCGCGGCCAATCTCCACGCCCTTGTTCCGGAAGAAGGTGGGGTCCTGGCGCTCGGCGTCGGGGATCTCCGTGACTTCCTGCAGGCCCAGTTCCTCGCCCTGGTACAGGTAGGCCGATCCCGGCAGGGCCAGCATCAGCAAGGTCGCGGCGCGGGCCCGGCGCAGGCCGAGTTCGACGTCGAGCTCCTCGACGGGGGCGCCGGCCAGCAGCCAGCCCTTGCCGTCCTGGCCCTGGGCGTGCTTGCCGCCGCCCTGGGGCAGGCCGTAGCGGGTGGCGTGGCGGACGACGTCGTGGTTGGAGAAAACCCAGGTGGAGGAGGCCCCGGACTCGGTGGCCTCGGCGAGGTTCCGGGCGATGATTTCGCGGAACTCGCCTGCGGCGAAGTCGGCCTGCAGGAGGTCGAAGTTGAACGCCTGGCCCAGGCCCTCCGGGCTGGCGTAACGGGCGCGGCGGGTGGCGTGCACCCAGGCCTCGGCGACGGCGGTGCGCGGCGGGTTGTACTCGTTGAACACCTCGCGCCATTCGGCGTAGATCTCGTGGACTTCATCGCGGTCCCAGAACGGGTGCGAGCCGTCCGGGAAGCCGTCCGTTCCGGTGTTGGCGGCACTGAGCTCCACTTTGGAGATCAGCGGCTCGGTGAGGTCCTTGGTCAGCGCGTGGGCGACGTCGACGCGGAAGCCGTCCACGCCGCGGTCGGACCAGAAGCGGAGCGTCTTGAGGAAGTCGTCGCGGATTTCCCGGCTGGCCCAGTTCAGGTCCGGCTGTTCCTTGGCGAAGATGTGCATGTACCACTGCCCGGGCGTGCCGTCGGGCTCGGTGATGCGCTCCCAGGCGGGGCCGCCGAAGACGGATTCCCAGTCAGACGGCGCGAGTTCGCCGTTTTCGCCGAGGCCGTCGCGGAAGATGTAGCGCTCGCGGGCGGCGGAGCCGCGCGGGGAGGCCAGGGCCTCCTGGAACCACTCGTGCCGGTTCGAGGAGTGGTTGGGGACGATGTCGGCGATGAGCTTGATGCCGGCGGCGTGCAGCGCGGCGGACATCTCGTCGAAGTCCGCCAGGGTGCCGAGCTTGGGGTCCACGTCGCGGTAGTCGTCGACGTCGTAGCCTCCGTCGGCGAGCGCCGAGGGGTAGAACGGGGAGAGCCAGACGGCGTCGATCCCGAGTTCCTTCAGGTACGGGACCTTGGCGGTGATGCCCTTGATGTCGCCCAGGCCGTCACCGTTGGAGTCCGAAAAGCTCCGTGGGTAGATCTGGTACACCGATGCCTGGCGCCACCAGTTGGGGTCGGCGGCGAGATCGGAACCGGACAGGGTTGCCAGCGTGGCGGTGTTGGTCAAAGGAGATTCCTTCGGGTCTGGGAGGGCTTCTGGTAATTTAGATACAAGCTAAATATATTGCCTGAACAATTATGGGTCCGGGGACAGAAGAGGTCAAGAAGTGATGCCGCACGCAGCCGCCGCCACGCCGCAGCTGCTGCGCCGCGTCAACGCCCAGGCAGTGCTGCGCCACATCCGCGGCGCCGATGTGGCCACCGGAACCGAGCTGATGGCCCTGACCGGGCTGACACGGGCCTCGGTGATTGCCGTCTGCGAGGACCTGATCGGCCGGGGCTGGATAGTGGAGCAGGACCAGCCGGCAGACCCTGCCAGTCCGCGGAAGGGCCGGCCGGCCCGGCGCTTTGCCTTCAACCGGGAAGCGGGTTTCGTGCTGGGCCTGGACATTGGTGCCGCGACCACCACCGCCGCCGTGGCCGACCTCCGCGGCACGGTGATCGGCCGTTCCAGCGGGAGCTTCCGCGCGGCGGACATCCCCGCGCAGGAGCGGATCGGCGTCGTCGATCTCGCCTGCCGCGAGGCGCTGGAAGCGGCGGGAGCTGACCCGGGCAGGGTCCTGGCCGTCGGCGCCGGGATCGCAGCGCCGGTGGACCGCGACGGCAACGTTCTGGTGACGCAGCGGTTTTGGAGCCTGTTCGACGTCGGGCTCCGCTCCGCGCTGAAGGAGCTGCACGGTTGGACCGTGCTCCTGGAGAACGACGCCAACCTGGCTGCGCTCGGTGAGCGCTGGCGCGGGTCCGGCGTGGGCGTGGATGATCTGGTGGTGCTCCTGGCCGGCGAACGCCTCGGCGCCGGCGTGATGGAATCCGGCCGCCTGCTCCACGGCCGCGGCGGGGCCGCCGGCGAGATGGGCTATCTGGACATGGTGGAGGGTGTTGGCTCCAGCGACGGCATCGCCGCCCTGGTGCGGCAGTGGTCGGCGGCCGGCGGCGGGCCCTCCGCGGGCGGCCCTGCCAGTGCGCCGCGCGTCTTCGCGGACGCGGCCGCGGGAGACCCGGCGGCCCTGGCCATCCTGGACCGGATTTCGGAGCGCATGGCCCGGGTCATCGCCTCGATCGCGAGCCTGATCAACCCCGAGCAGGTGGTGATCGGCGGCGCCGTCGCCGAGTCCGCCGGGGCGCTCCTGCCCGGCATCACAGCGCTGCTTCCCCGCTTCACCGCGACTCCCCCGCGGGTGACAGTCTCACCCCTGGGCGACGCGATCGTCACGGCGGGCGCGGTCCGGCACGCCCTGGACTACGTCGAGGCGAATGCCTTGGAGCTGGCCCTCCCCGCGCGGGGCTGACCCGGATCCGTTGCCTTAGTCCGGCATGATCATGGTGCGCAGGTCCAGCTGCCGCAGCACCCGGTCCGCGACTTCCGGGTCCATGCCCGGCTCGTTACGGGCCGCTACGACTTCCCGGCGGGCCGCATCGAGGGCGATCGTCTGCACCGCGATCGCCAGTTCCCGGCCGCGCTTGCGCTGCTCCCCCGCGCTTTCATTCCGCAGGCTCCCGTCCAGCAGCTCGGCGTGCAGCCGGGTCATTTTCTCCTTCACGAGCGCCACCTTATCCGCCGGCAGCTCCTTCATGAGCTCGTTGTCCTTCAGGGCCGCGATCGCTGCCTGTTGCGCCCGGCTTGCCAACACGCGGGCGGCGTCGCGTTCTTCGGAACCGTCCTCGGACGCCTTCAGGACCCGCATGAGCCACGGCAACGTCAGCCCGGGCAGCACCAGGGTGGCCAGCAGCACAGCGCAGGCGATCACCAGCAGCTCGCTGCGGGCCGGGAACGGCGTGCCGTCCGCAACGTTTAGCGGAAGAGCCAGGGCCAGCGCCAGGGTGGCCAGGCCGCGCATGCCGCACCACGTGAGTATCAGCACGTCCTTGGCCGAAGTAGGGCGCAGAACATCCTTCCTCGCCCGGGAGAGGCCGGACATCATGGCCAGCCAGGCGAAGCGTGCGGCGAACACCAGGACGCACACCACCGCGGCCGTCCCGACCATGCCGAAAACGCCGCTGCCTTCGTCGTGGATGACTTGCCGTACTTCCAGCCCCACCAGACCGAACGCCAGGCCGGTGACCAGCAGTTCCACGACGTCCCAGAACGCGGTGCGGGTGACCCTCTCCGCGGCCTCCCCGGGCCGGGAGTGGCGCTGCATTTCCAGCGCGGTGACGACGACGGCGATCACCCCGGAGGCGTGCACCTCCTCGGCCAGGATGTAGGCGGCAAACGGCACCACCAGGGTGACGGCGCTCCGGGCCACCATGGAGGTCACCAGGCGGGTGATCAGGCTCGTGAGCCAGCCCATGCCGATCCCCACAACCACCGCGATCGCAGCTCCCAGGACAAACTGGAGGACAACGTCCGAGGCGATCTTGGTGCCGGCGACGGCCGCGGCCACGGCCGCCTGGAAGATGACGATGGCGGCGGCGTCGTTGAACAGGCCCTCGCTCTGGAGCACGTTGATGAGCCGCCGCGGCATGTGGACCCGGCTGGCGATGGAGTCCACGGCCACGGGATCGGGCGGGGCCACCATGGCGCCCAGGGCGATCGCGGCCGGTATGCCGATACCCGGGATCATGAGCCAGGCCGCGCCCGCGACCACCGCCGTCGAGACCACCACGAGCGCGACGGCAAGCATCAGCAACGTGCGCCAGCGGACCCGGAAAACAGCCCACGAACTGCGCTGCGCGGTCGCGAAGAGCAGCGGGGGCAGGAAAATGGGCAGGATCAGCTCGGGCGGGATCTGGATCTCCGGGAAGCCGGGGATGAACGTCAGGGCAACGGCCAGGATCAGCATCAGCACCGGGTAGGGCAGCCGCAGCTTCTCTCCGAGACCGACAGCGCCCACCGTAGCCAGCAGAAGTCCAACGATGAGTGCCAACTGATCCATGTGCCCGCTTTCCCCGGAGGCGGGCCGGGGCATCCCGGGTGGATGCGCGGACCGCCCCCACCACCCTATCGGGAAGAGTCCTGGGCTAGCCCAACGTTTCCAGCGCTGCCGCGAGCGGGAGCGTGCCGTCCCGGAACTCGATGGTGCGCCCGATCGTGGCCGGCAGCCCGAGGACCGCCGCCGCCACCAGGGCGACGTTGGCCCGGGCGGTTTCGGTGCCGTCGGACGTGTCGGCGGGGTCGACGTCGATCATCCCGTTGCCGGGTCCCGCGGTCAGCGTCCCGGGGCCCAGGACGGTCCAGTCAAGGCCTGAACCGCGCAGGTACTCATCCGCCGCGGCCTTGGCTTCGGCGTAGGCGAAGAAGCCGTTGTCCGCGGGGACTCCGTGGTCCGGCCCGGCCCCGAAATAGGACACCATGACGTACCTGCTGACGCCCGCTTCCGCCGCGGCGTCCATGGAACGGATCGCGGCGTCGCGGTCCACGGCGTAGGTCCGTTCGGGGCTGCCGCCGCCGGCTCCGGCCGACCACACCAGGGCGTCGTGTCCGCGGAGGGCGCCGGCGATCTGCGCCGTCGTCGCGTTCTCCACATCCAGCAGCGCCGGTGTGGCGCCGGTGGCCGCGACGTCGGCCGCATGGTCCGGGTTGCGGATAAAGGAGGTCACGCCGTGCCCTTCCGCCGCGAGGATCCTGGACAGTTCCAAAGCCACCTTGCCGTGGCCGCCGATAATTGCGATGCGCGTCATGGTCCCATTCTGTCCCACCGGACAGCGAACTGCTGCCCCATGGTCCACAAGTTGGTGGTGGTCCAGTAGATCAGGACGCCGATGGGGAACAAGATCCCGCCCACACCGAAGACGACCGGCAGGCTGTACAGCAGCACCTTTTGCGGGCCCATGAACGGAGGCGCCACGGCCTCGCCGGACAAGCTCCTGGCCATGATCTGCCGCTGCGTGATGAGCTGCGAGGCCGTCATGGCCAGGATCATCGCAATGGTGAGGATCCACACCGAGAGCTGACTGCCGCCGACGCCGTGCAGCAGCGAGGCCGAGAGCGGGGCGCCGAAAATCGTGGACTCGTCGAACTGCGCGACCTGTTCGGGGCTCATGGCCCCGATGGCTTCGCCCTGGCCGGCCGCGGCGCTGATGCCGGACAGCATCTGGAACAGCGCGAAGAAGAAGGGCATCTGGATCAGCAGTGGCAGGCAGGCGGAGAACGGGTTGGTGCCGTGCGCCTTGTAGAGGGCCATCTGTTCCTGCGCCATGGCCTGGCGGGAGAGCGGATCGGTCTTGCCTTTGTATTTGTCCTGGAGCTTCTTCAGGTCCGGTTGCAACCGCCTCATGCGCTGCTGGACGTTGACGTGTTTGAGGAACACCGGGATCAGGGCGGCGCGGATCACCAGCACGAGCCCGATGATGGACAGCGTCCACGTCCAGCCGCTGGCCGCCGGCATGCCGATGGCGCTGAGTCCGTCATGGAAGCCCGCCATCATGGCTGAGACCAGCCATTTGAACGGGGCCATGATGGTGCCAAGAAGGTCCACTGATATCCCCAACCGTCAGATGCTGCAAAGCTACGGCGAAACGTCCCGCTTGTCACGGGCTCGCGTGGTTGGAGGGCACACCGCTGACCAGGAGACGATTCAGCCGGTGTCCGGGCGTGCCCGCACTGCGCTGATGGCGTTGATTTTTTAATCCTCCCTGCGCGAAGTGCATTCCCGTTGTTGCCACCTTCCCCACCGACGAGCCGGCGCCGTGGCGGAGCTACAGCCGCTGCTTGGGCCGCAAGCTATCCCCTAGCGTGGCCGTAAACAGGATTCCCTGAGCGCGTAGAGGTGGGAGGTACCAACCTCCCCCTCTCTCAGTCCCACTTTGGCCCAAACCCACCTCAGACGGGCCTGTCAGCTTCTATCTCGTACGACGTCGAGGGCACTATCACTACCGGGGACAGCGGCGGGACTGTCGCGGGTCCCTCCCCCTCCCCTTTGTGGGGGGCAGGAGAGGACGGAGGCAACCGGACAGAATGTCAGGTGAAGGACCCGGGGACTGGATCCCCGCCCAGTAGGCTCGGGGCAAGGGGCACCCTAGCGGCGGATTGTGGAGGCACGGCAATGGTGGAAGGCATCGTGTTCATGCTGGTGGCGTCGGCGTGGTTCGTCTTCCGTAGGCGCATAGCCGCGTATCAGGTGTACCTGATCACGGAAAAGTTCAAAGTCCTTGCCGTCAGGGACAAGGCTGAAAACGTCGGGAGGGCCGGAGTATTGGCCCTCATCCTGTTCACTTTGTCGTCGTGTGCGGCGCAACCGGCCTCCACCGGCGCCGTGCCAAGCGGTAGTGCCGCGCCTTGTCACGGCGCCTATGTTGCTGACGTTGACACGAGTGTTCCCGGAGAGCCAACCCCTGAAGCGGCCGCGGTGGCGTGGGCTAAGTCGGTAAACGCGCCTTCCGGCGCTCCAACCGATGGATGGAAAGCGATCGATGAACGGACGGCGCGCAGTGGTGACTGGATTGCCGGTGTAAGCCGGACCGTTCCTGGCGGCTGGGTAGTTTCTGGCCTCGGGTGCGGCATCACCCGGAGCTAACTTGGGTGGTCCCCTGTGACCGTCAGTTCGGATTGGCGGTTAAATCGCAGCTCCAAATGGCGGCTTTCCGGATCCGCGGGGGAATCTCCGTCGCTCGATCAGATACCGGATATTCGTGTCTGATTTGGACCTTGAAGTGTTCCTGTTTCAAGGCGCTTCGGGAAGTTCGAGAGTGCGAAGTCCTTGAGCTTGCTGTCGACGATCAGTTCGGCGACGGCTGCCGGGGGATGAGCCAGTGGCCCCGATGGCTTCGATTTCTTTCTTGACTGACTCTTGATGAACGGTGGCCTCGGCGGCCGCCTGGCCCGCGAATATCTTCAGGATGGCGATACCAATGAACGCGCTAAGACTTATCATTTTCTGGCGCTCCATGAGTGGCGACGAAGCAGGATGAAAACGAAGAACGCCAGCGAGGTCAGCAAAGGGATTGCAGCAGCAGCCAGCGGGAAATACCGGACCTGGAATGACTTGACCACCGACCCGTCTCGCATTCCGAAGGCACATTCGACTCCCAACGGGGCGAAGCTATAGGCGCCCCCAGGGAACGACGGCGAGCCCTCGGGGCCACGGACGGTCCCGGCCGGCAATAACTCCCTGTAGCAGAAGTTCGAAAACGTGGAATATTTGTGGGACATGAGAACTGAGTCGATTGTTCCGACAGCGAAGTACCAGAGGACAGACAGCAGCAGGAAGACCCACAAGAACACCGGTGTTTTTCGCACGATTGCCCCCAATGAGTAATGGCATCACTCTCTCACCTAGCGTTGAATTGTCTCTGCATTTTTCCTTGTGCTGTTGAAAGGGCGCGCCAGGTGGCGCAAGAGTTGAGTCGTGATCTGGTTCCCTGCCGTTTCGACCAGGGAGGCGGGCGCACGATCGATAGATATATTGCAAAAACGATGGAAAGACGAGGCGGAAGGATCCGGCTATTCCGCGCCGTTGCTCTTCCGCTTGCCGAGCCACTGCTCGCGGTACGCGTCGGTTTCCCTCTTTTGCTTCTGGCCCCGCTTTGCTGCCCAGGCGACAACGAAGTAGATCAGAACCATTCCTAGAGCGAACTGCCAATTAATGAGCACCCCGGCTAGGAGGCCAAGCAGGACACCGGCAGCGACTTTAATCAGCCATCGGGTTACAGTTCGTGGTCGGCCGCTATTGAACATGGCTCACGGTAACACCGACAGGTACGCACTGAACTGTCCGGTCGTTCGCAGAAACGATGGGCTTATGAGGGGAGCTGGTCATGCCTCTGGATGCCTAGGGTCTTTGCCTCGTTCGCGCCAGTAGTCGTCCCGTTGCTTCCGCACGAATCTGACAAGATACACCACCAGGGCCACTGTGAGGATGGCCTGAATGGCCACGACGATCCACTCCCACGGTGCGGTGCGCAGTGCCGGTATCTACGCGGGTATCAGGAAAACGACAACCATCGCCACCATGGCGGCCAGGGCGGGGAGGCCAATGTGTTGCCGTTGCGGGGTGTTCATGGCTCACCCTATCCATTCCGATTCTTAAAAACGATCGTTTGCTGAGTATGGAGAGGACGGCCAGCCGTGAGCGGCTGGCCCCTGTGTTTGCAAGGGAATTGCATTCTCATAACACGTTCGGCCAGAGGGATGCCCTGCTGGCCGCAGGCGTCAAGGATGATGCACGGCGCCTGTTCACGGACCAGGGCGTGAGCGGCGCAAAGGCCAGCCGCCCCGGTTTTGATAAGTGCCTTGAGGCGCTGCGGGATGGGGATACATTGGTGGTCGCCAAGCTGGACCGCTTGGGGCGGTCCCTGGGGAACCTCATTCACCTTTTCCAGGACTTGGCAGAGCGGGGCGTGAGCGTGCGGGTATTGGATAACCCCATACTCAGCACGGACGGTAACAAGACTCAGGCCAACCTCATGCTGGGCATCTTTGGGACGCTGGCTGAGTATGAGCGGGACTTGCTCAGGGAGCGGACCAACGTAGGACTCGCTGCGGCACGCTCACGCGGCCGCAATGGCGGACGGCCTGCCCTGCTTGACGGCCCCAAGATCACATGGGCAAAGGAGCTACACGCTGGTGGCGTGCTCAGCCCCAAAGAGATTGCAGACGCTGTGGGCGTCTCCGTCGCGACGCTGTACCGCTACCTAGCCAAGTGAAGCCCTGACACAAGAAAGCCCCCGGTTTATGCCGGGGGCTTTGTCGTATACGGGCGACGGTGTCGGTGAGATTGCATGCCGTGGGCGCAGGCGCACCATCCGACCCGCCGCCTGCCGACCGATGCCAGAACCCCATCGGGACGCGCACGTGAGCGAGGCGGCCGCAGTCGTTACCCGGGAACTGGACCCTGGTACAGGGTGAATTGGTTGGCCTGCTCCATGAAGGCGTGGCCGACGATCGGCCCGTCGACCGAGCCGGTACGGACCCACATCGCGGATTCAACAAAGCTGTATGGATTGGTCCCGTAGGGCGGGTAGCCCCAGGGCATCTCGTAGTTGTCGAAGACGTTCGTGAGGTACCAGGTCCCGAAGGTGCTGGTCAGTTGCACCTGGGTGGCGATGTTGCGCCCGCTTACCGGTGATTTCCACGTCTTCAACGCTTTCCACTCCGCGTTGTTCCCCACGTGGAAGGTAAGGCTGCCCGCCGGTGTGCCGTTGGGCGTCCCATACGAGTTGCGGCCGATCTCCAGAATGGGTTGGAGGGGAGCCGATCCGTTGGGCGCGCCGTACCACTGGCGCCAGGTGAAGACGGTGCCATCGTTGAACGTCAGTGCCCCCCAGGTATACGCAGTCGTCCACGGCTGCTGCCCGGAGTTGAAGTTCCCCCACTGGTGCTCAAACCAGATCGTGCCGGTGAGATGGCGGGTCTTGCCGCCGATGGTGACGGTGCCCTTGCTGCTGGAAATCGGGCCGGTGTAGTAGTAGGACAGTGCGTACAGGTTGGCGGGATCCAGGTTCTGCCCGTTCCAGGGGATGTTCTGATTCTCAAAGCCGCCAAGCCCGACCGGCATGTAGCCGTACGGTGACTGGGCCGTGTTCTCCATGTCCATGGTGATGGGTGAGTTCCCGTTGTTTGCGGCAACACCCGTGAACTGGAAGCGCCACGTGTTCGGCTCGGCACGGTACACCGTGGTGAATTCCACGTTCTGGCCCTTGGCGTTGTACTGGAAGTCGTCCGGCGAGGTCGAGTCCGGCGGCCGTGTCGCCTGCAATGAGCCAACAGGAGTCGGCTGGTGCGCCCAGATCAACTCCTGCTTGGCGAAGTCCCCAAACGAGAAGCTGACGCCTTGCTCCCACAGCGAGGGCCCCCCGGGAGCACTCGGGTTGTTCGTGATGTTGTAGAAAATGCCGAACTGTTCCCCGGTGTCGTCATCGGTGAAGAAGCCGGTCCAGTAGTGCCACTCCTGGAACTGTCCGGTGTCGAAGATTCCGCCCGTGTGCCATTTGTGGTCCTGCGGCAAGAGGTACAGGGCATGGCCGGAGACTTCCTGGAACCCGCCAGAATCCCCGGGGGCGGCCGCGCTTGCCCGAGGAGCGACACCCGCCAACAGACCCGCCGTGGCGGCCATAGCCAGACCCGATCCCAAGACCCTGCGACGGTCGATTCCTGGTTCTGACACGCGGGCGAGGTCCGCACTTTCACCGCCGCCCTCGATCACCGGGCGATGCTTCTGTTCTTTGGTCTCATACATGGCTAAACCTCCTGGTGGAACCCCTCACTGGCCGTCGGAGTCAGCGGTCAACTAATCGCGGCTCCGTCGCGGGTCCGCGGCGTTGGTTGGCCGCTCCCAACGCCGCGCATCAAGCGCTCCCTACGGGAGAATGAGGCTCCGGCCATCCGGGTCGAGCATTTCCCGCGGAACCTGGTGCGGCCACTGGAAGGGCGGCATGCGTGCACCATTCCGAACCGGCCTGCGATTGTAGCCAACGTCGGGATGAACACTTAGGAATCCAAGCCTCAATCCTGCCTGGTGCGGCCGAGACCGGTGCGGCCACGTTCGCAACCGTCACGTAAGGGTTCGCCCCGACCACCATCATCCAGTAACACTGGCGGCGGTGCGCGGGCCGGTACTTCGCGATTCACGTCGACCTCGGCTGCGCCACGTTTCCACATGGCAACCTCCCGGGAAACCGTCAGCTCGAAGTCTGTTCGGATCCCTCTCGTCCAGCATTACCCCTGATCAAATTGCAGGGCAAGACCCCCAAATTCCGGGTGGACCAGCCCAACACAGATCAGGCGTCTCCAACCCGGGAGCTCATCAACTCGGTGCGTGCTTTGGATGCCGGATGCCGGATGCCGGATGCCGGATGCCGGAGACATTTTGCGGGATCTGGCCGACCGCGTCTCCGGGGTCGTCCTGAACGACGGACGCGTCCCGTCACGACCGATGCGAAGGAAACCGCCGCGCAGATCGCCCGCCCAAAGTTGTATTACGCCGCCAGTCGGCCCGTGACATGCCAACTCAGGTTCCAACAGACAAGCCCGACGCTCAAGGGGCGCCAGCCCGTCCACAGACCACGGCGGACCCCAGCACCGCTCCATATAATTGTTGACCCGCCCTTGCACCCGTCCGGAGTATCCATTTTGTATCCAGCGGTGAGAGAAGATGGTGGCTTTCTGGGGAAAGGGAGAGAAACCCCCATAACCGGCAGAGACTCCGGAAAACAGAAAGACCCCCGGAATCTCAAGGATTCCGGGGGTCTTGTCTGTAGCGGTGGGGAGGCTCGATCTCCCGACCTCACGATTATGAGTCGTGCGCTCTAACCAACTGAGCTACACCGCCGTAAATGAGGAAAACCTGCGCTAAGCCGGTCAAAAACCGCCTTGACACAGGCCCTCATTCAGAGCCCCCCACCGGAATCGATCCGGTGACCTCGTTCTTACCAAGAACGCGCTCTACCACTGAGCTAGGGGGGCAACGAGTAAATACTCTACCGGAAGATTCGCCCACCAACAAATCGGCGGCCGTACGACGCCGGACCGGCCGGAAACAGCGGAAATCCGGGCTCCCGGGGCGGTCCTGGGGGCCCGGATCGGCTCCCGGGACCAATCGGCGGCCGCCGCTGTGACGAAGCGAACACGGGGCCGGAATGCTTAAACAAGAACGGACCGGCTCAGGGAGCCGGCCCGTTCTCAGAGGGTGCTAGTGGTTACCACTTGTTGCGGGGCTTGAAGCCGCCTTCGGTGCGGGGCTTGCGGGTGTCCGCGCCGAAGGTGCGCTGCTCGGAACGCTCGCTGAACGAGCGGCCGCCACGGTCAGCGGAGGACCGCTCGCCGTCGCCCTTGCGGAATTCGCGCTTGAAGCCGCCGTTGCCCTTGAAGTTGCCGCTGCCGCCGGAGTAGCCGCCACGGTCTCCGCCGCGGTTTCCCTGGTAGGAGCCGCGGTCGCCGGCCGGCTTACGGCCGTTGTCGAGCTCCAAGTGGATCAGCTCGCCGCCGATCCGGGTGCGGGACAGTGCCTTGAGCTGATCGGCGCTCAGGTCCGCCGGGAGCTCCACGAGGGAGTGGTCCGAGCGGATGTCGATGCCGCCGATCTGGGCCGAGGAGATGCCGCCTTCGTTGGCAATGGCGCCAACGATGGAACCCGGCATGACGCGCTGGCGGCGTCCGACGGCGATCCGGTAGGTGGCGTTGCCCTCGGTCAGGGTGCGGGTCGGGCCGCGTGAGCCGAAGCCGTCCTTGGAGCGCTCGCGCTTCTGGAACTCGGGCGCTGCCGGCAGTTCCTTGACCAGCAGCGGCTGTCCGCCCTGGGCCATGACGGCCAGTGCGGCGGCGATTTCCGAGGCCGGCACGTTGTGCTCTTCTTCGTAGGAGGAGATCAGGTCGCGGAACGCTGCAACGTCCTCGGACGCGAGGGTCTCCGTGATGCGCTCGGCGAACTTGCCCAGGCGCAACGTATTGACGGTCTCGGCCGTGGGCAGGTGCATCTGCTCCACCGGCTGGCGGGTTGCCTTCTCGATGGAACGCAGCAGGTACTTCTCGCGCGGGGTCATGAACAGGATCGCATCGCCGGAACGGCCTGCACGGCCGGTGCGGCCGATGCGGTGGACGTAGGACTCGGTGTCGTGCGGGATGTCGTAGTTGACCACGTGGCTGACACGCTCGACGTCCAGGCCGCGGGCGGCGACGTCAGTGGCGACCAGGATGTCGATCTTGCCGTCGCGCAGGGCCTCGACCGTGCGCTCACGCTGCTGCTGCGGGATGTCGCCGTTGATGGCGGCAGCCTGGAAGCCGCGCGAGCGCAGCTTGTCGGCGAGGTCCTCGGTGGCCATCTTGGTGCGGACGAAGGCGATGACGCCTTCGAACTCTTCGACCTCGAGGATGCGGGTCAGCGCATCGAGCTTGTGCGGGCCCATGACCTGCAGGTAGCGCTGGCGGGTGTTGGCGCCCGTGGTGGTCTTGGACTTGACCTGCACCTCGGCCGGGTTGTTCAGGTACTGCTTGGAGAGCCGGCGGATCTGGCTCGGCATCGTGGCGGAGAACAGCGCAACCTGGCGGCCCGCGGGGGTCTGCTGGAAGATCTGCTCCACGTCTTCGGCGAAGCCCATGCGGAGCATCTCGTCGGCCTCATCCAGCACGAGGTACTGGAGTTCGGACAGGTCCAGGGAACCCTTGGCGATGTGGTCGATGACGCGGCCGGGGGTACCGACAACAACCTGCGCGCCGCGGCGCAGGCCGGCGAGCTGGGGGCCGTAGGCGGAGCCGCCGTACACCGGGAGGACGGTGAAGTCGTCGATGTGCTTGGCGTAGGAGGTGAAGGCCTCGGCAACCTGGAGCGCGAGCTCACGGGTGGGGGCCAGCACCAGGGCCTGGGTCTTGCGGGACGGGCCGTTGAGGTCGTGGAGCTCGGCCAGGCGGGACAGTGCCGGTACTGCGAATGCTGCAGTCTTACCGGTACCCGTCTGGGCCAGGCCCACGACGTCGCGGCCTTCGAGCAGCAGCGGGATGGTTGCTGCCTGGATCGGGGACGGCTTCTCGTAGCCGACGTCCTGCAGGGCGGCCAGGACACGGCCATCGATGCCGAGGTCTACGAACTTGACGCCTTCTTCCTCGGCGTCCTCGTCCTTGGCCGGGGCGGAAGTGGCCTCGGTCTTGGTGTCAGCCTGCGGGGCAGCTTCGGCCGCCGGTGCTACAACGTTCGCAGGAGCCTCGGTGAATTCCGGGGCGGAGCCGGCTGCGGGGGCAGCCGTTTCAGAAGTCTCGACGTCGGCCTGGGTGTTCTCGGTGGCGAGTTCGGTGTCGACGGAGTTGTTCTGATTTTCGGGCATAGGTGAAATTTCCTCATCCATAGGGGCCAAGCGGCACAACCCGAGGTGAGCGGAGCCGCAGTACGCGTGACACGAATTGCCGGGCGTACGGTTGACCGGCGGGTCACATAGAAGTCCGGCGCTTTCGCAATCCCGTGGCAGGACTTCCCGCTGCATCTCTTGGCTGCTATCCCAGCAGTCTGTACAGCGTTTTCTTTTGCCGGCTCTCCCTATGAAAATGCCCGCATCACATTTGCGGGCCCCAACACTTGCCAGTCCTGCCTCAAGAATTGGGCAGGAATAAGGGATTTCCGGAGTGGGGGATATTTCAAGTGTAGGGCATGGAGCGGAACAGTGGTAATTGAGGGGCCGACGGGGGCTGGTGAGCTTGCGCACACCGGCTCCCCACGCCTAGACCCCGAGACGGCGCTGCAGCTGTTCGAACCTCTGGTGGTACTCGGGCTGCAGGCGGATCTGGCCGTCGGCGTCGGCGTCGCGCAGGGCCTCCATGTCCTCCAGGGTGGGATCGGTGAACCACTTGGCGATTGTCACGCCGTGGGCAGGAACAAAGAGCCGGTGGATGTGGTCTCCGGCCTCGATGCTGCCGGTCCGGACCACGCGGAGGTAGGTGCCCACCCTGCCGGCCTCGGTGAACCGCTGGACCCAGTGCGGCTCGCCCATCCGCCGCTGGAAGGTGGCGCAGGGGATGCGCGGGGAGGTGACTTCCACCTCGACGTCCAGTCCGACCTTCCACCGTTCGCCGATCACGGCGTTGGAGGCGTTGAGGCCCGCGATCCGCAGGTTTTCGCCGAAGATGCCCGCTGGCATGTCCCGGCCGAGTTCGCCGGCCCAGTAGTCGGCGTCGTCCTGCGAGTACGCGTAGAGTGCCTGGTCCTCGCCGCCGTGGTGGATCCTGCTGGCCTGGACATCACCGCGCAGGCCAAGTTTATGGACTTTCACCGGTCCGCCCACCGGGCGCTTGTCGATCGCGGTGACCCCGACGCTGCCAGGATCATCGAGCAGCTGGTGAACCCTGCAGACAGCAAGCACGGATGCGGTTTCCATGGCACCAGTGTAGGCCTGCGGCGTGCCCGCGGCCCCGGACTCAGCGCCGGCACGCTTCCCGCGCCCGCCGCAGACACGGCACGCCCTTTCCATCGCCCCGGATCCGGAGGCCGGTTAGGCTGGCGTCGGGAAAAGCACGCAAGCCTTCCGCGGGATACCCTGCGGCCAGACGTGAGGGGACACATTTGGGCCGAAACGACGAGCACCCGGACAGTCCACGGCAGGACCGGAAGCAGCCTCCGTGGCAGATTCCCCAGCCGGAGCTGCGGCCCGAGCTGCAAAACCAGTCCGGCCAGCCCGCGCCGCCGGGACTTCCGGCAGACGCCCCTGCCCCCGCCGTCGTTGACCCCTTCGCCCTGGAACGCGAGCGCGGCCTGGCGGCCGCGGCGGCGCGGAAGAAGCGTTCGCAGCGCCGTACCGCCGTCGTCGGGCTGGGCGTCACGGCGCTCCTGGCCGGCACGATCACCGCCATGGTGGCCAGCAACGAGGACGACTCCGACTACGCCCAGGTGTGCTTCAACGACGACACCGGCGAGCGGGTCGATGATGCCCGGTGCAACAACAGCAGCACGGACGGCCGCAGCTCCGGCATCTACGCCTGGTACTTCTACTCCCGCGGCGCCAGCGTGCCCGGGTTGGGCCAGAACCGTTCGGGCTACCCCAGCTACAGCAGGACCGTCCCCACCGGGGCCAAGGCGTCCACGGGGTACAGCGCCAAGGGCGGCACGGTCAGCAGGGGCGGCTTCGGCGGCAGCGCCAAGGGCGGAAGCACGGGAGGCTAGGGATGAAACGACTGGGATCCGCGCCGCGGCCGGACTGGAAAGAGCGGATTGAAGCACAAGGCCTCGTCTTCTCCACCACGGCGCTGCCCGACGGCACGAACGTCGAGTACTGGCACGAAGGCGCCTACTACGAATTCACCATGGACGAAGTGGAGACCCTCGAACAGGCCGCCGAGGACATGCACCGCATGTGCCTCGAGGCCGCGAAGTTCCTCGCCACCGGCGCCATGGGCAACATCGGGATCGGGCCGCAGGCCCTGGAACTGGCGGCTGCATCGCTGCAGGCCGGCGATGTGGACGTCTACGGCCGCTTCGACTTCGTCTACGACGGCCGGGGCGGCCCGGCCAAGATGCTGGAGTACAACGCGGACACCCCTACGGGACTCATTGAGGCCGCCGTCGCCCAGTGGTTCTGGCTGCAGGACGTCCTTCCCGAAAAGGACCAGTGGAACGGCATCCATGAAGCCCTCATCCGGCAATGGAAGAGGCTGCAGTACCGCACCGGCATGAGCACGCTCCACGTCGCTCACTCCGAGGCGGAAGAATCCGGCGAGGACTGGATGACGGCAGCCTACATGCGGGACGTCGCGAGCCAGGCCGGCTGGACCACCATCGGCATCAACATGTCCGACATCGGCTGGGATCCGAACCTCAACCGCTTCGTGGACCTGGACAACTTCATGATCAGCACCATGTTCAAGCTCTACCCCTGGGAACTGATGATGAAGGAGCCGTTCGGGCAGCGGCTGCTGCAGCGCGCCCACAATCCGCGCTGGGTGGAGCCGGCCTGGAAGATGCTCCTGTCCAACAAGGCCCTGCTCGCGGCGCTCTGGCACCTCTACCCGGACCACCCCAACCTGCTTCCGGCCTATCTTGACGGTCCCGGGCCACTCAAGGAGTGGGTGGCCAAGCCGCTGCACGGCCGCGAAGGGGACAACATCAGGATCCACGCCGCCGGCATCGACCTCGAACAGCCCGGCGACTACGGCCGGGAAGGCTGGTGTTACCAGCAGTTCCATGCCCTCCCCGATTTCGACGGCAACCGCCCTGTGCTCGGCCTCTGGGTGGTCGACGGCGAATCGGTCGGCTGCGGCATCCGCGAGTCGGACGGGCCCATCACCGACTACTTCTGCCGCTTCGTGCCCAACACGATTGACGCGCCCGCCCCGGCCTCGAACCAGGCCCACTCCAGCAAGGCAGGTATTGCCCTATGAGCACCGGAACCACGACGACGACGGCCGGCAGCCCCGGGGGTCCCGCGGCAGTTCCGGCCAAGGGACTGCGCGCCGGGATCCTGGATCTCGGAGACTCCGTCATGTTGGGGCTGGCCTCCACCGCGCCGGTCTATTCGCTCGCGGCGACCCTGGGACTGATCGTGGCGGTGAACGGCAACTACACCCCGTTGATCCTGCTGCTGGGCTTCGTGCCCGTGCTCTTCATCGCCTTCGCCTTCCGTGAGCTCAACAGCGCCATGCCGGACTGCGGGACCACCTTCATCTGGGCCCGCCGGGCGTTCGGTCCCTGGGCCGGCTGGCTGGGCGGATGGGGCGTGGCCCTGGCCGGCGTCGTGGTCCTGGCCAACCTCGCCCAGGTCGCCGGGCAGTACCTGTGGCTGCTGATCGGCGACGGTTCGCTGGCCGGGAACAGCCTCGTGGTCACCGCCACCGGCGTGCTGTTCATCGTGTTCATGACCTTCGTGAACTACCGCGGCATCCGCCTCGGGGAACATGTCCAGCGGGTCCTGACCTACGTGCAGTACCTCTCGCTGGGCATCTTCGCGATGGCAATCATCTTCCGGATCGCGGGCGCGGTGCCCGGCGCGGCCACTGGCCAAGCCTTCGACCTTGAATGGTTCAACCCCGCCGGTGCGTTCGCCGATCCCGGCGCGGTGGTGCACGGAGCCCTGCTGGCCCTGTTCATCTACTGGGGCTGGGACACCTGCCTCGCGGTGAACGAGGAGACCGAAAACCCTGCCACCACGCCCGGCCGAGGCGCCGTCATTTCCGCGCTTGTCCTCGTGGCGATCTACGTCTCTGTGGCCCTGCTGGTGATGATGTATGCCACGGTGGGCACGGATGGGATTGGGCTGGGCAACGAGGCCAACCAGAACGATGTCTTCTTGGCCATGAAGGACGTGGTGCTGGGCCCCTGGGGCTGGCTGATCGTCGTCGCCGTCCTGGCCTCGGTGCTGTCCTCGACCCAGACCACCATCCTTCCCACGGCCCGCGGCACCTTGTCCATGGGCGTGCACGGAGCCGTGCCGCGCAGGTTCGGCGAGGTCCACCCGCGCAACCAGACGCCGGGGTATTCCACCCAGGTCATGGGTGCCGCGGCCGTCGCCTATTACGTCCTGATGAGTCTCCTGAGCGAGAACCTGCTCGCCGATTCCATCACTTCGATCAGCTTGTTCATCGCGTTCTACTACGCCCTGACCGGCTTCGCGTGCGTCTGGTACTTCCGCGCGACCCTGCGCGGCTCGGCCCGGAACTTCTGGTTCCGCGGCGTCATGCCCCTGCTCGGCGCCCTTATGCTGACTGCGGCATTCTTCGTCTCGGCGGTGCAGATGTGGGATCCGGACTACGGTGATACGCAGATCTTCGGCGTCGGCGGGGCCTTTATCAGCGGCGTGCTGCTCCTGGGACTGGGCGTGGCGCTGGCCGCCGTCTGCCGTTTCGCGCCGTCCACGCGGGGCTACTTCCTGCAGCACCAGCCCGCCGCCGGCGCGCCCCTGCAGGTGCGGCCGTAGGATGCTGGCATGAGCAACGAAGCTGGCATGAACAATGAGGCCAACCTTTCCGACGTCTCCGATGTCCTGGCCATCGATTCCCTGCTGAGCGCGGAGGAGCGCACCGTGCGCGAGCGCGTCCGCGATTTCACCAACCAGCGGATCCGGCCGGGCATCGCCGGCTGGTACGAGGACGCCGTGTTCCCCCTCGAGCTCGCCCCGGAACTTGGCGAGCTCGGCGTGCTCGGCATGCACCTGGAGGGCTACGGCTGCCCGGGACGCTCCGCCGTCGAATATGGCCTCGCGGCGATGGAACTCGAGGCCGGCGATTCGGGCGTCCGCACGTTCGTCTCCGTGCAGGGCTCCCTCGCCATGACGGCCATCCACAAGTGGGGTTCCGAGGACCAAAAGCAGGAGTGGCTCCCCCGGATGGCCGCCGGCGAACTGATCGGCGCGTTTGCCCTGACCGAGCCCACGGCCGGCTCGGACCCCGCCTCGATGAAGACCTTCGCCCGCCGCGACGGCTCCGGCGACGACGCGGGCTGGATCCTGGACGGCGCGAAACGCTGGATCGGGCTCGCCTCCGTGGCGGGCGTGCTGGTGGTGTGGGCCATGACCGACGACGGCGTGCGCGGCTTCCTCGTCCCTGCCGGCACCGCGGGCGTCACCGCGACGCCGATCGGGCAGAAGCTCTCGATGCGCGCCTCCATCCAGTGCGACATCACGTTCGACGCCGTCCGGCTGGGCCCGGAGGCGCTGCTGCCCGCGGCGCGCGGGCTGAGGGGTCCCTTCTCCTGCCTCAACGAGGCCAGGTACGGGATCGCGTGGGGAGCTATGGGCGCCGCGCGGGATTCCTATGAGGCCGCGCTGGCCTACTCCCAGGAGCGGCTGCAGTTCGGCAAGCCGCTGGCCGGGTACCAGCTGACGCAGGAGAAGCTGGTGAACATGGTTCTGGAGATCCAGAAGGGCACACTCCTGGCCCTGCACCTGGGCCGGCTCAAGGACGCCGGCAGGCTGCGTCCGGAGCAGATCTCACTCGGCAAGCTGAACAACGTGCGGGAGGCGCTCAGCATTGCCCGGGAGGCGCGCACGATTCTGGGCGGCAACGGCATCACGCTGGACTATTCCCCGCTGCGGCACGCCGCCAACCTGGAATCCGTCCGGACCTACGAGGGCACCGACGAGGTCCACACCCTGATCCTGGGCCAGCACATCACGGGTCTCCCCGCCTTCCGCTGAGAGCCGCGGGGTATTTCGCGGCGGTGTTCCGTGTCCGCTCGTCACGCGCTACGGATGAGGCCAGTGATACAAGTGGTGACTGCCGGGTTTACGGGTAGCCAACACTCGTGTCCTCCCGGGGGCGCATTCGTACAGTGGTGCCATCGCCACCGGAGCAGAGGCAGCCAAATAGCCCCCGGCACTTCTTCTCTGGCCGGTCGAACCGACGTCGTCCCGCCCGTCCCAGACAGGAGCTGAGCACTCTTCCTGCCCGACGGGTGGAACAGGCTGCCAAGTAAAGGGGGACATCATGAGTCTCAACGCGAAGCCAGCCGCGTGGACACTTCGTTTCTTTCCGGCACGTCACGCCACTGCCGGCGCGGGCGGGGACGGCCAGGACAGGTCCGCTTCCGGCCAGGGACCCCACCGGCACCGGGCCCGCATCAGCGCGGCACTCGTCCTGGACCGCGACCGGCTTCAGGAGAGCACGGGGACGGTCCAGTCGTGGAAGTTCCACGACTTCGTCAGCACATTCCAGTTCATGCTTCCCCACCGGGTCGAAAAGATTCACCAGGCCCTGGCCGGCGGGGACTGGGAGGGCGCGCGCCTGGCCGCCCAAAGCCTGTCCTGGTCCGCATCCAAGGCCGGTGCGTGCCGGCTCGAACTCATCGCCGACCTCATCGATGCCGACCTCCAGTCCGGACGCAAGACCCGGGCACGGGAGACGGCCTGCCTCCTCCAGGGGGCCGCCACCGAACTGGCAACCGCCCTCGCCCTGCTGACCGCCGGCTGAGCGCCGGCTGACCGGGTCCGGCCACCACCGGACGCTGCCCCAACACCACACACGCTCCATGAATCAGAGCGTTCCCGCGGTTCAGCGGCTCAGGCGGAGAATCCGCCGTCGGCCTTGACCAGCTGCCCGGACATCCAGCGGCCCTCGGGCGAGAGCAGGAACGCGACGGTGCCGGCCACGTCCGCCGGTGTGCCCAGCCGGCCGCCGGGTTGCCGGCGGGCCAGTTCGTCACGGAGCGGCTCATCCATCCAGCCGGTATCCACCGGTCCCGGGTTCAGGACGTTGGCGCTGATCCCGAGCGGGCCGAGTTCGCGGGCGGCGGCGATCACGATCCGGTCCAGGGCGCCCTTTGATGCCCCGTAGGGCAGGTTGAAAGCGGTGTGGTCGCTGGTCAGGGCCACGATGGCGCCGCCCTCGGGACCGGCCTGCCGGGCGAAAGCGGCAATCAACTGCCAGCTGGCCCGGGTGTTGACCGCAAAGTGCCTCTCGAAGCTCTCCAGGGACGTGTCCAGGATGGAGGAGTCCACGGATTCGGCGTGGCTGAGCACCAGACCCTGCAGGGTTCCGGCATCCGCCGCGGCGGCGGACATCAGCCGGTCCACGGCGTGCGGGTCCTGGAAATCCGCCGGCAGCGCCACGACGGCGGCACCGATCGCCTCGAGCTCGGCGGTGAGGCGCTCGACGTCGTCCGATTGGACTCCCCACGGCATCCGCGCGTCGTAGTCCTGCCAGTACGTCAGCACGAGGTCCCAGCCGTCCGCGGCGAGGCGGCGTGCGATGCCTGCGCCGATTCCGGCGAGCCGGCCGACACCGGTGACAAGGGCCGTCTTACGTCCGTCGGGGGAGCTCATGCCGACCAGCCTAGCGGTGGCGGCCGGCGCGGTGCCTACCAGGTGCGCGGCCTGCTACGAGCGGTGCCTACAAGGAGGCTGAGGAAGTGGAGTCGGCGGCCCGGACGTCCCGTTCGGCAGCCGGCTCGGGGGCAAGGTCCGGCTCCGGCCCCAGCGGATCCCGCCGCAGGGCCACGAGCCAGCACACCAGCACGGCCAGGGCGCAGAAGACGCCGGCGCTGGAGGCCATGATCCACAGCCCGGGCGTCTGGATGTCGAGGTTTTCGGCGCCGAGGGCCGTACCGATGGTCTTGGGCGAGAACAGGAATACGAGGATCGACAGGCCCAGCACGCCGCCCATGGTCCAGCGCATCCCGACGTACCGGCGCGGAGCTTCCCGCAGGGTCCAGGCGAAAGCCGGAAAGACCGCCGCGACCCACACCCAGTGGTGGGACCACGAGACCGGGCTGATCAGCAGCATGGTGAGCGCGGTCGCCGATACGGCCACGACGCGGGCACCCTGATCGCTGGCGGCCTTGATCACTGCGGCGCCCACGGCCACAACCGCCAGGCTCAGCAGCAGCCACGGCACGGTGACGTGCGCTTCCGGGACCCCGAAGTGCAGCAGGGCGCCCTTAATGGACAGGTTGTCCACGTAGCCCGCTCCCCCCATCCGGGAGGTGTCGGGCAGCATCTGTAGCCAGAACTGCAGGGATTCGGCGGGCCGGAGCAGCCAGCCGGCCGCCACGGTGGCGGTGAAGCCGGCGGCCATGTTGCCCAGCCCGCGCCAGTCCTTGCGGACCAGAAAGTAGAGCCCGAACACCAGTGGCGTCAGCTTGATGCCGGCGGCGACGCCCACCAGGAAGCCGCTGCCGGGGAAACCGCGGGCCCAGCGCCGGTTGCGGGCCAACAGGTCCACGGCGATCAGGCCCATCAGCAGGGCGTTGATTTGGCCGAACACCAGGGTCTCGCGCCAGGGACCCAGGTTCAGCACCGCCAGGACCAGGACGGCGGCGGCCCAGCCGTTGCCCGGTGCCCGGAAGGTGTCGCGCCAGGGGGCTTTCGCGTTCCAGTACCGGACCGTTCGGACCGCGGCCAGGATCGCCACCCCGGCGCCGGCGGCGTTGAACAGGGTCAGCGCCGCCGCCAGGGGCAGCCGGGCCAAGAGGCCGAAGACGATGGCGGCGAACGGCGGGTAGGTAAACATCAGCGCCGGTCCGCCGGCCCAGTCCACGTTGCCCGCATACAGGGCTGAGGGCGCCGCGCCGGCGTCGTTGAGGATTTTGCCGCCGTACCAGTAGACGCTGAAGTCCAGGCCGTGCTTGCCCCAGACTCCGAGCGAGATCCAGATGAAGTAGCCCACCGCGGCGATGGCCGGGATGACGGAGAGCCGGAACAGGTGCGGGACGGGTGAATACCGCGCCGGGCTGCGGTCTGAAACGGGCACTGACATGTACTCCCCCATCGGGCTGCTGATGTAGACGCTGGCCGTTTGGTCGGTTCCGTCCAGGGCGGCGCAAACGCGCCCTCGCTGTCGGGTCAGTCTACAGAACAGCTACGCCGGGACCGGGACGGACTCCGGCTTCCGGGCGTCCTTGCGGATGGTGGCGCTGATGACGGCGGCGATGGTGCACATGGCAGCGGCGGCAAACCAGGCGTAGGTGTACTGGCCGGTCGCGTCCCGGACCGCCCCGGCCGCCAGGGCAGCGGCGGCCGCGCCGAGCTGGTGGGCCGCGAACACCCAGCCGAACACGACGCTCCCGTCGGCACCGAACACCTGGCGGCAGATCGCGGCGGTCGGCGGCACCGTGGCGACCCAGTCCAGGCCGTAGATGACCACGAACACGATCATGCTGGGCTGGACGGTGGCGCTGAGCAGCAGCGGCAGGACCAGCAGCCCGATCCCGCGGAACTGGTAGTACACGGCGAGCAGGATCCGGGGGTTGAAGCGGTCCGTGAGCCACCCGGAGGCGATGGTGCCGATGATGTCGAAGAGGCCGACGACGGCGAGCAGGCCCGCCGCGGTGGTTTCGGGCATGCCGTGGTCGTGGGCGGAGGGGATGAAGTGGGTGCCGATCAGCCCGTTGGTGGTCGCGCCGCAGATCGCGAAGCCGGCCACCAGGGCCCAGAAGGTACGCACTTTGCTGGCCCGTTTGAGGACCTGCAGGGCACGGACCGCTGCGTTCCGGCGGGGCTCCTGCACTTCCTGCCCGGCGGCCGGTCCTGTCGGTTCGGGCCCGCTGGATTCCGTGCCGGCGTTCGGGCCGGGGGCCGGCGGCGTCGCCCCGTAGGGCAGCACGCCGACGTCGGCCGGTGAGTTCTTCAGGAACATCAGCACGAGCGGCACCACGGCCAGCGCGCCGGCACCGATGAGGAGCGAGGCCTGCCGCCAGCCCGGGTCCTGGGCAAGGGCGGCGATGAAGGGCAGGAACACGAGCTGCCCGGCGGCGCTGCCGGCGGTGAGGATGCCGATGACCAGGCCGCGGCTCTTGGCGAACCAGGTGTTGGCGATGGTCGCGGCGAAGACCAGCGCCATGGACCCGGTGCCGAGCCCGATCAGCAGCCCCCACGTCAGCAGGATCTGCCAGGACTGGGTCACGAGGACCGTCAGTGCGCTGCCGGCGCCGATCAGCACCAGGGCCACGGCCGTGACTGCGCGGATGCCGAAGCGTTCCATGAGCGCTGCCGCGAACGGTGCCGTGAGCCCGAAAAGCACGAGGTTGATGCTGACCGCGGCGGAGAGCACGGTGGTGGACCAGCCGAACTCGTTCTGCAGCGGCACCATCAGCACACCCGGGGCCGCCCGGAACCCTGCCGCGCCGACCAGCGCGAGGAAAGCCACGGCGGCGACGGTCCACGCCGGGTGGATGCGGCGGCGGACCGGCGCCGGGGTTACGGTGGTTTCGGGGGCATTCATGCGGCGGTTCCGTTCTGGACAGGGGTCCCGGTGCCGGCCGAGGCCAGCGGCACGGGGTCCGCGGTGCGGGAGAGGCTGTGCCAGCTCGTGTTGGCGGCCGTCAGCGGTTCCCCGCAGGCCGTGCACGTGTCAGCCGAGGAGGTCCGCTCCCCGCAGCCGCTGTGGATGACGAACATGTGTGCCTGCCCGGACGGCGCCGGGAGATGCTTTTCGGCCCAGATCACTACGGCGTTGAGCACAGGGAGGGCGTCTTCGCCCATGGCGGTGAGGACGTACTCCTGGCGGGTGCGGCCGCCGTCGTCGTAGGGTCTCCGGGCCAGGAGCCCGGCGGCGACGAGCCCGGCGAGCCGCTTGGTGAGCACGGAATCGGCCGCCCCCAGCCGGGCCTTCATGGCTTCGAAGCGGCCGTTGCCGAAGAACACCTCGCGCAGGACGAGCACGCTCCAGGGATCGCCCAGGATGTCGAGGCCGCGGGCCATGCTGCAGGTCCGTTGGGACCAGTCGGATCGAAGTGCCATGCGGCCACCCTAGCTGACTCTCTTAGAGAAAGCTAGGGTGGCCCGGCGGAATGATCCGGGCGCCGGGGTCGGTGGCCGGTGCAGCTACGGTGCAGTTAGCTGCCGGCGGCCAGGGAGGAAATCGCGGCGTCGAGGTCGGCGATCAGGTCTTCCACGTCCTCGATGCCGCACGAGAGCCGGATCAGGTTGACCGGGACCGCCAGTTCCGTGCCCTTGACCGAGGCGTGCGTCATTTCGGACGGGTAGTTCATGAGCGATTCGATCCCGCCCAGGGACTCCGCCAGGGTGAACACGGAGGTCGATTCGGCCACCTTGCGGGCCGCGGCCTCGCCGCCCTTGAACTGCACGGAGATCATGCCGCCGAACTTCTTCATCTGCTTTTTGGCCAGCTCGTGGCCGGGGTGGGTGGGCAGGCCCGGGTAGAGCACGGCCTCCACTTCGGGGCGCCCCAGCAGCCATTCGGCCACGGCCTGGGCGTTGTCGCTGTGCCGGTCCATGCGCACCCCGAGGGTCTTGAGCCCGCGGGTGGTGAGGAAAGCGTCCATCGGCCCGGACACGGCGCCGACGGCGAACTGCACAAAGCCGATCTTCTCGGCGAGGTCGGGGTCGTTGACCACGATCGCGCCGCCGACGACGTCGGAGTGCCCGCCGATGTACTTGGTGGTGGAATGCACCACCACATCGGCGCCGAGGGCCAGCGGGGTCTGCAGGTACGGGGAGGCGAAGGTGTTGTCCACCACGAGGAGCGCGCCGGCGTCGTGCGCCACCTTCGCGAGCGCCTCGATGTCGGTGATCTTCATCATCGGGTTCGACGGCGTCTCGACCCACACCAGGCGGGTCTTGCCGCCACCGTCGGCCGTGCCGCCCGCTGCGACGGCGGCCGCGACGGCGTCGAGGTCGGACATGTCCACCGGGGTGTTGCCGATGCCCCACTCCCCCAGGACCCGGCTGATGAGCCGGTACGTGCCGCCGTAGGCGTCGTTGCCGAGCACAATATGGTCACCGGGGCGGGTGAGGGCGCGGATCATCGAGTCCTCGGCGGCCAGGCCGGAGCCAAAGGAGAACGCGGCGCTCCCGCCTTCCAGGGCCGCCAGCTGCTCCTGCAGCGAGTCACGGGTGGGGTTGGTGCCCCGGCCGTATTCGTAACCGGCCCGCAGCCCGCCGATGCCGTCCTGGGCATAGGTCGAGGAGAAGTGCACGGGGGGCACCACCGCCCCGGTGCGGGGCTCAAACGCCTGGCCGGCGTGGATGGCGCGGGTGTTGAAACCCTGGTTTTTTGAGGACGGGCTTTCGGGCACAGACATGGGACTCCTTGAACTGGTCAGTTGCTGAGGTACGCGAGGAGGTCGTGGCGGGTCAGGATCCCCACCGGGGCGCCGACAAACGTCACCATGAGGGTGTCGGCGTCGGAGAGGAGTTCGCGGGCGGTCGAGATCGATTCGAGCGAGCCGATCACGGGGAGCCGGGCCTCCATGTGTTCGGAGATCTTGTCCGAGAGCTTGGCCTCGCCGCGGAAGAGCTTGGCCGTGAGGGTGCGTTCGTCCACGGCGCCCAGCACCTCGCCCATGACGACTGGCGGTTCCTGGGACAAAACGGGGATGTGCGAGACGCCGTACTCGTTCATGATGTTGATGACGTCGCGGACGGACTCGTTCGGGTGGATGTGCACGAGGTCCGGGAGTTCACCGGTCTTGGCCTTGAGGATCTCGCCCACCGACGCCTCGTCCCCGCCGGCCAGGAAGCCGTAGGAACGCATCCACTGGTCGTTGAAGATCTTGGCCAGGTAGCCGCGGCCGGAGTCCGGCAGGATGACCACGACGACGGCGTCGGCCGGGAGGTCCTTGGCGACTTCCATGGCGGCCACGACGGCCATGCCCGAGGAGCCGCCCACCAGCAGGCCTTCCTCGCGCGCCAGCCGGCGCGTCATCGCGAAGGAGTCGGCGTCGCTGACGGCAATGACGTCATCCGGGACCGACTTGTCGTAGTTGGCCGGCCACATGTCCTCCCCGACGCCCTCGACAAAGTACGGGCGGCCCGTGCCGCCGGAGTACACCGAGCCGGCGGGATCCGCGCCGATGATCTTCACGACGCCACCCTCGGCGCCGGGCCGCCCGGCGGAGACTTCCTTGAGGTACCGGCCGGTGCCGGTGATCGTGCCGCCGGTCCCGGCGCCGATCACGCAGTGGGTGATGCGGCCGTCGGTGTCGTGCCAGATCTCAGGGCCCGTGGTCTCATAGTGGCTGGCCGGGGCGGCGGGGTTGGAGAACTGGTCCGGCTTGTAGGCGCCGGGGATTTCGGTGACGAGCCGGTCGGAGACTCCGTAGTAGCTTTGCGGGCTGTCCGGCGGGACGGCGGTGGGCGTGACCACCACTTCCGCGCCGTAGGCCTGGAGCACGGCCCGCTTGTCCTCGCCGACCTTGTCCGGCACGACGAAGATGCAGCGGTAGCCCTTCTGCTGCGCCACGAGCGCCAAACCGACGCCGGTGTTGCCCGAGGTGGGCTCCACGATCGTGCCGCCGGGCAGGAGCTGGCCCGTTCGTTCGGCCTCCTCGATCATCTTGACCGCAATGCGGTCCTTGATCGAACCGCCGGGGTTCAGGTATTCGAGCTTCACCAGGACCGTGGCTGCGATGCCATCGGTCACGTGGTTGAGTTTGACGAGCGGCGTATGGCCAATGAGGTCCAGGACGGACGGGGCGTACTTCATAGGTACAAAGTTACCGTCTCCGGCGCGGCGGGCACGTCGGCGCGGCCACGGCGCTCCCACGGCTCTGGCAGATGCGAGGATATGGCTGTGAAGAGGATCGCCCGGCTGAAGAAGTTCCAGAGCTACGCGCTGCCCGCGGGCATGCTGCTGGCCGGGTGCGCGGCGCTGGTGTCCGGGCTGCTGCCGGTCCCCGCCTTCCAGGCGCTGGCAGCACGCACCGTGCCGATTCTGGCGTTCGTGGTCGCCATGTCCCTTGTCACCGAACTGGTGGATGAGGCCGGGCTCTTCCGCGTCGTCACGGAGCATCTGGCCGCCCTGGGCCGCGGCCGGGTCCTCTTGCTGTGGTTCCTCGCGATCGCCCTGGCCACCGTTTCCACGGTCTTCCTGTCGCTGGATACGACGGCGGTGCTGGTGACTCCCGTCGTCGTGCTGCTGGCCATTCACGCCCGCATTCCGCCGCTGCCGTTTGCGCTGACCACGGTGTGGCTGGCGAACACGGCCTCGCTGCTGCTGCCGGTCTCCAACCTGACCAACCTGCTCGCGCAGGAGCGGCTCAACCTCAGCCCCGCCGCGTTCGCTTCGCTCGTGTGGGCCCCGGCCCTGGTGGGCATCCTCGTGCCGCTGGTGCTCCTGTGGCTGGCGTTCCGGAAGGACCTGCGCGGCACGTACGGCCCCCAGCCCGTCCATAAGGTCCGGGACCGGGTGCTGCTGTACTCGGCGTCGGGGGTCATGGTGGTCCTGCTCCCGGCGCTTGTCTCCGGGGTTCCGGTGCAGATCCCGGCACTCGCGGCGGCTGCTGCCCTGCTCCTGCTCTTCCTCTGGCGGCGGCGCTCCGTCCTGCGCTGGTCCATGATTCCCTGGCGCCCGCTGATGCTCACGTCCGGACTGTTCATGGTGGTGGAGACCCTGCACGCCAACGGGCTCACCCAGTTCCTGACCGGGATCGCCGGCACGGGCGAGAGCCTGCCGGCGCTCCTGCAGCTCGCCGGCCTGGGCGCCGGGGCAGCCAACGCAGTCAACAACCTCCCCGCCTATCTGGCCCTGGAACCGGTGGGTGGCTCCCCGGCCCGGCTGGCGGCCCTGCTGATCGGCGTGAACCTGGGCCCGCTGGTGACCCCCTGGGCGTCCCTGGCCACGCTGCTGTGGCACGAGCGGCTCCGCTCCCTGAATGTGGAGATCCGCTGGGGAGGCTTCGCCCTCGCCGGCGTGGCCGCCGTCGTCCTCACCGTCCCGTTGGCGGTCGTGGCGCTGTGGCTCACCACCGGGATGCAGTGAGGTGGATGCACTGCGGGCCGGCGTGCCCGGCGCGTCAGGCGCCGATGTCATTCCCGGCGTTCGCTGCCCCGGCGCCGCCCTCACGCGGGGCGTTCTGCCAGAGGCCGACCACATTGCCCTCAGTGTCCCGGAAGTAGGCGGCCCAGCCCATGGTGCCGATTGCCTCGCGCGGTAAGACGGTGCTGCCGCCCAGTGCATTGATCTTCTCCAACGCCGCGTCGATGTCATCGACATCCACCGTGACCACCGGGGATGTGAGGTCGCCTTCGCGGCGGAACATGCCGCCGTTGATGGAGCCCGGCACGGAGGGCATGCCGTTGGCATCCGTCGGCGTCGTCTTGATCATGGCGTAGCTCATCTCCGGCACCTGGCTTACCTCCCAGCCGAACGCCGAACTGTAGAACTCGCGTGCGCGGCCCTCGTCTTCTGCGGGGATTTCGAAATGTACCACTCCACCAGCCATCACACTCTCCCAAGAACAAGGATTCGGGGCCAAGAGGCGGGCGCGGACACATCACGCCACAGCCGGATTTTAGCCCCGGCAGCGCGGGAGGTTAAGGGCCCTACGGCCCCTGCGTCGTTGCCGCGGATGCCGCTGCTGTCAGCGGGCCGTGGGAACATGTTCGAATGAGCCTTGCAGACGCCCCCGCAGGCATTGCCGCCGCGGCGGACGCCTCATTGCGGTGGCACCCGGGCGGCCCGTTCGACTTGATGCAAACCATCGGCACGCTGCTGCGCGGCCACGGCGACCCGTCCATCCGCACTGCCCCGGACGGCATCTGGTTCGCGTTCACGACGCCCCGCGGTCCGGCCACGCTGCGCCTGGCAACGGCCGGGACGCGGGCTGACCCTGCCGTGGACGCGCAGGCCTGGGGTCCCGGAGCGGGGGACGCCGTCGATTCCGTCCCGCGCATGCTCGGGAGCGACGACGACTGGTCCGGCTTCGACGAGCCCGCATTCCACGCGACCCTCCCGCGCCTGGTGGTTGAAGCCCGGCGCCGGAACCTCGCGATCCGGCTGCCTGCAACCGGCAGGATGATCGATTCACTCGTGCCGACCATCCTGGAGCAGAAGGTCACCGTTATCGAGGCCCGCCGCGGATACCGCTACCTGATGTACCGCTTCGGGACGGCGGCGCCGGGCGCCGGCACCGTCGCGCCCGCCAATCTGCTGGTCCAGCCGACGGCCGCGCAGTGGCTGCACATCCCGTCCTGGGAGTGGCACAAGGCCGGCGTGGGCCCGCAGCGGTCGGGAACCGTCATGCGGGCGCTGCGTTCGGCCGCCGCGCTGGAACGGCTCGCCGCCCTCCCCGCCGCGGAGGCGGCGGCCAAGCTGCAGACGCTGCCCGGAATCGGGGTCTGGACGGCGGCGGAGGTAGTGCAGCGCACGCACGGCTGCCCGGATTCGATCTCGGTCGGCGACTACCACCTTGCGGCCTACGTGGGCGCCGCCCTGACCGGCCGCCGGACAGACGACGCCGGCATGCTCAGGCTGCTGGCTCCATGGGCGGGGCACCGGCAGAGGGTGGTCCGGATGTTCGGGCTGAGCGGCTTCCGGAAACCGACATTTGGCCCGCGCATGACCATCCAGGACCACCGCAGCCACTGACCTCCCTCTCGCTCGAAAGCAACGCGGGGTCACTTACGGCCCATCAGGGGCCCCTTTATGGGCGCGATCTGACCCCGCGTTGGTGTGGGCGGGACAGGCGGGGCGGAGTTTGCTTAGGCGCGGAGCCGGGCCCTCTTGATCCGGGTGATGACGCTGTCGAATCCCTCGGCAAGATCATCGGCGTTGACTTTGAAATACGCCCATCCGGCGCTGCGGAACGCTTCGTCTCGCCGGTTGTCCCGGGTCTGCTGTTCCCGCGTGAGGTGGTGGACGCCGTCGTACTGCATGGCGATCCCGTACCTCCGGTAGCCCATGTCTGCAGCCGGTGAGCGCGGGTCTTCCGGGTCGAGCCTCAATTGCAGCTCCGGCTCCGGCAGACGCGCATCCAACAGCGCCAGCCGCAGGAATGTCTCCGGGAAAGAGTCTGCTCCCACCCGCATCTCGTCCAGCGCAAGCCGCGCCTTCTCGACGCCCTTCATGTTGGGATGCTGGCGGATCAGCAACCGCAGGCCATCCTTGTAGGCGTAGGGCTCCGACCTCAGTTCGAGGCTGGGCCTGGGCTGTCGGATGAGCTGGTCCCCCATCGCGATGAGGTAGTTGAGCGGCAGGACTGCGGCCAGATCCAGCCAAGTGCGGGGCGGCGCCGTGACAGGGATGCCGTCGACGTCGGTCAGCTCGCCCGGAATGAGCCGCACGCGGTGGCCAGTCACCCCGGCACGGCGGACTCTGGGCAGTTCATGGGGTTTGCTGAGGTGGATGGTGTGGCATTCGCCCAACCATGGCGGCAGCCCGAGCCTGGTCAGCACGGCCGCGGTTTCATGGGACGCCCAGGCACCCGGGGTAGCAGCGGCGAGGACCCTGGCCCGTTCGACGATCTCAAGCTGCCGGCCGGCCGGCAGATAAATAAGGCGGCCGCCGTCGGACAAATCCTGCGCCCGTAGACGTTTGGGCGGAATACCCAGCGCGCGCGACTCATAGACGGTGAACGGTGTGAGGGTGAGGCTTTCGGGAAGCGGCACAATGCGGACCATGCGCACCATTGTGACCGCGGATCAACCTCGGCGCTGAGGTTATCCACAGGCCCTCCGGAATCGCCTCAACACGGGGTCACTTACGGCCCGTCCGGCGCCCCGGGATGGGCCTTAAGTGACCCCGCGTTGCCGTCAGCCGCCGGTCTGGAGGCCCAGCCGGGCCGCGGCCTCCTGGCGCATGTCCACCTTGCGGATCTTGCCGGAAACGGTCATCGGGAAGCTCTCCCGGACATCCACGTAGCGCGGGACCTTGTAGTGCGCCAGCTTGCCGCGGCAGAACTCGGCCAGGCTGGCGGCGTCCATCGGCGCGGCCCCCGGCTTCAAAATGACGCAGGCCATCAGCTCCTCGCCGTACTTTTCGTCCGGGACACCGATCACCTGCACGTCCTGGATGTCCGGGTGGGTGTAGAGGAATTCCTCGATTTCGCGCGGATAGACGTTCTCGCCGCCGCGGATCACCATGTCCTTGATCCGGCCCTCGATCACGATGTACCCGTCCGCGTCCATCCGGGCGAGGTCTCCGGTGTGCATCCAGGCGTCGGCGTCGATCGCCTCGGCGGTCTTGTCAGGCTGGTTCCAGTACCCGCGCATCACCGCGTAGCCGCGCGTGCAGAGTTCGCCGATCCCGCCGCGCTCCACCACCTCTCCCGTGACCGGGTCCACGATCCGGCTCTCCAGGTTCGGCATGGTCCGGCCCACAGTCTCGGTGCGCTGGGCCATGGTGTCCACGCTCCGGGTCATCGTGGACACCGGCGAGGTCTCCGTCATGCCGTAGCAAATGGCGACGTCTTTCATGTTCATTTCCGTGATGACCCGGTTCATCACCTCGATGGGACACAGCGAGCCGGCCATGACGCCCGTGCGCAGTGTCGAGAGGTCGTAGGAGGCGAAGTCCGGCAGGGCGAGCTCGGCGATGAACATGGTCGGCACGCCGTAGAGCGAGGTTCCGCCGAAGTCCTGCACAGCTTCCAGCGCCGCGGCCGGCGAGAATGACCGGCCGGGGATGATGGTGGC
Organism: Arthrobacter sp. 01T425; assembly: GCF_056398725.1. Taxonomy (NCBI): domain Bacteria; kingdom Bacillati; phylum Actinomycetota; class Actinomycetes; order Micrococcales; family Micrococcaceae; genus Arthrobacter; species Arthrobacter sp. 01T425. Next base: position 52,883 of record NZ_JBFTPY010000004.1, on the reverse strand, counting down.
GGCCCCGTGGCTGAGCGCCGCGAGGTTCCCGATCACCATGCCGAAGCAGTGATAGAAGGGCACCGGGATCACCACGCGGTCGTGTTCCGTGTAGCCCAGCTGTTCGCCGATCGAAAAACCGTTATTAAGGATGTTGTGGTGCGTCAGCGTGGCGCCCTTCGGGAACCCCGTGGTGCCGGAGGTGTACTGCAGATTGACGGGGTCCTGCGCGTCCAGTGCCGCCATGCGCGCTTTCAGCTCGGAGTGCCCGACGTCGTCGGCCCGCTTGAGCAGCTCGGCATAGGTGCGCTCCGCGTCAGTGCCGGGTTCGCCGGCGGTCAGCCCGTCCAGGCCGGTGCCCGGGAGGAAGACCAGCTCGCGCAGATCCGGGCACGCCGCCAGCGCCTGCCGCGCCATCGCTGTGTAGTCGCTGTTCCTGTCCGACGGCGCGGTGACCAGCATGCGCATGCCGTTCTGGGTGACCACAAACTCGAGCTCATGGCTGCGGTAGGCGGGGTTGACGTTGACCAGGATCGCCCCGACCTTCGCGGTGGCGTACTGCAGGATGGTCCACTCGGCGCAGTTGGGGCTCCAGATGCCGATCCGCTCGCCCTTCGCGACGCCCAGGGCGAGGAGCGCACGTGCCAGGCGGTCGACGTCGTCGTTCAACTTGGTGTAGCTCCACCGCCGGGCCTCTTCGCCGGGTACCGCAGCCGCCTCGATCAGGGCGTCGTGGTACGGGAACCGCGCCGCGATCCGTTCGAAGTTCGCGCCAATGGTTTCCTTGAGCAGCGGGACGTCAGTGTCCCCGGCTGTGTAAGCAAGCATGGTGTGACGCTACCAACAGTGCGGAGGCAAAAGAAGAGCAAAGCTTGGAAGTCCTATGAAATCTTGGGTCATGGTCCGGCGCCTGCCCGGCAGCCCGGTAGGGTGATTGCCATGAGTGCACCCGTTGACCTTCAGGCCATTTTCATCCCCAACGACGGCGAATTCTTCCGCGTGAAGCTCGCCCTGGACATCGCGATCGACGAGGTGGTCAACGAGCCCGGCTGCATCCGCTACGAGCTCACCGAGGCCAGCGAGGACAAGCTCGTCCTGACCGAACGGTGGGCCAGCCAGGCGGACCTGGACAAGCACTCCAAGGGCACGGCCGTCCAGGACCTGAACGAATCCCTCAGCGCGCTGCTGGCCGAGCCGGTCAAGCTCGAAACGCTCTAACCCACCCTTCCAACCACAACGCGGGGTCACTCCGCGCCCATCCCAGAGGGATTTATGGGCGCGGAGTGACCCCGCGTTGCGTTAAGCCTGGGATTAAGCCGTGGACGTTCAGGCCTCCGGGATCTGGGTGCCGTCCTGCTTGGCCGCAGCTGCGGCGGCCTCGGCCTGGGACCGGGCCACGTGGGCGTGGACTTCTTCCATGTCCAGGGCCTTGACGGCGTCGACCACCTGCTCGAGCTGCTGCGCGTTCAGGGCGCCAGGCTGCGAGAACACCAGGACCTTTTCGCGGAAGGCCATCAGCGTGGGAATCGACGTAATGCCGGCCTCGGCGGCGAGCTGCTGCTCGGCTTCGGTGTCGACCTTGGAGAAGACGACGTCCGGGTGCTTCTCGGAGATCGCCGAGTACGTGGGGCCGAACTGTTTGCACGGGCCGCACCATTCGGCCCAGAAATCGACGAGGACAATGTCGTTATCCTCGACTGTCGATGCGAACTGTTCACCTGTGATGTCTACGGTAGCCATGAGTCAACGGTACGGGAGCGGGCACGGATTGTCCCCGGCATTTCGCTGTTGGCACATCCGGGCGGGGCTGTAGGCGGGTCACGCCCAGGCGTGCGGGGCCGGACGCCTGGCGCCGGGCAGGGCGTTGGTTTCGCGCCATTCGTGGATCCACCCGGGCAGCTCCAGATCCGCCGGCGGGGCGCCGAACTCGCGGATGATTTCCTCCTGGCTGACGGGCTTGCCCTTGCTCAGAAGCCGGGTGGCGATATAGGCGCGCGCATACACTTCGCCGTCCACCACCATCCGCTGTTCGAAGTAGATGGCCTTCGAGTCCAGGCCGATGATCCTGGACTCGATCGTGTACTGCTGCCAGAGCTGCAGCGAACGGCGGAACGCGATGGTCTCCCCCGCCGCGACCGGCGTCCAGCCCCGGCGGCGCATCTTCCTCCAGGTGCCGCTGCGGGCCATGAGGTCGAAGCGGCCGAGGTCCATGAGCGAGAAGTACATGCCGTTATTGACGTGCAGGGCGATGTCGATGTCCGTGGGCAGGACCCGCAGCGGCAGCGAGGAGCTGTCCCAGATGCTCAACGGTGAGCGGCGTGAGGACGTGAACAGCAGCAGGAGAGTCCGGAACAGGAGATGCATGAGTCATATGTTACCCGCGGGTAACAAGTGTGCCAAGGGGTGGGTGCCGGAACCTAGCTGTGCGCCGACAGAACCGAGACGGTGGCTTTGGTGCCAACGCCGCGAATCGTCCAGCAGTTCCCGGTGCCGATCACGTCCAGCTCCTCCAGGCCCGCGTGGTGCAGGACCAGGGCAGTGTCCTCGTCCACGGCGACCGCGCGGTCCACGAGACCTTTTGCCACCGCCCCCACGGCCCGGCCGAGCGTTCCCGCCTGCGCGGCGTGCACGTCGACGGCGAAAGGCACCAGACCCAGCCCGTCGCGGATCTCCACTTCTTCCAGACCCTCCGACCAATCCGCCGGGCAGACCTCGGTGCCGCGGATCCGGTAGCCGCCCACGATCGCCCGCACCGGAGCCACCATCGCGCCGGCTGAGAATCCCATATACGGCACACCGTCGGAGACCAGACTGCGGATGGGCTGCGCGGACGGCAGCAAGCCTTCCAGATAGCCCGGCGTCGGCCCGCCCCCGACGACGATGCCGTCGACGTCGTCGAACGCGGCAGGGTCCGCGCCCCGGTTGAAGCCGAGGAGGACCGGGACGACCTCGCAGGCTGTCCGGGACTCCAACGGCACCACATAGGCAGGCAGGAAATATTCCGAGCTGCCCTCATGGTCAAAGAGAACCACAGCGACGCGCGGAACCCTGCCGGTAGCCCGGTGCCGGAGTTCCTTGACGAAGCGGTCGAAGACGGCAGCTGTGGTTACGGTGTCGGGGCCGCCGCCAACAAGCAGGATGGTCATGGTTCAACGTACCCGGATCCACGGCAATCGCAATGAGCCCGGCGCGGGCGGCTCCGAGGACCTATAGCGATTGACCGGTCCGGACTGCGAGGAACATAATCGGAATCGGTACTAGCTTCACCCCACGACTGCGCCGACCATGAGGCCGACGGCAGAGCATTCAACGGAAAGCGGTCGACACTATGAGTACTGCCCATCACCCTGTCACTGCGACCGGCTGGACCGGTTGGGTCCGTTTCGCCGGAGTCATTCTGATCATCAACGGCGTTTTCAGCGGCCTTCAAGGCCTCGTCGCGCTCACCGGACCCGACACCTACTATTTGTCGACCCCGGGAACCCTGTTCCTCTTCGATGCGAAGGGGTGGGGCTGGTGGAATGTCGCCCTCGGGGTGCTCTTGATCCTCACCGCCGTCGCGCTCTTCGCCGGCGCAACGTGGGCTCGAGTCGTTGGCGTCGTCGTTGCCGGCTTCAGTGCGGTCGTTCAACTGATGCTCATTCCGCAGCAGCCGTGGTGGTCCGTCATCGTCATCGCCATGGACGTGCTGATCATCTACGCGATCATCGCCCACGGCGAGGAACTGAAGGCCGAGCAGGCACCTCCGACAACCAACCCGTAGGGCACCGACGCCATCAGCCTGTAGCAATCAGCTCCACTTCGTAGCCGTCCGCGTTCACGAGGTAGGCGGCGAAGTGGGCGGGGCCGCCTGCGTGCGGATACTTGTCCGGAAACAGCTCGGCCCAGCCGTGGCTGACGCTCTCGCCCGCCATGGCGTCCACGTCAGCCCGGGTCCCCGCGCTGAACGCCAGGTGGTTCAGGCCCGGTGCTTTGCGGTCGTGCGCGGTTCCGGTCAGCGCCGGGGACTGCTCGACGACGATGTACGTCGGCCCGCGGCGCCAGCTGCACCCGTGGGCCCAGTCCTGGTAGGCCTCGTAGCCCAGCCTGCCCAGCAGCCAGCCCCACTGGTCCCTGGCCCGCTGCAGGTCCGGCACCCAGAGTTCTACATGGTGCAGGGCACCAAAGTCCCCCGGTGCAATGGGAACTGGCACAACGGGACCTGGTGCAACCGGAACATCAGCCATCAGAACAGTATCCGCTGGAAGAGGATGTGGTCCTGCCAGGATCCGGCAATCCGAAGGTACTGGGCTGCCAAACCGATCTCCTCAAAGCCAGCCCGCTTCAGGATCCGCTGGGACGCGGCGTTGTGCGGGAGGGTTGAGGCCTGCAGCCGGTGCAGTCCCAGTTCGTTGCGCGCGGTCTGGAGGGCGAACTCCACCGCGGCCGAGCCAATTCCCCGCCCTGTCAGGTCCTTGTCCACCCAGTAGCCGAGGTGGGCGCTGAGGAATGGCCCCCGGACAATCCCGCTGAGGTTGATCACCCCGATGATGCGGGAGCCTTCCACGAGGACCCAGGGCACATCCGTTCCCGCGATGAACAACCCGAGCTTGGATTCAATGCTGGCGGCTTGTCCCTCTGCGGTGAAGAATTCCTCAAACCGCACCGGTTCCCAGGGCGCCAGGTGCTCCCGGTTCCGCCGGTAGGCGTCGGCCAGGTGCCCGGCGTCGGACCTGCGCAGCACCCGCACGCACACGGTATCCGTCAAAGCGACGCTGTTCTCGGTCATCCGCAGACTCTAACGGTCATCCCGAACGGCTTCAATCAGCGTGCGCCAGTCACGGGAGTCCCGGTGGTGTGCTTGATGGGGTTCTCAGGCGCTGGGATCGTCGTCATCCTCGTTCGGATCGGTGCCGCGAACGGTCACACTCTGCACGCCGGGCACATCAAGGAGGTAAGGGACGAGTTCCCGCAGCGGAAGATGACCATGGAAGCGGATGTCCATGAGGACGATCGGCTTTTTTTCATCGCCCGCCTTATTGATGCTCAGGATCGACGAGCTGAACCCCATATTCGTGGCGATCTCCAACACTTGCCGCAGCACGCCCCGGTTGTCGTCATAGCCCAGGTGCAGAACCCGGTGGGCGTCGGGGGTCGGGATCTTCCTGATCACGGGAGAAACGACGTACAACGTGATGAGGTGGAAAGCGGTCAGCGAAACAGCCAGGGACAGCATTCCGGCCCCGCACGCCATGCCGACGGCGGCAGAAACCCAAATGCTGGCCGCCGTCGTCAGGCCGCGGACTACGTTCCGTCCCTTGAAAATCACCCCGGCACCGAGGAAGCCGATGCCGCTGACGATTTGGGCTGCAATACGGGACGGGTCCATGGTGGCCCCGGGCGCCAGCGCGGCGGCGAAGCCGTAGGCGGAGATCAGGGTGAACGTGCACGATCCGAGGCCGACCAGGACGTGGGTGCGGTAGCCAGCGACCTTTTGCCGGACCTGCCGCTCAGTGCCAATCAGGGAGCAGAGGATAAATGTCGCCAGCAGAAGCCCGATTTCCACCAGCGTGGTCGGGGTATATAGCCCGTATGCGTCCTGCATCCCGCCCTCCGACCCGGCCCGAGAGCGGCGTCCCGTCAGTGCCGGAATGCGCCAAGAACTCTCGAATCTGATATTACCGCTGCCCCCTAGTGGCGAGTAGTGGCTGCTCTGGCCCGCTCACGGGGCCAGATCCCGGCGGCGCCAGCCGGCGTACCCCAGCGCGGCGAGCGCCGCGGCAATCACCGTAAGTCCGAGCAACGGCCCGACGGCGCCGGAATCCAGGGGCAGCAGCGGCGAGTGCCGGAACGGGGAGAGCTCCATCAGCCACTCCGGGGCATTCCACAGCACGCCAAACTCACCAAGCGCGACGAAGAGCAGCAGCAGGGCCCAGACCGTCCCGGTGAGCCGGGGCGCCCAGCCGAACACCGCCAGCACCGCAGCGGTCATGACCCAGGCCGCGGGGATCTGGGCGGCAGCGGCCAGTGTGACGCGGCCAAGTTGGTTGGCATCGGCCAGGACGGTGGCTGCGCCGGCCCCGACCGACACTCCGGCCAGCAGCATGAGCACGGCGACCCCGGCCAGCGCCAGGGCGAAATGGCTGGTCGCCCACCGCGGCCGGGTGGTGGCGGTGCCCAGCAGTGCCTCGACGTGGCCGTCGGTCTCCTCGTCACGGAGCCGGCTGGCCGCGGACAGTCCGTAGGCAGCGGCCAGCAGTCCCATGATGCTGATCTCCGCTGCAATGAAGGCATCCGTCATGGCCTGGGTTCCGCCCAGCATCATGATCAGGTCCTGCGCGTTGGGCGAACTCAACAAGTCCATGACGTTGCCGGCCAGCGATCCGATCACCACGCCGAACACCACGAAGGCGACCGCCCAGGCCGCCAGCAGCCGGAACTGGAGCCGCACAGCGAGGTCCCCAACCCCGCGGAGCGAGCCGCGAGCCGGGCCGGGGCGCTCCTGGCGCAGGCCGGAGCCGAGGTCCCGACGGGCGCGGAGTGCCAGGGCCACGGGCACGAGTAAGGCGCACAGTGCCAGTGGCAGGGCGAGCACCCACCACTGGTCCCCGGCGAAGGCCCGGATCTGCTGGTTCCAGCCGATCGGCGAAAGCCAGGACAGGGCGGAGGGCCCCGGTTCGGCGAGGTCCCCCACCGCACGCAGCGCATAGGTCACGGCAACGACGCCGAGGCTCATTCCCGTGGCCGCCCGCGCGCTGGCCGTCAGCTGGGCGGTGACCCCGGCCACGGCGCTGAATGCCATGCCGGTGGCGGCCCAGCCCAGTCCGAACGCGATCGAGCCGGCCACCGGAAGTCCGCCGGCGGCCAAAGACACCGCAGTGACCAGCCCCAGGACAATGCTGGCTCCGAAGCTGATGGTGAGGGCGGCCGCGAGCGGCGCGTCGCGGCCCATTCGGCCGCCGCCCAGGAGCTCGAGCCGCCCGGACTCTTCGTCGCTGCGGGTATGGCGGACGGTAATGAACACCATCAGGACGGCGAGGATGGCAGCCATGAACGCCGTGTACTTGATGAGGGACAAGGCACCGAGGGACGTGGGGTCGTAGACCCTGCCGAAGAGGGCCACGAGCGAGGCCGTGGCATTCAGGGCCGTCGCGGCCTCGACCCGGCTGCCCACATCGGGGTAGAGCTCGGCGCCGGCCACCGCGGTTGAATACGTTGTCGCGGCGAATCCGGCGATCCACGCCGGCAACAGCCATCGGTCGCGGCGGAGCCCGAGCCTGATCAGGACTCCGGTCCCCGCCAACGTTTCACGCATCGGTGGTGCGTCCGCTGCTCGACCCGGCCGCGGCCACGGGCACCGCAGCGCCGTAGTGGCGAAGGAAGAGATCCTCCAGGGTGGGCGGCTGGCTGGTCAGCGCGACGAGTCCCGCGTCGGTCAACGCCCGCATGAACGGGGCCAGGCCGGACGGTTCCACGTGGGCGCTGACGCGGTGGTTCGTGACGACGACGTCGTGCACGCCTGGCAGGGCATCCAAGCCCGCCGGTACCACCGCGACATCGGCAGTGACGGAGGTGCGGGTCAGGTGCCTGAGTTCATCAAGCCGCCCCGTCTCCACCACCCGGCCCTCACGGATGATGCTCACGCGGTCCGAAAGTGCCTCGGCCTCGCTGAGGATATGGCTGCTGAGCAGTACCGTGCGGCCCTGGTTACGCAGTTCCCGGATACAGCCGCGGAAGGCCTCCTCCATCAGGGGGTCCAGTCCGCTGGTGGGCTCGTCCAGCAGGAACAGCTCAGCGTCGGTGGCCAGGGCAGCGACCAGGGCCACTTTCTGCCGGTTGCCTTTGGAGTAGGCCCGGGACTTCTTGGTCGGATCGAGGTCGAAGAGCTCCAACAGCTGGGCCCGCCGGGCCAGGTCCTGGCCGCCCTGGAGCCGGCCGAGGAGGTCGATCACTTCTCCGCCGGTCAGGTTGGGCCACAACGCCACATCCCCGGGGACGTAGGCCAGGCGCCGGTGGAGGCTCGCGACGTCGCGCCACGGGTCAAGGCCCAGCACCCGGATGGAGCCAGCATTGGCGCGAAGCATGCCCAGCAGCAGGCGAATCGTGGTCGATTTGCCGGAGCCGTTCGGTCCGAGGAAGCCGTGGACCTCGCCCGCCTCGACTGAAAAGTCCAACCCATTCAAGGCAACCACGGGACCGAACCGCTTCACAACGCCGACCATCTCCAGGACATTCGCCATGGGGGACACGATACGCCCGGGATCGGCAATCCCGCCCCGGCCGAATGACCCTTCGCCCGCGCGCGGCCTGTCGCCGTGCTGTCACTCCGGCACCGGGGGACGTAGCCTAGCGAGCATGGAAGACCCTTACGATCTTGAACGGTTCGTGGCGGCCCAGGACGCCGGCGGAACCTACGGGCACGCACTGGCGGAGTTGCGGTCAGGCATGAAGAGGAGTCACTGGATGTGGTTCGTTTTCCCCCAGCTCGCGGGCCTGGGCCGCAGCGAAACCGCCCGGAAGTACGCCATCTCATCCCTGGCCGAGGCCCGCGCTTACTGCCGGCACGGCGTCCTTGGCCCGCGGCTGCGGGAGGCTGCCGCCGCAGTGGCCGAACTTCAGGGGCGGTCCGCGGCGCAAATTTTCGGCGGCATCGACACCCGGAAGCTGCACTCATCCATGACGCTGTTCCAGCGGGCCGCGCCCGGCGAAACCGTGTTCCGCGTCGTCCTGGACCGCTATTTCGATGGCCTGTCCGATCCCGCCACGGACCGGCTGCTGGAAGGCCAGTTGCGGGACGGACAACCCGGCGGCCCGGACCCGGCGGACGGTTAGCTGTCCGCGGCCAGCGCCGTGATCATCCGCTCCATGCGGGCGACGCCGGCAAAGCGGCCGGCGTTGTCCGTCACCAGCAGGGGGTCAAACCGGTTGGCCTGAGTCCGCGTCATGGAACGGGCCAGGGCTTCGCTGAGCGGCGTGTCCAGGTTGACCCGCATTCCCGGGCTCACGACGCCGAGGGCCGCCGCGGAGGGGTCGAGCACCGCAACGGGCCGCAGATGATCGCCCATCAGCACCACCGACTGCAGGGCCGGGTTGTCATCAAACGCGGCCGCCGCCGTCGCAGTGGTGGCGGCCGTCGTCGCGGGTTCCACGATGTCCCGGATGATGCTCTGGTGCGTCGCCGGGGGGTTGGACGCCAGACGGTGGGCAACGTCGAGATCGATTTTTTCCCACGCCGGTCCGGGCCGGGCCAGGCAATACCCCTGCACCAGGGGTACGCCGAGGGCGACGAGGGCGTCCAGTTCCTCCACGCGCTCCACTCCCTCGGCCAGGATCCAGGCATCGACGCGGCTGGCAAAGGTTCCGAGCATGGAGATCAGGGCACGCTTGGCTTCGTCACGGTCAACATCCTGGATCAGTTCACGATCCAGCTTGATCAGCGAGGGCCGCAGGGCCAGCAGGTGCCGGAGCCCGGCATAGCCGGCACCGGCGTCGTCGACGGCGATCAGCGCGCCTGCAGCGCGCAGCTGGTTGAGGTCGGGCTCAAGCTCCAGATAGGAGTCGATCGGGGTCTGCTCCGTCAGCTCGACCACCAGTCCGGCGAGGTTTCCCTGGCCGCGCCAGATGCCACGGATCTCCTCCGTCAACAGCAGCTCCGGTGAGACGTTGAGGGTCAGGAAGCAGTTCGGCGGCAATGTGGGACGCGCCGCGAGCGCCGCCCGCAAGGCTGCGGCCTCGAGCTCGGCTGCCAGGCCATGCGTGCGCGCGGCGGCAAACCACACCTCAGGATTTTTTTCGGCGAAGCCCGGAAACCGGGCCAGGGCCTCATAGCCCACCACTGTGCCGCGCGCGGTATCAACAATGGGCTGGTAGGCCGCGGAAAGGCCAACACCCCGGCAGGCGGCCGCCAGTTGCTTCACCCAATCCGGGCCCGGCGCGGCCCCGGCGTCGGGCGGGAGGCCGCCTGCCTCGTGAATCAACTAACGGGAACGATGGCTCTGTGGACCGACTGCACGACGTCGGCCGGCAGCTCCTCCAGCCCATGTGCGGACGCCGCGTGGGCGGCCACATTGACCAGAATTTCATCGTCGGTACTGCACACCCAGCGGGCGTCACAACCGGGAACCACATCACCACAGGCAAACGACTTCACGAATGCTCCTTCTTCTTCAACAGCGGACCGGACCACCCTACGTTGGCTCCGCACCGAAAACTGAGATTTAGCTTGCAGAAAAGCGGGGTGTTTGCCGGAACACGAACGCCCACAGAGTGCGAAGACGGCAATGTCACTGCTTGGCCAGGGTTCCGATCTTGTTACCGCTGTTGTCGTAGACGACAAGCACAGTCCCATCCACTTTGGCGGCGTGCGCCTGCGATAGCCACGTGTCGACGTCGTTGCAGGCCATCATGGTGGATGCGATCGGGCCGAAGTCGAAGGAATCGCCCGAAATCGATCCTTTGCCCGTCAAACGATTGCAGCCGTCCGTTCCTTGGAAGGAGCCGTCGTCGGTGATCGTCAGGTTGGGCTGACCTTTGACGGTCTGTCCCCAACTTCCGGCGAACGACTTCAGCGCCGGGCCGGAGCACCCCGTGATTGCCGCCAGCGCCATGCCGGCAACCAGCATGGCAACAACCAGCAGACCGCTTCGACGCAACCGACTCATGCCGCCATGCTAGTTGAGCTATTTCCCGCACGGAAGGATCATTCCGCCTCTCCGGGTCGCCTTCGGGCTCCTACCGGCCTGCCCCCGCTGCTTCGGCAGCGACGGCGGCAGCCTCGATGCGGGCCCGGTGCACGGCCCATTCCTCGGCGGTGCGCGGCGAAAGGTTCGGATCCCCGGGACGCTGGCCCGCGCTGCCGTCGATGAGTTCGCGCAGGATGTCGGCGTGTCCGAGGTGGTGGGCGGTCTCCACGCACATGTGCACGAGGATCTGCTGCAGGGTCACGTGCTTGCGCTCGTCCGGCCACCAAGGCACCACACCGGGCGCGTTGAGCGGCAGTTCATCGATGGTGGCATCGCTGTGGGCCGCCGAGAGCCGGTGCAGCTCGGTGATCTGCTCGCGCGTCTCGCCGGGGGCTGCCCACATGTCCGCATCCGGCTCCGCGTCGTCGGCGAACCACGGCAGCTTCAGCTCGCTGGGACGGCCGAAGACCTCGCCAAAGTAGCCGAGTTCGACGCTGGCCACGTGCTTGACCAGTCCCAGCAGGCTGGTTCCCGTGGGAGTGAGGGGCCGGCGCACGTCATACTCGCTGAGACCTTCGAGCTTCCCGAGGAGGTCCTGCCGCCGGGTGCGCAGGTAGGTGTGCAAGATCGCTTTGTCGTCCATGACCCGCACTATACCGAACGCGCGGGCGCTGCCTGGCAGAACAGTCTGGCAGAACAACGGGTTTCATACAACGTATGGAATAATTGGTGCCAACGGGCCTCGGGGGGAGGCCCCGATCGACAGGACACCCAGGGTGAATCTCGATTCCGGTGCACATCGGGTCCGGCCCGCCGCAGTACTCCTGGCCGCAGCTCTCCTGGCCGCGGCTCTCGCCATTCTTTTGGCAGCCTGTTCTTCCGGCGCAGAGGCCCCGGACGGAGTTCCGGCGGGCCGGCCTGCGGCGTCCGCCCCCGCAACGTCCCCGGCGTCCGGAGGCCTGCGGGGGACGACCGAAGTGAACGGGTTCCTCCTGCCGATGCGCTACGCGGCCGTCGACGGCGACACCTGGGAGGGCATCGCCGCCCACTTCCGGATGACTCCGGAGATCCTCAGGAGCTTCAACGAAGCGGTGTCCGTTGCCGCAGGAGAGATTATCGACCTCAGGGGCGTGGACGTGCCCCAGCTAGGGGCCGGCGGCAGCGTGACCGGGCAGGACGGGCAGGGACGGCTCCTGTACAGGGTGGGCGCCGGAGACACTCCCTCGGGCATCGCGAGCCGCTACGGCGTCCCGCTCTATGCCTTGCGGATAGCCAACCTGAACCTGTTGACCGGAGGCGAATGGATTCCGCCCGCCGGCACCACGGTAACCATTCCGAATCCCCCGGCCGACTGAGCCGGGCCATTGAGGCAGGTCTTTGAGACAGACCTTGCACTGTGGAGACGGGCCGTTGGGCCGCGGACAAAGAAAAAGCCTCCGGAACCTAATGGTTCCGGAGGCTTCTCCAAGGGTGGCAGATGAGGGATTCGAACCCCCGTAGGCGTTGCCAGCTGATTTACAGTCAGCCCCCTTTGGCCGCTCGGGTAATCTGCCGAACTTCAAAAGAAGATCACTCGCGGTTTCCAGTCCCGGAACGTCTGTTTCCAGTCCGTTCCGCTTCCAGCACCCGCGGGCAAGACAACTTTACAGAACTTCCGCCGAAGAATCGAATCGGCGCCTCAGCAGATCATAAAAGGGCCGAAAAAGGGCCAAAATCCGCAGAATTTCAGGCCTCGCCGAGAATCCGCCCCGCCAGTCTTGCCTCGAATCGTGCCGCCTGCTCGGCGGTGACCTGGTTCAGCTCGACGGCACGGGCCAGGTCCGTGTGGACCCCGTCCATGCGGACTGATGCGTCGGCGGCCGGGCTCAGGATGATGGACGCCGCCAGCGCGGCGGCGGCAACGGAGCTCGCCGTCGCGGCCAGAGTGCTGGCAGCGGCGGCGGTAGTGCGGTTGACGTAGCGGACGGCTTTTTGGTGCATGTTCTTGCCTTTCAGCAGCGGTTCCAACTCTTGCAACTCTGGCCAGCCCGGCTTCGTTCCCGCCGTGATTGAGCTATGAGCGGACTGTGAAACCCGGGCCGCAAGGCCGGCCGCCACATCGGGGGCATCCGTACTAGTCTGGAATGCAGACATCCCGGCCTCACGCAGGCACCCGGCAAACATCAGGAGGAAAGTCATGGCAGGCGAATCCACGTTCGACGTCGTCAGCAAGGTAGACAAGCAGGAAGTCGCCAACGCGCTGAACCAGGCGCAGAAGGAAATTGCCCAGCGCTACGACTTCAAGGGCGTCGGCGCCGAGGTCGATTTCAGCGGCGAGAAGATCCTGATGAAGGCCAACTCCGAGGAGCGGGTGCTCGCGGTGCTCGATGTGCTGCAGTCCAAGCTCATCCGCCGCGGCATTTCGCTGAAGTCCCTCGACACAGGTGAGCCCTACGCCTCCGGCAAGGAATTCCGGCTCGAGGCCTCCATCAAGGAGGGCATCGCCCAGGACCTCGCCAAGAAGATCAACAAGTTGATCCGGGACGAGGCCCCCAAGTCCGTCAAGTCACAGATCCAGGGCGACGAGCTCCGGGTGACCTCGAAGTCCCGCGATGATCTCCAGGAGACCATGAACCTGCTGAAGGGCTTCGACGAGGCCGACCTGCAGTTCGTTAACTTCCGCAGCTAGCGGCCCGTCCGCGGCGCAAATTTGCGCGTCGCGGAAAAGGGCTGGCGACGGTGTCGCCAGCCCTTTTGCGTGTCGCGGAACTACTCGCGCGTCGCCAGAGCCGCAGCCTGCCTCAGCTGAGCGGGCGCCCGGCCATCCGCTCCAGCCGGCCGATCCGCTCGGCCATCGGCGGGTGGGTGGAGAACATCTTGGCCACGCCTCCGCCTTTGAACGGGTTGGCGATCATCATGTGCGAGGCGTTGACCAGCCGCTGGTCCTGCGGCAACGGCGCCAGCTGCACGCCCTGCTCGATCTTGCGCAGGGCGGAGGCGAGCGCCAGCGGATCTCCGGTCAGCGACGAGCCGTCCTCGTCGGCGTCGTACTCCCGTGTACGGGAGATGGCCATCTGGATCAGGGATGCGGCGAACGGGGCCAGCAGGGCCATGGCGATCGCGGCGAACGGGTTCGCATTGCGGCGGTCCCCGCCGCCGAACAGCAACATCATCTGCGCCACCGAAGTGATGACGCCGGCGACGGCGGCCGCCACCGACGCCGTCAGGATGTCCCGGTTGTAGACGTGCATCAGTTCATGCCCCAGGACGCCGCGCAGTTCGCGGGCGTCCAGCATCCGCATGATGCCCTCGGTGCAGCACACTGCCGCGTTCTGCGGGTTCCGGCCGGTGGCGAAGGCATTTGGCGCCATGGTGGGCGAGACGTAGATGCGCGGCATCGGCTGGTTGGCCCGGCCGGACAGCTCCCGGACGATCTGGTACAGCTGGGGCGCCTCGGCCTCCGTGACGGGATAGGCCTGCATGGCACGGATGGCGAGCTTGTCGCTGTTCCAGTACCCGTAGGCCGTGGTGCCGACCCCGATCAGGGCCATGATCCAGATCGGCGCCGCACTGCGGGTCCCCGCGGCGATGAACGCCCCCAGGCCCAGCAGGACCGCCCACAGCACTCCGAACAGCGCCGCGGTCTTCAGTCCGTTGTGATGCTTGTGCACTGGTCCTCCTGATACGTGTACTGCAAGCTGATGCCCTGTAATTCACTGACCTACCAAGGAAAACGAACCGCTACGGCACCGGGTTCCGCGCGTCGTACCGCAGGAATCCGACCTGCTGGCGGGCCAATATCCAGGCCACAGCAATGCACAGCACGCCGCCGAGCAGCAGGACCCACCCCTCGTTCAAAAGTTTAGTCGCGCCGCCGGCCAGCATGTCCCCGATCCGGGGTCCGCCGGCGACCACCACCACAAAGACGCCCTGCAGACGCCCGCGCAGATGGTCGGGGGTGGAGGCCTGCAGGATGGTGGTCCGGAAGACTGCGCTCACGGAATCCGCGATGCCGGCCAGCGCGCAGCACAGGGCGGCGGGCAGCAGCCACACGCCCACGCCGTCGTCGCCGGAATGACCGGCCAGGACCACCACCAGGCCGAAGGCCGCCACCGAGCCGCCCCAGCCCATCACGGACCACACCACCGCGGCCCCCTGCCGGCGGACGCCGCCCAGCGGCCCCGAGAACAGGCCGGCCAGGAATGCCCCCACGGCCATCGAAGCCAACAGGATCCCCACCGTGGCCTCACCGCCGCCGATCGTCAACGCGCCGATGGCCGGCAGGAGCGCCCGGGGCTGGGCAAAGATCATGGCCACGAGATCGATCACGAACGTCATGCGGAGGTTGGGCCGGGTGCCAAGGAAACGGAACCCCTCCACCACGGAACGCAGGCCGGCCGGCCTGGCGTGCTCGCCCGGCGGCATGGAAGGCAGTTTCAGGAGGGCCCAGAACGCAAACGCAAAGCTGATGACGTCGATCGTGTACGTCCAGCCAAACCCGACCCACGCCACGAGCACGCCGGCCAGCAGCGGGCCGGCGGTCATGGTCAGCCCGAAAATCATCATGCTCAGGGCATTTGCGGCCGGCAGCAACTCCTTGCGCACCAGCACCGGGATGATGGCGCTGCGGGCCGGCTGGTTGATGGCCTGGGCACCGCTCTGCACCGCCACGAGCGCATAGAGCAGCCACACGTTGCCCACTTCCAGCCACGTCTGGAGGGCCAGCGCGGCGGTGGTCAGCCAGAGGACGGACGACGCCAGGAGTGTTACGGTGCGGCGGTCATGGGCGTCGGCGATCGAGCCGCCCAGGAGGCCCCCAAAGACCAGCGGCACGAGGGCGAAGAGACTCAGCAGGCCCACGTAGAGGCTGTCCTGGGTCAGCCGGTAGACCTCCAGGCTGACCGCCACCAGGGTCAGTTGGCTGCCCAGGGCGGAGACGGCGGACCCAAGCCACAGACGGCGGAAGGCCGGACTTTCACGCAACGGCGTGATGTCCGCCAACAATTTCTCCACCGGGCAACTCTAGTGGCGAACCGGGAGTGCCCTGTGACACGGCCGGACAATATTAGCCACGCCTTATTGTGAGGCAGTCATAATAAGTGCTTGAATGAGGGTATGACGGATTCCTCGGGCACCCACGACGCATGGGCAGCCGCCCTGCGTGCCCACGGCCGCCGGGTGACCAAACAGCGCCTGGCCGTGCTGGCCGCCGTCGAACATCACCCGCATTCGCCGGCAGAGGCAATCCTTGCCGCCGCCCGGCAGGAATTGCCGGACCTGACCGCCCAGTCCGTCTACGTGGTCCTCGGGGACCTCACGGATCTGCACATGCTGCGCCGTTTTGAGCCCCCGCACTCCCCCGCGCTGTACGAGACGCGGGTCGGGGACAACCACCACCATGCCGTGTGCATCAGCTGCGGCCGGGTGGAGGACGTCGAATGCGCCGTGGGCCACGCGCCCTGCCTGACCCCGCACTGGAACGCGGACGCCAAGCCGATGACCATCCAGATCGCGGACGTGCTGTACCAGGGCATCTGCCAGGACTGCCAGCGCACCCAACAGCTTCCCTCCGAACGAAACTAAGAAACCCAACCCAAGGAGAACTATGACTGAGATCATCTCTGCGCCCGCCGTGTCCACGACACAGTCCGGGGCTCCCGTCACTTCCGACGCCCACTCCAAGTCCGTCGGCGCCGACGGCGCGATCATCCTGACCGATCACTACCTGATCGAGAAGCTCGCGCAGTTCAACCGCGAGCGCGTCCCGGAGCGCGTCGTGCACGCCAAGGGCGGCGGCGCCTTCGGTACCTTCAAGACCACCGAGGACGTCTCGAAGTTCACCAAGGCCGCACTGTTCCAGCCCGGCGTTGAGACGGACATGCTCATCCGCTTCTCCTCCGTTGCCGGCGAGGCAGGCTCCCCCGACACCTGGCGCGACCCCCGCGGTTTCGCCGTGAAGTTCTACACCACCGAGGGCAACTACGACCTCGTCGGCAACAACACTCCGGTGTTCTTCATCCGCGACGGCATCAAGTTCCCGGACTTCATCCACTCCCAGAAGCGCCTCCCCGGCACCCACCTGCGCGACGCCGACATGCAGTGGGACTTCTGGACCCTCTCCCCCGAGTCCGCCCACCAGGTCACCTGGCTCATGGGTGACCGCGGCCTGCCGGCCTCCTGGCGTGAAATGCAGGGCTACGGCTCGCACACCTACCAGTGGATCAACGCCGAGGGTGAGCGGTTCTGGGTCAAGTACCACTTCAAGTCCAACCAGGGCGTCAAGTCCATGACCGGCGACGAGGCCGAGGCCCTTGCCGGCGCCGACGGCGACTTCTACATCCGCGACCTCCAGGAAAACATTGCCGCCGGCAACTTCCCCTCCTGGGACCTCCACGTCCAGGTCATGCCGTACGAGGACGCCAAGACGTACCGCTTCAACCCCTTCGACCTCACCAAGGTGTGGCCGCACGCGGACTACCCGCTGGTCAAGGTCGGCACCATGGAGCTGAACAAGAACCCGGAGAACTACTTCGCGCAGATCGAGCAGGCCACCTTCGCGCCGTCGAACTTCGTGCCGGGCATCGCCGCCTCCCCGGACAAGATGCTGCAGGCCCGCATCTTCTCCTACGCGGACGCGCACCGCTACCGCGTCGGCACCAACCACGCCCAGCTCCCGGTGAACCTGCCCAAGAGCCAGGTCAACAACTACAGCCAGGACGGCGCCGGGCGTTACCACTTCAACGCCCCGTCCGTTCCGGTGTACGCACCGAACTCCGTGGGCGGCCCGGCTGCCGTTGAGCCCGGCGTTGCGGGCGGCGGCTGGGAGAACGACGGCGAGCTCACGCTCTCCGCGCACTCCCTGCACGCAGAGGACGGCGACTTCGGCCAGGCCGGCACGCTGTACCGCGAGGTGTACAACGACGGCGAGAAGGCCCGCCTGCTGGAGACCGTCACCGGCGCCGTCAGCGGCGTCAAGAACGCCAGCATCAAGGAACGCGCCATCGCGTACTGGACCAACGTCGACGTCGAATTCGGCGCCAAGCTGCGCGCCAACCTCGGTGCCGGCCAGGTTGAGTCCGACGCCGAGGCCGCCAACAAGGTCTGATGGTTGCATGGAACGTTGCCTGACGGCTGGCCTTGACGGCCGCCTGGGCGGCCGGTGACCGGCATTCGGTGACCGCTGGAGCCAACAAAACGCCCCGCCACGGACTCCCGTGGCGGGGCGTTTTGCGGTTATCCACATGGGTGCGCGTGCCCCTCGCCACCGTGTGCCGCGGCTCCGTAGGATTTGGGCATGACCGCATTCGCTGGCACTCCATTCGCAGGCATTCCAAGTGACGCCTTCCGGTTCTATGCCGATCTTGAACAGAACAACAACCGGGACTGGTGGCTCGAACACAAGCCGGTCTACGAGGCCGCGGTGAAGGGGCCGCTGACCCAGCTGCTGGCCGAGCTCGAGCCACGCTTCGGACCGGCCAAGCTCTTTCGCCCCAACCGGGATGTGCGGTTCTCGCCGGACAAATCACCCTATAAGACCGCGCAGGGGGCCTTCGCGGCGGTGGGCGAAGGCGTGGGCTTCTATATCCAGCTCAGCGCCGACGGCCTCCTGATCGGCGGCGGCTGCCACACCCACACTCCGGCCCAGCTGGCACGCTTTCGCGGTGCCGTGGACGATCCCGACAGCGGCGATGCCCTGCAGGCGATCGTGCGGAAGGTCGAGACGGCAGGGTTCGCGGTGGAGGGCGAACGGCTAAAGACGGTGCCGCGGGGCTTCGACAAGGACCATCCCCGGGCGGAGCTGCTCAAGCACAAATCCCTCACGGCCGGCGTCAACGTGGGCCAGCCCGGCTGGCTTGCCGGTCCCGGGGCGGTGGAGGAAGTGGCACAGCGCTGGGACCAACTGCGCCCCCTCGTGGAGTGGGAGGGCAGCTACGCTGCTCCCTGAGGTTCTGCTCAGATGTGCTGGCCGTCGGTGGCGAGGCGCCTGTCGAGGTTGTTGAAGAAGACCAGCATCATCAGCTCAAAGGCCTTGGTGGCTTCCTCTGGCTGGTTGTTGACGACGAAATCGAACTGCAGCCCGTAGAACGCGGCCGTGAACAGGCGGGCGTCGGTGTCGGCGAATTCCGGCTGGATGCCCTGGATGACCAGCCAGTCCCGGGCCTTCTCGTGCAACATCCGGAAGTGCTCCTGCGCTGTGCCGCGCGGCACCGCCGCCACAATGTCCTGCGCCGTGGCCTCAAATTCAAGCCGGGCCAGGTGCCGGTTGCGCTGCGCCATGGTCCACTGCCAGGACTCAAGCAGAAAGGCCCGCCACGCGTCCCGGTCGATGTCCCTGACGTCGGTGGCGCGGATGCTGTCCAGCCGGGATTCGATGCCGCGGATGATCTCGTTGATCAGCTGTTCGCGGTGCCCGAAGTGGTAGACCAGGACGTAGCTGCTGACACCCAGCCCGTCGGCCAGACCGCGAAACGTCAGCTCCGCCAGGGTCTTGTCCATGAGGTAGTCGAGAATTGCCGACAGCAACTCTGATTTGCGTTCCGGTCTTGCTGGGCGGGCCATGTGTCCATCTTAGGGAGCGCCGCCCTGACGGAGCGGCGCCCGAACGCCGAAGTCGCCGGAGCCGTGCGGTTACGCCGGAAATTTCCGGCGAATTCGCACGGCTCCGGCGACTTCGATGCGGGGGGCCGACCGCTCCCTTCTCAGGAGCGGGTGAGCGCGTCCTCGTTGTCCTCCGCGGGCGCTCCGGCCGCGCTGGCCGTGCCGTTCACCGAGGCGCGGGCCTCCGCGAACTTTTCATTCAGCCTGGAGTGGCGCTGGCCGTAGGCGAAGTAGATCGCAATACCGATCACGAGCCAGATGGCGAAGAAGATCCAGGTTTCCACGGCCAGGTTCGTCATGAGGTACAGGCACAGGACCGCAGAGACGACCGGGAGCACCTTGCCGAACGGGACGCGGAAGGCCGGCTTCAGGTCCGGGCGCTTCTTGCGCAGCACCAGGATGCCAAGGCTCACCATCACGAAGGCGGACAGGGTCCCGATGTTGATCATTTCCTCGAGCAGGTCCACGTTGGTCAGGCCGGCGACGAGCGCCACTCCGGCGCCGCAGATGATCTGCAGGCGGGCCGGCGTCCCCCGCACCGAGCTGGTCTTGGACAGGGAGCGCGGAAGCAGGCCGTCGCGGCTCATCGCGAGCACCACGCGCGAGAGGCCCATGAGCAGCACCATGATCACGGTGGTCAGGCCCACGAGGGAACCAAAGGCAATGACCTTGGCGGCGTCGGTGTTGCCGACCGCCTCGAAGGCGGTGGTGAGCGTCGGGTTCTTGGCCTCAGCCAGCTGGGTGTAGGAGACCATGCCGGTCAACGCCAGCGACACCAGGATGTACAGGACGGTAACGATTGCCAGGCCGCCGAAGATGCCGCGGGGCAGCGTCTTCTGCGGGTTCTTGACCTCTTCGGCCGAGGTGGCGACGACGTCGAAGCCGATGAAGGCGAAGAAGACCAGGGCGGCGCCGGCGAAGATACCGAGGGTTCCATACTGGGCCGGGGCGGCGCCGGTCAGGAAGCCGAAGAACGACTGCTTGAGGACATCCGCGGTTCCGGTGCCTCCGGTCGGCTCGGAGGCCGGGACGAACGGGGCGTAGTTCTCGAACTTCACGTACGTGAAGCCGACGACGATCACGAAGAGGACCACCGCGATCTTGATGAGCGTGAAGATGTTGCCGACGCGGGCGGAGAGCTTGGTCCCGAGGACCAGCAGCACGGTGAAGATGGCAACGATCAGGAAGGCGCCCCAGTAGAGGTCGACGCCGCCCAGGGAGATCGACGGCGGAATGTCCACGCCCATGAGCGCAAAGACTTTGCTGAGGTAGATGCCCCAGTACTTCGCAATCACGGCGCCGGCAGTGAAGAGTTCGAGGATCAGGTTCCAGCCGATGATCCACGCCAGGATCTCACCCATGGTCGCGTAGGTGAAGACGTAGGCGGAGCCTGCCACCGGAATGGCCGTGGCGAACTCGGCGTAGCACATGATGGCGAGCGCGCAGGTGACGGCGGCGATCGCGAAGGAGATGGTGACGGCGGGGCCGGCAAAGTTCGCGGCGGCCTTGGCGCCGACCGAGAAGATCCCGGCGCCCACGGCAACCGCGACCCCCATGATCATGAGGTCCCACGTGCTTAGCGTGCGCTTCAGCTTGCGTCCGGGTTCATCGGCGTCGGACATGGACTGCTCGATGGATTTGGTCCGGAAAAGGTTCATTAGGAAAGTCCGCAATCTCGATAACTGGGGTGGAAACAGACCTATCCATCTTAGAGTCCATCCACTGGACGGCCATTTTTATCCCACATAGTGAGACGCAAAAGCGGGCCGTGCAGGTTTATCCTGCACGGCCCGCTTGCGCGCAGCTGCTCCGTTTCAGACCATCCAGGCCGCCTAGACCGGCCAGTTTTCCATCAGCGTCGAGCGGATCAGGAACCGCTTGCCTTCCGGCGCTTCTACCGAGAAACCACTCCCCCGGCCAGGAACGACGTCGACAGTCAGGTGCGTGTGGCTCCAGTAGTTGAACTGCTCCCGCGACATCCAGAATTCCAGCGGCTGGGGCCGCAGCCCGTCGGAAATGTCGAACAGGCCGAGCAATACGTCCGAGTCCCCCGTGATGAACTCCCCGGCGGGATAGCACATTGGCGAGGAACCGTCGCAGCAGCCGCCGGACTGATGGAACATCAGCGGTCCGTGCTGCACCCACATTTTGAGCAGCAGTTCCACCGCCTCTGGGGTGAGAGCCACCCGGGAGAAGTCCTCCCCGGGGAGGGTCACGGCGGCGTCGAGCTTTGTCGCTGGCATCAGAGTCCGTCCTTCATCAGTACTTGATGACCACTCGGCCGTCGATCTTGGCGTGCTTCATCTCGTCAAGAACGGCGTTGACCTCGGAGAGTTCCCTCGTGGAGACCGTGGGGTGGATCTTGCCCTGGGCGTAGAACTCGAGCGCTTCCTCCAGGTCCTGCCGGGTGCCCACGATGGAGCCGCGGACCGTCAGGCCCTTGAGCACAATCTCGAAGATCGGCGCCGGGAAGTCCCCCGGCGGCAGCCCGTTGAACACGATCGTTCCGCCGCGCCGCGCCATCCCGATGGCCTGCCCGAATGCTGACGGGTGCACTGCCGTGACCAGGACTCCATGGCAACCTCCGGTTTCGCGCTGAATAACTTCGGCCGGATCCTCGTGCAGGGCGTTGACCGTCAGCTCGGCGCCGTGTTTCTTGGCCAGGGCGAGCTTGTCGTCGGCGATGTCCACAGCCGCGACGCGCAGGCCCATCGCCACGGCGTACTGGACGGCGATGTGGCCGAGGCCGCCGATGCCGGAGATGGTGACCCACTGGCCCGGTTTGGCTTCGGTCATCTTCAGGCCCTTGTAGACGGTCACGCCGGCGCAGAGCACCGGAGCCACCTCGACGGGGTCCGAGCCGGCCGGGATCCTGGCCGCGAAGCGGGTGTCGACCAGCATGTATTCGCCGAAGGAACCGTCGACGCTGTAGCCGGCGTTCTGCTGGGCCTCGCACAGGGTCTCCCAGCCGGTGCGGCAGTACTGGCAGTCGCCGCAGGCGGACCAGAGCCACGCATTGCCGACGAGGTCGCCGATGGCCAGGTCCGTGACGCCCTCACCGAGGGCGACGACCTCGCCGACGCCTTCGTGGCCGGGAATGAACGGCGGGGACGGCTTGACCGGCCAGTCGCCCTCCGCGGCGTGCAGGTCGGTGTGGCAGACGCCGGTGGTCAGCACCTTGACGAGTGCCTCACCGCGGCCCGGCACGGGAACGGGGAGGGTCTGGATCTGGAGGTCCTTGCCGAATTCGGTAACTACCGCGGCTTGCATTGTCGTCGTCGTCATTGTCGTCGTCATGGCGAAATCCTTGCGTCATCAAACTTGGGTGTGGCTAAAGGGCGTGTGCAGTGAGCCGGCGTCCCTCCGTGTAGGTGCACAAGTGGTGCGGGCGGGGCGGATCATGCGCGATCCGCCCCGCCCGGGTCAGTGCGGCTTAGAAGAAGCCGAGCTTGTTCTCGTTGTAGCTGACCAGGAGGTTCTTGGTCTGCTGGTAGTGGTCCAGCATCATCGAGTGGTTCTCGCGGCCGATGCCGGAGGACTTGTATCCGCCGAACGCGGCCCCTGCCGGGTAGGCGTGGTAGTTGTTGACCCACACGCGGCCGGCCTGGATCTCGCGGCCGGCGCGGTAGGCGACGTTGCCATTGCGGGACCAGACGCCGGCACCGAGGCCGTACAGGGTGTCGTTGGCGATGCCCATGGCGTCGTTGTAGTCGCTGAAGCGGGTCACGGAAACAACCGGGCCGAAGATTTCCTCCTGGAAGATCCGCATCTTGTTGTGGCCCTCGAAAATGGTGGGCTGGACGTAGTAGCCGCCGGCCAGGTCTCCGGGCATTTCGGCCCGGGCACCGCCGGTGAGCACCTTGGCGCCCTCCTGCTTTCCGATGTCAATGTAGGAGAGGATCTTTTCCAGCTGGTCGTTGGAGGCCTGGGCACCGAGCTGGGTTTCGGTGTCCAGCGGGTTGCCCTGGATGATTTTCTCCACCCGGGCCACGGCGTCGGCCATGAAGGATTCGTAGATGTCTTCCTGGATCAGGGCGCGCGACGGGCAGGTGCAGACTTCACCCTGGTTGAAGGCGAAGAGCGTGAAGCCCTCCTGGGCCTTGTCGTAGAACGCGTCATTGGTGTCCGCGACGTCGTTGAAGAAGATGTTCGGGCTCTTGCCGCCAAGCTCCAGCGTGACCGGAATCAGGTTCTGGCTGGCGTACTGGCTGATCAGGCGGCCCGTGGAGGTTTCGCCGGTGAAGGCGATCTTGCGGATGCGGGGGCTGGAGGCCAGTGGCTTGCCGGCCTCGACGCCGAAGCCGTTGACCACATTGAGGACACCGGCCGGCAGCAGGTCGCCGATGAGTTCCATCAGCACCAGGATCGAAGACGGCGTCTGCTCGGCCGGCTTCAGGACGACGGCGTTGCCGGCGGCGAGGGCCGGGGCGAGCTTCCAGACGGCCATGAGGATCGGGAAGTTCCAGGGGATGATCTGGCCGACGACGCCGAGCGGCTCGTGGTAGTGGTAAGCGGTGGTGTCGTCGTCGAGCTGGGACAGCCGGCCCTCCTGGGCGCGGACGGCGGAGGCGAAGTAGCGGAAATGGTCGGCGGCGAGCGGAATGTCGGCGTTGAGGGTCTCGCGGATCGGCTTGCCGTTGTCCCAGGACTCGGCGACGGCGAGCATCTCGGTGTTCTCATCGATCCGGTCGGCAATCTTATTCAGGATCGCGGCACGCTCGGCCACGGAGGTCTTGCCCCAGGACGGTGCAATCTTGTGGGCGGCATCCAGCGCCAGTTCGATGTCCTCGGCGGTGCCGCGGGCCACCTCGCAGAAAGCCTTGCCGGTCACCGGGGTGATGTTCTCGAAGTACTGTCCCTTGACCGGCGCAACCCACTCGCCGCCGATCCAGTTTTCGTAGCGGTCCTTGAAGGTGACCTTCGAGCCCTCGGTTCCGGGCTGGGCGTAAACAGTCATTGCTAGCTCCTTTGCTGTGCAAGATGGGGGGCTGCAAGGCGCTTCCGGCCCCCGTTGCACCCAGCGTAGGCGCGTGAAGGTTGCAGTCAGGTTGCAACCGGAGTGAGCCAGGTCACTGGCGGGGCATTCCGGCGGTCCGCGACGGTCAGGCGCTTAGCTCGCGGTCCAGCCGTTCCAGATCGGCGACGACGGCGGCGCGCTTGGGCGAGCGCGGCGCCAGCAGCTTCAGCGCGGCGATGCGGACGTCGACGTCGTCCTTTGCTTCGGGCAGCGCGGCGTATTTCAGGAGCGATTCCGCGCTGCCGTCCGTCAACAGTGCCTCGCGCATCAGCGCGGAGACCCTGGCCCGCAGCTCCACGATGCCGGGGGCCTCGGAGCGGGGCAGCACGGCGCCGCGGTAGATTTCCAGCGCTATCCGGTGGGCGCCGCGCTGCAGGCAGTCCAGCACCTGTCCGGCGTCGGGGACCAGGTCCAGCGGCAGCCGGTAGGGGCGTGATTGCGGCACGGCATCGGGGTTGAGCTGCTGAAGTACCTTGCGCAGCCGCACCATCTCGGCGCGCAGCGTCATGGTGGAGGCGTCCCCGGGGTACAGGAGGGCGCAAAGCTCCTCGGCATTCAGCCCCGCCGGGTGGGTGCTGAGCAGGGCCAGGATCTCGCTGTGCCGGGCGGACATGGCCACGGTGCGGCCGTCAATGCTGAGCAGGGCCTGGTCGCGGCCGAGCAACTGGAGGCTGTTGCGGTAGAGGCTGCTGGCGCCCGGTCCCCCGGCCGTTTTCGGCGTCGAGTTCCGCCGCCTGGACGGCGAGGACTGGCCGGCGGCGGCCAGCTGCAGCCGCTCGACCCGCAGATGCGCCTGGGCCGCGGCGACCGTCGCCTCTACCAGCGACAACGTATGCGGGGCCACGGCCGACTCCGTGCCGGTGATGTCCACGACCCCCAGCAGGGCGCCGGAATCCGGGTCGTGGAACGGCACCGCCGTACAGCTCCACGGATGCACGGAGCGCTTGTAGTGCTCGGCGCCGGAGATCTGGATTCCCCGGCCCAGGGCCAGCGCGGTGCCGGGGGCGCTGGTGCCGACCGTCGCCTCGGACCAGTCGGCGCCCGGGACGAACATCATGCCCTCGGCCCGGCGCTGCAGGGCGGCGTCCCCTTCCACCCAGAGGAGCCTGCCGACCTCGTCACCCACGGCTACCAGCATTCCGCTGTCGTGGCTGGGCAGGACCAGGAGCTTGTGGATCACGGGCATGATGGCGGCCAGGGGGTGCTGGCGGCGGTATTCTTCGAGTTCCTCGCGGTCCATGGCCAGCGGCGCCTCGGGGTTGTCCGGGTTGGCCTGCAGCCGGACGGAGCGCTGCCACGATTCCTGAATCAGGGTGCTGATCCCGGGCAACTGCAGGCCCTCGGAGAACGCCATTCCACGGGAATCCAGCTGCTCATGGCCCGCGCTGGCATATTGCTGGCGCAGCGCTGCGGTGACTCCGCCTGCCGGCGGCAACAGTGCTGCGGGATGGACCAGTTTCCTCATTGAACTCCCACCGGACGGGCTCGACGGCGTGCCGAAGGCCGCCTCGTCCGGCCCAGTCTAGTTCCGCGCGGGGCGTTTGGAAACGCACCGGCCTGCCGCCTCAGGCTGTCACAGCCTAGCCGCGGGAAATCTCGATCATGTCCTCGCGCGGCACCACCTTGATGCGCTCCCGTTCGATGCCGTTGGCGGACTCCGCCGCGGACCACTCGGCGCCGAGGGCGAGCTCGTGGGCATCGAGCTTGATCCACCCTTCCCACGTGGTGTACTCGATGCCGCGCTCCTGGAGCAGGTCGATGATGGCCTGCGGGTCCGGGTTCTGCGCCGGCGGCAGCGTCAGCCGGTCCTCCAGCAGGAAGCCGATGGTCTCCAGCGCGTCGCCCTTGGTGTGGCCGATCAGCCCGACGGGGCCGCGCTTGATCCAGCCCGTGGCGTAGATTCCGGGCACGGGGTTGCCCTCGGCGTCGAGCACGCGGCCGCCTTCGTTCGGGACGACGCCGCGGCGGGCATCGTATTCCAGCTCATCCAGCGGCGAACCGTGGTAGCCGATCGCGCGGTAGACGGCCTGGACCGGGTAGTCGAGGAACTCACCGGTGCCCTTGACGTTCCCGGTGCCGTCCAGCTGCATGCGTTCGAACTTGATGCCGGCGACCTTGCCGGGGTTCGCGGCGTCGTCTGTTGTTCCATAGATTTCGACGGGGCTGTGCAGGAAGTGCAGGTGCAGCCGGCGCGAGGACGGTTCCTCGGCCTCGGCGTGCTCCTCGACGAGCCAGTTCGTGAGGGTGTTGACCATGGTCCGGATCTGGTTGTTGCTGCGAATGGCCTCGTCCGAAGCCTCGTCGAATTCGAAGTCCTCTGGATACAGGACGATGTCCACGTCCTTGGCGTGACTGAGTTCGCGCAGCTCCAGCGGCGTGAACTTCACCTGGGCCGGGCCGCGGCGGCCAAACACGTGGACGTCGGTGACCGGCGAATCCTTGAGCGCCCGGTAGACGTTGTCCGGGATTTCGGTGACCAGGAGTTCATCGGCGTGCTTGACCAGCATGCGGGCCACGTCGAGGGCCACATTCCCGTTGCCGATCACCGCAATCTCCTTGGCCTCCAGCGGCCAGTCCCGCGGCACGTCCGGGTGGCCGTCGTACCAGGAGACGAAGTCGGCCCCGCCGAAGGATCCCTCCAGGCCGATCCCGGGAATATCCAGGTCCGCGTCCTTGATGGCGCCGGTGGAGAAGATGACGGCGTCGTAGAACGCGCGGAAGTCATGCAGCGTCAGGTCCCGGCCATAGGTGACGTTGCCGAGGAACCGGATGTCGCCGCGGTCCAGGACCTTGTGGAGCGCGTTGACAATGCCCTTGATCCGCGGATGGTCGGGAGCCACTCCGTAGCGGATGAGGCCGTAGGGCGCCGGATACGCCTCGAAGAGGTCGATGCTGACCTGGAAGTCGCCGTCCTTGACCTCATTGGACTTCGTCAGGATGTCCGCGGCGTAGACACCGGCCGGGCCGGCGCCAACAATCGCGACACGGAGGGGACGAGAGGATGTGGATTCGGCCGAGTTGGACACCGGGAGCCCTTCTGAGTCTTAGGGACAGCGCCAGTAGATACAGCGCACAGGCCCCCATTCTAAATGTGACCGGCCCGCTCGCGCTCCGATTGGCAGGAATAGGCGCCGCGCAGGTGGTGTTATTGGTCTTGTGTCTAAGCCCGAAGGATCCTTGTCCCCCGCCCCATTGACAGCGCCGGCCGGCCCGGCCGCTGGGCCGGCGCCGGCCCGGCCGGGCGGACCGGCACCGGTGGACAAGGACACGACGGCGGGAATCCTGTTCGGTATCGGCGCCTACGGGCTCTGGGGGCTGCTGCCCCTGTACTTCTACGTCCTGCATCCGGCCGGTGCGGTCGAAATCGTCGCCAACCGGGTGGTCTGGTCCCTCCTGTTCTGCGTCCTGCTCATAACCGTCACACGGTCCTGGCGGGTGCTGGCTGCTGCTTTCCGGGACCGCACGGTGATTGGGCCGCTGTCCATCGCCGCTGCCCTGATCGCGGTGAACTGGCTGACGTACACCTACGGCGTGACCACCGGCCAGGCCGTCGAGGCCTCCCTGGGCTACTTCATCAACCCGCTGGTCTCCGTATTGCTGGGGGTCTTCGTCCTGAAGGAGAAGCTGCGGCCGCTGCAGTGGGCCGCCGTCGGCATCGGCTTCGTGGCCGTCGGGGTGCTGACGGTCTCCTACGGCAAGCTCCCCTGGATAGCACTGACACTCGCGCTGAGCTTTGGCCTGTACGGATTCGTCAAGAAGCGCGTGGGCCCGCGGGCGGAGGCGATCACAAGCCTCACCGTGGAGACGATCGTCCTGGCGCCCGTAGCTGCGGCCACCATGATCTTCCTCGCGGTCAGCGGGTCGGCAACTCTGGCCGGAAACGGTGCGGGCCATTTCTGGCTGCTGGTGGCGTCGGGCGTCATCACCGCGGTGCCCCTGCTGTTCTTCGGCGCGTCCGCCCGCCGTCTGCCGATGATCACGATCGGGCTGCTGCAGTACTTCGCGCCCGTCCTGCAGTTCATAGTGGCGCTCGTCGTGTTCAAGGAAACCATGACACCTGACCGGTGGGCCGGTTTCGGCGTCGTCTGGCTGGCGCTGCTGGTACTGACCGTGGACATGCTGCACACGGCCCGGAAGAACTCCGTGACCCGGAAACGGGCCCGCGCCGCCGCCTAGCACTACCGCCCCGGCGGGTTGGCGGCCTGCTTGCCCCTGCCGCCGTGCGTTAGTGTCATCATGAAGGGGATATGTCGGGGCGAAATTGAGGATTGCTGGTGCCACAAGAGGATCGTGAAACTCAGGGCGGGCGCGACATCTCGTCCCTGGACTTCGACAGCAACGGCATCTTGCGCCTTCAGTGGGCCCGCGGCGTGGTGATTGATGCCCCCAACGCCCAGCTGGCCATGGATCGTGTCAATGAGTTGTGCGACGGCCGGCCCACGCCGCTGCTGATCGACATGGCCACCACGGAGTCCGTCAGCCGGGCCGCCCGGGCCGTGTTCGCCAAGCACTGCGACGCCTCGGCAATCGCGCTCCTCGGCTCCTCCGCCGTAGACCGGGTCCTCGCCAACTTCTTCCTCGGCGTCAATTCCGCGCCGGTTCCGACACGCTTTTTCACCAACGGTGAAGAGGCGGTCCGCTGGCTGACCTCGCAGGGCCATGACGGGGCGTGATGATGACCGCCGCCTCGAGGACCTCGTGGACGGCATCGTCGTACTGTCCTCGGGCGATCTGTCGAACCGGCTGCCGGTCTCACCGGCCCGGGACGGGATAGACGCAGTCACCACCGGCATCAACCTCCTGGCCGAAGAGCTTCAGAGCATGTACGAGGACCTGGAAGTCCGGGTCGCCGAGCGGACCGCGCTCCTGGAGGCGGCCAAAGCCGAACTCCGGCGCGTCATCAACACCGATGAGCTGACCGGCCTGGCCAGCCGCTCGCTGCTGCAGGAAAAAGTGGCCGAAGCCGTTGCCGGGGCCGGCACGGGACGCCAGCCGGCCCTGATCCTGATGGACCTTGATTCCTTCCGGCTCATCAACGACAGCCTCGGCCACGCCGCCGGGGACGCCGTGCTGCGCGAGACGGCCCTGCGGCTTAGCGCCGCGGCCGGACCGGGCCACTTGATCGCGCGCCTCAGCGGCGATGAATTCGCGGTGCTCGTCGCGGACCAGGACACGGAGTCCGTGCTGCAGACCGCTGCCCGGCTCGGCGAATCACTGAAGGACAGAATCGTTGCCGGCGGTGTGGCGGTCGCCCTCACGGCCGGCACCGGTGTCCGGCTGGGGGAACCGGGCCTGCGAAGCGAGGAACTCATCCGCGATGCCGACATCGCCATGCACGAGGCCAAGAAACGCGGCAGGGACACCCTCCTGGTGTTTTCCGCGGCCATGCACGAGGCCGCCAAGCAGCGGGTCCACCAGGTGGCGGAGCTGCGGACGGCACTGGCGATGGACCAGCTCGAGCTGGAGTACCAGCCCATCATGGACCTGCGCACCGGAGCGATCGCCGGCGCCGAGGCCCTGATCCGCTGGCGCCACCCCGCCTTGGGCCTGCTGGGGCCGGATACCTTCCTCGACGCCGCCGACGAGGCCGGGCTCACCGTGGAAATCGGCCACTGGGTGCTCCGGAACGCCATCGCACAAACCGGCCGCTGGAAGTCAGATCCGGGGCTTTCCGCGGACTTCAGCACGCACATCAACCTCTCCCCCGCGGACCTGCACCACGTCGATCTGGCACCCTACGTCGAAGGCCTGCTGGCCCAGCACGGCGTCGAGCCCCGCCATATTTCGATCGAAATCACCGAAACCGCGATCATGCGCGGCGGCCCCGAGGTGGCCGCCACCATGCAGTCACTCAATGACCTCGGCGTCCGGATCGAGATCGACGACTTCGGCACCGGCTATTCCTCCATCAGCTACCTGCGCACGCTCCCCGCCGCGCAGGCGAAGATCGATAAGTCCCTGCTCGACGGGCTGACCACGGACCGGCAGCAGGAAACCTTCGTCGCCGCCATCCTGCAGCTGATCCATTCGGCCGGGCTGGGCGCCGTCGCCGAAGGCATCGAGGACAGGGAGCAAGCCAACAGGCTGCGGCAGCTGAACTGCGAATTCGGCCAGGGCTATTTCTTCAGCCGCCCGCTCCCGGTGGCGGACATGACGGACCTGCTCGGGCACAGAGACGGCGCGGTCGCGTGAGCGTTCCGGCGGGCAGACGCAAGACAGGAAAACGCGTGCACAGGGTGGCAGACACTGTCCGGCTCGCAGCCAGGGTTGCCGTGCTCTCCCTGCACCGTCCCAGCCGCCCGGACCGGCGCTGGGATGCCTTCTGGCGCGGCGTGTCCCAGGGGTCCCTCCGGGAACCGGTCATCTGGGACGCCGCCCCGGGCGCCGGGAACGAAGAGATCCGGCACCACCTGCAGGTGATGGCCGGCGCGATGGACACCAGCCTTCCGGTGATCGATCTCGGCTGCGGGAACGGCACCATCACACGGCGACTCACCGCCATCTTCGCCTCGGTCCTCGGCGTCGACGTCTCACCCCAAGCCGTGGCAGCCGCGCATTCCGCGCAGCCGCAGGTCGCGGGCCTCAGTTTCCGGAGCCTGGATGCCACGCAGCCGGCCGCGGCGGCTGCGCTGGCGCGCGAACTCGGCGACGCCAACGTCTTTGTCCGCGGCGTGCTCCATGTCCTCAGCCGGCGTCGGCAGGCACGCCTCGCAGGCTCCATCGAAGCGCTCCTGGGCACCCGGGGCAGGATCTACCTCGTCGAAACGAACGTCCCGGGCGGCGCCCTGAGCTACCTGAGGGAACTCGGCGCCACCGGCAAGCGGATCCCGGGACCGCTCCGCCAGGCCATTGCCTCGTTGCCGAAACCGGGCCACTTCGGTGCCGGGCAACGCTCCCGCGTGTTTCCCCCGGACTGCTGGACCCTCATCGCGGAGGGACCCACCGTCCTGAAGACGGTGCCGATGGAGGCCGGTGGACCGCCCAGCAACATTCCCGCGTATTGGGCGGTCCTGGCCCCGGGGCCTCAGACCTCCGGGAAGGCATCCACCCGCTGGTAGTCGCGCGGGACCACGACCATGGGAACGGGGAGCGCCCGCAGCACCTTGAAAGCCGTGCTGCCAATGAACAGTTTGTGCTTCTCCGCCAGGCGGGAGGACCCGACGATCATGACCTCGCCGTCGTCCCATTCCAGGTCATCGATCGCTTCCTCGATCGTGCGGCCGTGGGCGACCTCCACGCTGACGTGGTGGCCCTCCGGCAGACGGTGCGCGGCGGCAGCGAGGACGGTGTTGGCGTGGATGTGGGCGGCGTTGACGTTCTCCCCGCCGTCCCCCTCGACGTCCAGTTCCACGAGGGAAACCAGCCGAAGCGGCACCCCGCGGCGCTCGGCGGATTCGATCGCGACGTCGATCGCCGCCTCCGCTCCGACGCGCTGGCCCACCGCGAGGGTCAGACGCGTGATGGCTTCGGTATGGCGGTAGCCGCGCGGCGCCAGTGCCACCGGAACCGGGGCAGCGTGCAGCAGGGCGTTGGCCACGTTGCCCACGGTATGGCGCTTGAACAGGCCGCTGCTGGCGGCACCCACCACGATCAAGCCTGCCCTGTACTCGAGTGCGGCCTCAATGAGGCCGGCCGCGAACGATTCTGCCTGTCGGACATGGAAGTGCGCCTCCAGCCCCTCAGGGACCAGTTCCATTCCCTGGCGTTCCGCTGAGCGGATCTGCTGCTCCGCGGCGCTGACCTGGTTTCCTTCCGGATTCATCGCCACATAGGGCGTGTGCCGATCCACCACATAGACCAGGTCGAGATGCGCTCCCTGCGCGCGGGCCATGGCTGAGGCCAGGGCAACGGCGTCCGCACCACGTTCGGTGGGTGTATAGCCGACTACGTATCGCATGTATGAACCCCTTTTGGGTCTGGGGCAGATGCCAGCTGCGCCCCGGGGGTTCCGGGCGACGTCGGCCGGTCTGCGTTCCTGCAGTGGATAGGAACGACTCTAGTCCAGCGGAACCTCAAAAAGGTGGTGACTTATTACCCTGACCAGCACAATCTTCCGGACCTACGCTGGAATGGTCGAGGGGAGCGCACCATGGACGCCATTCGCAACGGACGGACCCGGACGCGGGCCGCGGGACTGGGAACCCTGACGCTCCTGCTGGTCCTGACTGCCTGCACGCCGCCGGCCCCGCAGCCCTCCGCCGGCAGCCAGCCGCCGTCGCAGTCCCCGACCGCCTCCGCCGGCCCGACCGCCGGCCCGTCGCCGTCGGCAACCGGGGATGCCGACGAAACGGCACCGCCGCAACCAGGCGACAAGGTGATCTCCTCCACGGTCACCCACGACTGGTCCGTGCCGGGGCCAACCACTCCGTTCCATACGGACCACAAGAACCCTGTGCCGATCGCGCCCCCGCCGGCGGCACCGCTGCCGACGCTGGCCGCCATCGGCGCGGGCCAGCACCCCTCCGACGCGCCGCCGTACGACCAGTTGAGCTTCCGGTTCACCGGTGGCTTCCCCAGCTACGACGTCGAAATGGTCCCCGAACTCGTCGACGACGGCAGCGGCCTGCCCATCCCGATGCCGGGCACGGGAACCCTCCTCGAGGTGACCTTCCGCGGGGCCCAGTCACACACCGCGGACGGCACGGCCAGCACCGTGACCAGTGCGCCGCCGCCGGCAATCGGATACCAGGCGCTCACCAGCTACGCGCCGGCCGGGGACTTCGAGGGCGTGCTGAGCTACGGGATCGGCGTCGGCCGTCCGATGGGCACGATTCCGGAAACGAAGGTGCGGGTCACTGAGGTGGAGAAGATCGAGCAGGGCCAGCACCTGTACGTGGTGGCGATCCAGCTGGACGCGACCGCCTGGAAGTAGGACCGGATGCAGGGCCGGAAAAGCCAGGCCGGAAACAGCGGAGGAGCCACGGACAAGGTGTCCGCGGCTCCTCTGCTGTGTCGCCCGTTTTCGGGTAGCGCCGGCTCGCCGGGAAAGGATCGCCTTCCCGGCAGCTCATTGGGCCTTGGGCTAGGCGTTGGCCTTAATGGCCGAGGCCAGGACCCCGAGGCCGTCCAGCAGCAGCTCGTCGCTGATGACCAGCGGCGGCAGCAGCCGGATGACGTTGCCGTAGGTGCCGCAGGTGAGGATGATGACACCCTCCTTGAGGCAGGCTGCGGCGACGGCCTTGGTCAGCTCCGGGTTCGGCTCCCTGGAACCGGCCTGGACGAGTTCAATGGCCAGCATGGCGCCGCGGCCTCGGACGTCACCGATCACCGAACCGTCAGCAAGCTCAGCGGCGAGTTCGCGCAGCTTGCCGAGGGCGATCTCTTCAATGTGCTTGGCGCGGCCGTTGAGGTCGTACTGCTCCATCGAGCCGATCGCCGCCAGCGCTGCTGCGCACGCCACCGGGTTGCCGCCGTAGGTGCCGCCGAGGCCGCCCGGGTGGACGGCGTCGAGGAGATCGGCGCGGCCTGTGATGGCGGAGAGCGGCATGCCGCCGGCGATGCCCTTGGCCATGGTGATGATGTCCGGGACAACACCTTCGTGGTTCACGGCGAACCATTCACCGGTGCGGCAGAAGCCGGACTGGACCTCATCGGCGATGAACACGATGCCCTTGTCCTTGGCCCAGTCCGCCAGCGCGGGCAGGAACCCGTCGGCGGGGACAATGAAGCCGCCTTCGCCCTGGATCGGTTCGATGATGATCGCGGCAACCTGCTCGCCGCCAATCTGCTTCTCGATCATGGTGATGGCGCGCTTGGCGGCCTCGGCACCGGTGATCTCCGGGTTTTCCTCGCGGAACGGGTAGCTCATCGGCATGCGGTAGACCTCGGGCGCGAACGGGCCGAAGTTGGTCTTGTACGGCATGGCCTTGGCGGTCAGCGCCATGGTCAGGTTGGTGCGGCCGTGGTAGGCGTGGTCGAACGCGACGACGGCGTCCCGGCCGGTGGCCAGGCGGGCCACCTTGACGGCGTTTTCGACCGCCTCGGCGCCGGAGTTGAACAGCACCGTGCGCTTTTCGTGGTCGCCCGGGGTGAGGCGGTTCAGCTGCTCGGCAACGGCGACATAGCCCTCGTACGGCGTGACCATGAAGCAGGTGTGGGTGAAGTGCTCCACGGCTTCCTTCACGGCGCCGACGACGGCGGGGTCCGAGGCGCCGACGCTCGTCACGGCGATGCCGGAGCCGAGGTCAATGAAGGAGTTGCCGTCGACGTCGTGGATGATGCCGCCGTCGGCGTCGGCCACGAAGACCGGGACGCTGGACGCGACGCCGGCGGCGACGACCGCCTTGCGGCGTTCGGTCAGGGCGACGGACTTGGGGCCCGGGAAGTCGGCCTGGACGCGGCGCTTCTGCTCGAGCCGGTAGGTGATGTCATGTGCGGTGGTGGTCATGGGAAGGCCTTCCTAAGCGTGCGGTTGAGGCGCGCGAGTTATGCGTCAGGTTGAGTTAGCAGCGTCTGCGTTATGCGTCTGCGTTATGCGTCGAGCGCACTCATGACGTGCTTGATGCGGGTGTAGTCCTCCACGCCGTACATGGACAGGTCCTTGCCGTAGCCGGACTGCTTGAAGCCACCGTGCGGCATTTCGGCGGTGAGGAGAATGTGGGTGTTGATCCAGACGGCGCCGAAGTCGAGGTCGCGGCTCAGGCGCATGGCGGTTCCGTGGTTCGTCGTCCAGACGCTCGAGGCCAGGGCGTATTCCACGTCGTTGGCCAGTTCCACGGCCTCGTCCTCGGTGCTGAACTTCTGCACCGTGATGACCGGGCCGAACGTTTCCTTCTGGACGATGTCATCGCTCTGCTTGGCGCCGGTGACGATGGTGGGCTCGAAGAAGAAGCCCTTCTCGCCCGCACGGTGGCCGCCGGTCTCGATCTTGCAGTTCGCCGGCAGGTGCTCGACGACGGAGGTGACCGCGTTGAAGTGGTTGACGTTGTTCAGCGGGCCGAAGTAGTTGTCTTCGTCGTTCTGCGAGCCGGTGTGCAGGGTCTTGGTGTGCTCCACCATGGCGGCAACGACGTCGTCGTGCACCGAATCCTGGACGAGGACGCGCGTAATGGCCGTGCAGTCCTGGCCGGCGTTGAAGAAGGCGAACTCGGCGATCGCCGCGGCGCTCTTCTTGATGTCGGCGTCGGCGAACACAATGGCCGGGGCCTTGCCGCCGAGTTCCAGGTGGGCGCGCTTGAGTCCCTTGGCGGCACCCGAGGCGACAGCGATGCCGGCGCGGACGGAACCGGTGATGGAGACCAGGCCGGGGACCTTGTGCTCGACCATCATGGCGCCGGTTTCGCCGGTGCCCAGAACAACGTTCAGGACGCCGGCCGGGAAGATCGCACCGGCGAGCCGGGCCAGCACCAGGGTGGACTCGGGGGTGGTGTCCGAGGGCTTGAGGACCACGGTGTTGCCGGCGGCCAGGGCAGGCCCGATCTTCCAGATGGCCATGAGGAACGGGTAGTTCCAGGGGGCCACCTGCGCAACGACGCCGATCGGCTCGCGGCGCACGTAGGAGGTGTGGCCTTCGAAGTACTCGCCGGCGGACTTGCCTTCCATGATGCGGGCGGCGCCTGCGAAGAAGCGCAGCTGGTCGGCGCCCGCGGCCACTTCCTCAGAGGCGATCAGGGAGCGGACCTGGCCGGTGTTGCGGTGCTGGGCCTCCACGAGCTCGTCACTGTTGGCCTCGACGGCATCCGCCAGCTTGAGCAGCATGAGCTGCCGCTGCCCGGGCGTGGTGTGCTTCCAGGTCTTGAACGCGTTCTTGGCTGCCGTCATGGCGGCGTCGACGTCGGCCTGCACCGAGATCGGCGCCTGCGCCACCACGTCACCGTTGGTGGGGTTCACTATGGGCAGCAATCCTGTGCCGGCGGGCGTGACAAACTCGCCGTTGATGAAGTTCTGCAAGGTTTGAACCACGGTGTACAACCTCTTTCTTACTGCCAATGACGGATGTGTGACTGGTCACGAGCCTATGCCAGCAGGCCAAGGCAGGGAATAGGCACCTGCACACCATCCCCGCAGAACTTTAGTGCGCTTGACCAGCACCCGGCTATCCTGAATCCATGGCCATTTCACTCGCAGCCCTACTGGGAGTTCCGTCCCTGAATCTCACCAAGGCCGGACTCGCCGAAACCACCTGGCACCAGGACATTCTTTGGGTGGCCGTCACCGAACAGGAGGATCCGCAGCGGTTCCTCAATGGCGGCGAACTGATCCTGACGACCGGTATGCG
Source organism: Arthrobacter sp. 01T425 (assembly GCF_056398725.1). NCBI lineage: Bacteria > Bacillati > Actinomycetota > Actinomycetes > Micrococcales > Micrococcaceae > Arthrobacter > Arthrobacter sp. 01T425. The sequence goes on along the minus strand of NZ_JBFTPY010000004.1, from coordinate 16,432 downwards.
GCTCAAAAGTGCCGCGGAGCAGCGCCGGTTTGTGCGTCAGGTCCAGCGGGCAGGCGCGGTGGGCATCGGGTTCGGGGTCGGCCTGACGCACGACGCCGTTCCGCCGGCCCTGATCGCCGAAGCCAACCGGTGGGGCCTGCCGGTGGTGGAAGTGCCCTACGAGACACCGTTCATCGCGATCGGAAAGCTCGTGGCCGACGCCCAGTCCGCGGACCACCTGGTCAAGCTTGAGCGGCTCATCGCCGGGCACCAGATCCTGGCCCGCGCCCTGCTGACGGGCGGCGGCCTGGCCGAGCTCCTGAAACACCTGGGGTCGATGCTGCGCACCGAGATCGTCCTGACCCAGTTCACCGCCCAGCTGTACAACAGCGTTGCGGGCCACCCGGCGCCCAAGGCCGAGGGCTGGGCGTCCTATCCCATCCCCACGGGACGCCGCGATGCCTGCACCCTGTGGGTGAAGCAGCCGTTCGAGGACACGGGCATCGTGGGCTACGCCCAAAACCTGATCAGCGTTGAGCTCAACAACATGGTCAAACAACGGCAGGCGCAGCGGGCGCTGGCGGGCCAGGTCCTCGACGACGTTATCCACGGGACGCTGGAGGCGTCCGAAGCCACCCGCCGTCTGGCCGGCGTCGGCATCAACAGCACCCGCAAGAACGTGGTCCTGCTCGCCGAATCGGCCGCCCACCAGAAGCAGCTGGGCAGCTCTTCGCTGCCCCAGCCGCTGGCCGCGGCGGTCGGCTCCGTCGTCGGGAAGGACCTCGTGGTGGTGGTGGCCGACGACGGCAGCGGCGCGAGCGCCCTTGCCCGCAGCCTCAGCGACCACCTCGCCGAGGCCGGGATCCATGCCACGATCGGCATAGGCGGGGCGTACACCAAGCCCAACGGCCTGCGCTGGAGCTATTTCGAGGCCCGTGACGCGGCCAGCCACGGGCTGCCGGTCAACGAGCCCGAGCGGCTGAGTCTGACCTCGCTGCTGCTCGCGAGCGAGGACGTTCCGCTGGCGGACATGGCCAACGAATCACTGAACCCGCTGCGGGCCTTCGACGCGGCGCACGGCGCCGAACTCATGGCCACGCTGGAAAGCTACCTCGGCAACAACGGCTCGGTGGCGGCCGTTGCCGAGGAACTGACGCTGCACCGCAATACGGTCCGCTACCGGCTGGCGCAGATCACCGAACTCACCGGATACGACCCCGCGCAGACAGCGGACCGGGTGCAGCTCTGGCTCGCGCTCGCGGTGCAGCGGCTCAGCGCCCGGCATCCGCGCTGACCGCGCTTCGAGTCCGGCCCGCAGGCAACGCGGGGTCACTTAGCGCCCATTGAGCGGCCCGGGATGGGCGCTAAGTGACCCCGCGTTGCTTTCTGTCACTTGCAGAGATATTCGCCACTAAAGGCTGAGTCTCAAACATCAAACGTCTAACCTTTAGCTATGGCTAGCAGCACGGCGGCTTCCGCACTTTCCCAGACAGCTCCACCCGGCGCGGTCCGCCCGCGGGGCGTGATCGTGGCCGGCGTCGTGGCGCTCGTGCTCATCGGGCTCAACCTGCGTGCCGGCATCACCGGCGCCGCCGCGCTTTTCCACGACCTGCAGGCTGTCCTGGGCTACGGCCCGCTGATCGCAGCGCTGCTCCCCTCGATCCCCACGCTGTGCTTCGCGGTGGCCGGCGCTGCCACGTCCTGGCTCACCCGGCAGCTGGGGCTGGAAAAGGCCATCCTGCTCTCCCTCGTGATGCTGGCGGCCGGGCTGCTGCTCCGCGGCGTCCCGTCCACCGGGATGCTCCTGGCCGGCACCGTGGCGGGGATGTCCGGGCTGGCAATCTGCAACGTGGCCATGCCCTCTTTCATCCGCGTGCACTTCGCGGACCGCACGTCCCTCATGACCGCCGTCTACACGCTGACCATGACCACAGGCGCCACTGCCACCGCCGTGCTGATCGTTCCGGTGGCCCAGGCCCTGGGCTCGCCGTCGGCGGGCGTCGGCGCGATCGGATTCCTGGCCCTGGGGGCGTGCCTCGGTTTCCTCCCGATCGCGGTGCACGCCCATCGCAACGCATCCCCCGGCAAGGCCGCCCGGGTTTCGCCGTGGCCCCTGCTGCGGACCCGCACCGGCGCGATGATCACGCTGGGCTTCACAGTGCAGGCGCTCCTGGCCTACGCCGTCCTCAGCTGGTTCCCCTACATGCTGGCCACGATGGGGCTCTCCGCGTCCGACAGCGGGCTGATGTTCGGGCTCATGCAGCTCGTCTCCGTCCCCGCCGGCATGGTGCTGGTGGCCATCGGATCACGCCCCCGGATGCTTCGGACCGCGTTCTATCTGGCCACCGTGACCATGGCCCTCGGCGTCCTCTCGATGCTGGTCGTGCCGACGGACTGGGCTCCTCTGACCGCGGTGCTGCTGGGATTCGGACTCGGCATTTTCCCGCTGGTCATGGTGATGATCAGCCGCAGCGGCCGCAGCACGGCCGAGACCACCGCGCTGTCCACCGTGGCGCAGTCCGCCGGGTATCTGCTGGCGACGCTCGGCCCGTTCGGCATGGGCCTGCTGCACAGCGCCACCAATTCCTGGACGCTGCCGTTGGCCCTGCTGCTGGCCGTGGCCCTCGGCCAGATCGCGGTGGGCCACCTGCTCTCGGCCGGACCGAAGGAGCTGCGGGCCAAGGAACTGGCAGCCAAAAAGCTGCGGGCCACCGCCCCGCACGCCCCGGAAGGAACCCGGCGATGACACTCACAGCTTCGCACCGGCCACCGCTGGCGGAGGAAATCACTGCCAAGCTGCGGGCCCTGATCCACTCGGGCGAGTGGCCGCTGCAGCAGCGCATTCCGGCCGAACCTGAGCTGATGGCCGCCTTTGGGGTCTCCCGTGGCACCCTGCGTGAGGCCATCAAAGCGCTGGCCCACAGCGGAATGCTCGAGGTCCGCCGCGGGGACGGCACGTATGTCCGCGCCACGAGCGAGATCGCAGGCGCCACGCAGCGGATGTATGAGGACCACTCCCAGGAGCACATCCTCGAGGTCCGGGTCGGGCTGGACACCCAGGCGGCCAGGCTCGCTGCACGCCACGCGACAGCCGACGACCTCACCGCCCTGCGCGGTTTGCTCACCGCCCGCCGTGCCGCCTGGCTCGCCGAGGACTACGCCGCGTGGGCCCGGGCAGACTGGGACTTCCATGCGCGCGTGGCGGAGGCGTCCGCCAACCCGCTGCTGCATGAGCTGTATGTCAGTTTCGGCAGCGTATTCCACAACGACCTGCTCCGCCAGCAGCGTCGGGGAGGCTTCAACGGCCTGCCGCACGAGGGCCACGACGAACTCGTGGCCGCAATTGCCGCCCGCGACGAGGCGGCCGCCGTCGAAAGCGTCACCCGGAATCTGAATTCCTGCGCGGAATGGCTCCAGGATTAACCCAAGGCTTTCCCAAGGTGCGCGGAAGATGCTCTGTCTCAGTGGCGGCCGCCACCCGCGCACCGGCCTCGCGGCCAGGCGGGTTTCCGTCATCATCGGCGTCAGCGCCGAGCCCGGACGGCCGGCCCCTGCGCCCAGCAGCAGGGGCCGGCTCGGCCGAGACACCCGGTTCCGCCGCCGCCCATTAGGGTCTTAGTGCCGTAGACCGGACCCGAGCCGCGGTCAACACTAAGAATGGCAGGACGCCGCACGAGGGTGCCCGCGACAAGTGCAGCCGCGCCCCAGTCCCGGGCCGGGGTGCCGGTCTCGTTGGATGACAGTCTCGCCGGTGTCGCAGTGTTGTGGTTTACCTCAGCAAGTACGTCGCGAGGAGGTCGATGGTGGGCAAGAAGAAGAAAAAGTCCAAGGGCTCCGACGCAGAGGACGAGCGCGCCGGGAAGAAGATGCCGCGCAAGAAGTACGAAGCGGAGATGGAGGTCCTGCAGGGTGAACTGGTCGCCATGCAGGAGTGGGTGAAGTCCACCGGAGCCAAAATCTGCATCGTCTTCGAAGGCCGCGACACGGCCGGCAAGGGCGGCACGATCAAGCGCATTGTCGAGCGGGTGAGCCCCCGGGTGTTCCGCGTGGTCGCGCTCCCCACACCGACCGAGCGGGAGAAGTCGCAGATGTACCTCCAGCGCTACATGTCGCACTTCCCGGCGGCGGGCGAGGTGGTCATCTTCGATCGCAGCTGGTACAACCGTGCGGGCGTCGAACGGGTGATGGGTTTCTGCACCCCGGAACAGACCCAGAGGTTCCTCGACATGACCCCGATGGTGGAGAAGGCGATGGTCGACTCCGGGATCATCCTGCTCAAGTACTGGCTTGAGGTCAGTGCGGACGAGCAGACCAGGCGGCTCGAGAGCCGCATGGATGATCCGCGCAAGACCTGGAAACTCTCTCCGATGGACCTGAAGTCCTACAAACGGTGGTACGACTATTCCCGGGCCCGGGACGCCATGTTCGAGGCGACCGACACCGCCTGGGCGCCGTGGTACATCGCGCACAATGACATCAAGAAGCGCGGCCGGCTCAACGTCATCAGCCATATTCTCAGCCAGGTGCCCTACGAGCCGTACCCGGGGCTCGACGTCGAGCTCCCCAAGCGCCAGAAGGCCGGCGATTACACCGAACCGGCACTGGCCGTGCGGCACATCCCCACCCCGTTCTAAGCAGCGCCCCGGCGATGAGGAGGAAGTCATGAGCGACGATCCCGGAGCAGTAGCTGGGGTGGCCCCGGCGGAGGCTGACGCGAGCTGGTACGCGCTGGCACCGGCTGAAGTGGCGGCCGAGCTGAAGGTGGATCCGGCTGGCGGGTTGAGCACGGGAGAGGCGCAGCAGCGGCTGCAGGAGTACGGCCCGAACGCCCTCGCCGCCGCTAAGCAGGAGCCGGTATGGAAACGGTTCTTCAAGCACTATCAGGACTACATGCAGATCGTCCTTGTGGTCGCCGCCCTGGTCAGCTTGCTGATCGCGGAATACGGAACCGCCATTGGGCTTGCCCTGCTGACGCTGTTCAACGCGTGGCTGGGGTACCACCAGGAGGGCAAGGCCGAAGAAGCCGCCGCCTCCCTGGGGCAGATGATGAAGGCTATGGCCAAGGTGCGCCGCGACGGTGACGTTGTGGAGCTCCCCGCCGAACAGATCGTCCCCGGCGACATCGTGGTGGTCGATGCCGGTGACCGCGTCCCCGCCGACGGCCGGATCATCCTGGCGGCAACCCTCCAGATCGAGGAGGGCGCCCTGACCGGGGAGAGCGTCGCCGTCGAAAAGGACACCGAGACCATCGGCCGGCACGACGTCGGCATCGGCGACCGCCTGAACATGGCGTTCATGAACACGAACGTGACGCGGGGCCACGGCGAAATCCTCGTCACCACCACCGGCATGGGCTCGGAGGTCGGCCACATCGCCCACATGCTGTCCGGGCAGAAAGTGGAGAAGACCCCGCTCACCAAGCAGGTGGACCGGCTCACCATCTTCATCATTATCGCGGCCCTCTTCGCGTTTATCGCCATCGTCGTGATGGGCCTGGCCTCCGGCGAGTCCTTCGCGGTGCTCTTCGGAATCGGTGTGGCGCTGGCAGTCGGCTCCATCCCGGACGCGCTGCCCGCCGTCGTCACCACCATCCTGTCCGTCGGGTCGGTCAATATGGCCAAGAAGAACGCCATCATGAAGGTCCTCCCTGCGGTCGAGACCCTGGGCTCCACCTCGGCCATCAACTCGGACAAGACCGGCACCCTGACCCTGAACCAGATGACGGTCCGCGAGATCACCACAGTGCAGCACCACTACACCGTCAGCGGTGAGGGCTACAGTTTCGACGGCCAGATCCAACGGACCACCGGGGACGCCGAACGGAACCTGGACTACGTGATGTTCTCCTGCGCCCTGTGCAACGACTCCGATATCAACGACGGCGAGGTGGTCGGGGACCCCACCGAGGCAGCGCTCTACGTGCTCGCGCAGAAAGGCGGCGTGGACGTCAGGGAATTCCGCCGGAACAACCCGCGCGTGGCGTCGGTACCGTTCGATTCCGACTACAAGTTCATGGCCACGTTCCACCGGATGCCGGGGGCCGATGGCAGGCCCGTGATCCGGGCCTACGTGAAGGGCGCACCCGACGTCCTCCTGAGCAGGTCCTCGTTCGGCCGGATGCCGGGCGGCCACGCCGAGCGCCTCACTGACGAAATGCGGGGCAAGGTGCTTGCCGAGAACGAACGCATCGCCAGCCAGGGCAGGCGGGTTCTCGCCCTGGCGCAGCGCGAGTTCGACCCGGCGACGTTCCAGCCTTCGGGCGACCTGATGGCGCTGATGCAGGATCTGGAGATTTCGGCGCTGATCGGCGAGGTTGACCCGCCTCGCGCCGAGGCGGTGGCCGCCATCGCCAAGGCAAAGCACGCCGGCATCCGGGTCCGGATGATCACCGGCGACCACGCCGTCACCGCTGCGGCGATCGCCGACGAACTGGGCATCAGGGGCCGCGCGGTGACCGGGGCCGAGTTCGCGGCGATGAGCGACGCGGAGGCCGACAGCCAGGTGGACGGGATCGGCGTGATCGCCCGTGTAGCCCCCGAACACAAGGTCAGGCTGGTCGAGGTGCTCAAGCGCAAGGGCAACATCGTGGCCATGACCGGCGACGGCGTGAACGACGCGCCGGCCATCGCGGCCGCCGACATCGGGATCGCGATGGGCATCACCGGCACCGACGTCGCCAAGGGCGCGGCCAAGATGATCCTGGCCGACGACAACTTTGCCACCATCGTGGCGGCGGTCGAAGAGGGCCGGCTCGTGTACGACAACCTGCAGAAGTTCATCCGGATCCAGGTCGCCAACCTGTTCATGTTCATTCTGGCGTTCATCGGATCCTCGGCCTTCGCCATAGCCGGCACGGCCCTGCTCAGCCCGGCCCAGGTGCTGTGGATCCACATGGCGATCGTCGCCCCGATTGGGGCGGTGATGGGCCTGGATCTCGCGACGCCGGGCATCATGGACCGCAAACCACGGCCCTTCAACCAGCCGATCCTCGTCCGGTCGATGATGGTGCGCCTGTTCGTCGTCGGGCTTTTCATGGCGGCCGCGACGCTGATCCTCGTGCAGATCGGCAAAACCACCTACGGTTCACTGGAGGTCGGCCAGACCATGGCTGTGGTGGGGCTGGGGCTGATGAACATCTTCGTGGCGCTCAATCTGCGTTACCCGACCGAGAGCGCCTTCGGGCCCGCCACGGTGTCCAACCCGAAGCTGCTCTGGGCGTTCGCGTGGGCCGTCCTCGGCTCGATGCTGATCACCCAGATGAAGGTGATGCAGGACCTGTTCGGCACGCTGCCGCTTTCCGGCCAGCAGTGGCTGCTCTGCCTGGTGCCGGGCGTGGTGTTGCTGTTCCTCGGTGAAATCTTCAAGATCATCCTGCGGGCCCGGCAATCGAAGGGCCGGGCCGCAGTCCCGGCTCCCCCCGTTCAGGCGTGAGAGTGCTGTTCCGGCGAGAGTGCGACTGCCACTGTTGAGTGCCGGAACGCGATGTTCCGGCCCTCAACAGTGGCGCATACCGGCTGTGCCGGGGCTAGCGGACGAGGCCCTTCAGTACGTTCTTGGGCCGCTGCATCTCGCCGTGCTTGGCGCCGAGCACGATCACCCAGCCGGCGAACACGGGGATGGTCCACTGCAGGATCTTCAGCTGCTGCTGCGCGGAACGGAGTTCCTCGGAGGCACCCGGCTTCGGCTCGGTGGCACCCTTGGCGCCCTCGGCGGCCAGCTTGTCCACCTTGGCTCCCTGCAGGCCCGCGTACAGGGTCACAGCGGCACCGGCGAGGGTGACGACGGACTTGTAGACGCTCAGGCGCGTGACGCCGTCCTGCTTGGCCATCCGGCCCTTGTTCTCCCACATGACGGCGAGGCCCGAAAGAAAATGCGCCCCAAACGCCGCCGCCTGGTACGGCGCCCACTTCTTCCAGCCCAGGCTTGAGAGGCGGGTACGTTCCGCAGGGTCCTTGGCAGCAGCCGTGGCACCGTTGAGCCCAATGGCGCCCATCAGGGAACCGCCGAACCAGGCGGCTGCCGTCAGGTCGTGAATGGATCGGGCAACAAGATTACCTGCCATGTTGAGCTTCCTATCATCTGTCTTCGAATCCGAATCGCAGGGGCAGCAAGGCTGCCGGTCCGCGGCATGTCCACGAGCGGGGCCATGACCCGGCTATGGTAAGCACACTTACCAAAAACGCGGTAGTCCAAGCGGATGTCACTTCGCCCCGCGTAGAATCGGCGCCATAGGCACACCGCCGTAAGGCACAACACCGGCACACCGCCGTAGGCACGGCACCGTTCCACCGGACCAGATGAGGAATAGCCGCATCACCATGGCAGAAGAAGAGTCCGGGATCGAAGCCGCCATCGGCGACGCCGTCGACACCGCGGAGGCGGCGTCGAACAGCACCGTGCTCGACGTCGTCGCCCGTTCCGGATTCGCGGTGATGGCACTGCTTCATATCGTGATCGGGGCCATCGCCGTCGCCCTGGTCCTGGGCGCGCCGGGTCAGGCCGAACCCACCGGCGCCATCGAACAACTCGCTGCCAACCCCTGGGGTCCGGCGGTGATGTGGGCGGCCTGCATCGCCTGCGCGGGCCTCGCGCTCTGGCAGCTGAGCGAGGCGACGCTCCGGGGCCGCCACCTGCCGCGCCGGGAGCAGCTGGGCAAACTCATTTCCTCCGGCTTCCTTGCCATAGCGTACGGGAGCGTCGGGCTGAGCTTCGCGGGCTTCGGGCTCGGCCAGCGCGGCGATTCGGGCGACTCGACCCGGGATTTCAGCACGGCCCTGATCCAGTCACCGTTGGGGGTTCCGGCCCTGGTCGGCCTCGGGCTCACCATCATGGGAATCGGCGTGTATTTCATCGCCAAGGGCTTCGGGAAGAAGTTCAAGGAGGAACTGCAGCACTTCGAGGGGACCCGCCGCGGCAGGGTGATCAGCGCCCTTGGCGTCACCGGGCACGTCTCGAAAGGGCTGGCGCTGATCCTGACCGGGCTGCTCTTCGTCGTGGCCGCGGCGACCAACAATCCCGGTTCCTCCACCGGCTTGGACGGCAGCCTCAAGGCGCTCCGGGACCACCCCTTCGGCCCGTACCTGCTCCTGGCGATCGGGGCCGGGTTCATTGCCTACGGCGTGTTCGCGCTGGTCCGGGCGCGCTTCGGCCGGATGTAGCCGCCGCCCTGGACGGGGATTTCCTTGTTTGGCATCTGCCCGCGGGACTATCGTGGAGCTACCCCGAGCCGGGCTGGGACGGCCACCGGCGCCAGGTCTCGCAGAGGTATGGCATGAGCTACGTTCCGGTGAGCAGACGCACCCTCCGACGGCATCGTGAATCTGAGCGGTCCACGCGGCGGCTCGTGGCCGCCCTGTCCGCCGCGGCCGCCGCGGCCTGGCTGCTCTCGGTCACGTTGTCCACCGCGGTCCAAGTCGACACCTATGTCCACCATGTCGCCGTCGTGCTGCACGTGCTGTCGATGGTGGTGGCCTTTGGCGCCGTCGTCCTGGTGGACTGGCACGGCTTCCTGTGGCTGATCGGCAGACGTGACCTGGCCGAAACCATCAGGCTCGACGGCGCGGCGACACCGCTGATCTGGGGCGGCCTGGCCGGCATGCTGGCCACGGGCGTGTTCCTGAACCCGCACCTGAGCAACCCGATGACGGACCTCAAGCTCGCCGCCGTCCTTGTGCTCAGCCTTAACGGGATCATGCTCATTCCGCTCATGCGGCGGCTGGCCAGGCTGACGCCCGATGCCTCGTTCAAGGACCTGACCGCCGGGCAACGGGTCCATCTGCTGCTGTGCCTGGTGATCTCGCAGCTGTGCTGGTGGACGGCGATTGTCATCGGGTTCATCAACGCCGAGTTCTGAGGTGCCGCCGGGCCGCGCCCGGGAACTAGCCGGCGGCCTTCCGCAGCGGCACCACGTCGCCTTCCTGGTACAGCAGGGCGCGGATCTCGGACTCGGCGGAATCCAGCCGCCTCGGGTCGATCGTTTCCCCGGCCGCGAAGTGGTCCAGCAGCCGGGGATCCACGTAGCTTTTCCGGGCGATCGACGGTGTGTTGCCCAGGACCGCGGCCGCGTCCTGCATGGCCTGGCTCACCGCACTCTTCCGGGCCGAGACTTTCGGCTGCGGGCCGCTCTGCGCCAGGCTGACCGCTGCCGCCGCCGTCCCCCGCAGGGTGCGGAAATCCTTCGCGGTGAAGTCCTCCCCCGTGCGCTCCTTGACGTACCCGTTGATGTCCGCGCTCGACACCGGATGCCAGCTGCGGCCGTCCTTGTAGGCCAGCAGGCGGGCGTTGCCGCCGCGGCGCTTGAGCTGGCGCACGACGGCGGCGAGGTCGGCGTCGTCAATCCGCGACTCCCAGGTCTTGCCGCTCTTGGCCGGGAAGCTGAGCCGGAGTTCGTCCTTGCGCACCGTGACGTGGGCGCAGAGCAGGGTGGCGAGGCCATGGCTGCCGTTTTCATTGGTGTAGCGCTCCGAGCCGACGCGCAATGATCCGCTGTCGAGCATCCGAAAGGCGGCCGCCAGCACGCGTTCCCGCGTCAGCCCTTCGGAGCGCAGGTCCATGGTCACCAGGCGGCGTGCGGTCGGCAGGGTCTCAGCCAGCTGGAGCGAACGGTCGAACTTCAGCCGGTCCTTCCGTTCCCGCCAGCTCGGATGGTAGATGTACTGCCGCCGGCCCACCGCGTCCACTCCCGTGGCCTGGATATGCCCGTTGTCGTACGGGGCGATCCAGACGTCGGTCCAGGCCGGCGGGATCCCGATGCCCTCGAGCCGTTCCCGCACGGGGCCTGGCGGCAGGGTGGAGCCGTCCAGGTCCTTGTAACTGAACCCGGTCCCGGCGGGGACCCTGCGGTATCCTCGGCCGGACGCGTTGCTGTGGCGGAGCCTCATTGGCCGGCCCTGGGCGAGTGTTCATCCATGACGGTAAGCCTACTGACTACCGCCCGGGATTCCGCGTAAATCAAACAACGCGGGGTCACTTAGCGCCCAAAATCCCTTCCGGGATGGGCGCGAAGTGACCCCGCGCTGGTCAGCGTCGTTGCTCCGCGTTGCTCTGCGTCGTTGCTCTGCGTTGTTCTGTGTTGAGGCTAGACCTCGACGGCGGCGCCGCGGGAGATCTCCACCATGTCCTCTCGGGGCACCACCTTGATGCGCTCGCGCTGGACGGCGACGCCGTGCGACCCGCCGGCAGCGGTGGCCTTTTCACCGAGGGCGCGCTCGTGCTCGTCCAGGGCCAGCCAGCCTTCCCAGCTGGTGTACTCGACGCCGCGGCCCGCCAGGAGCTCGACGATCGCCTCGGGGGCGGGCGCCGCGGCCAGCGGCAGGTTTTCGCGGTCCTCAAGCAGGTAGGTCACGGTTTCGAGGGCGTCACCCTTGGTGTGGCCGATCAGTCCCACCGGACCGCGCTTGATCCAGCCGGTCGCGTAGATCCCCGGCACGTGGGTGCCGGCGGCGTCCAGGACCCGACCGCCGTCGTTCGGGACGACTCCCTTGCTGTGGTCGAACTCGACCTCGGGGAGGGCGGAACCGAAGTAGCCGATGGCGCGGTACACGGCCTGGACCGGGTACTCGACAAACTCGCCCGTGCCGCGGGCGTTGCCGGTGCCGTCCAGTTCGGTGCGCTCGAACTTTATCCCGGCGACGCGGCCGGGCGCGTCGGCGCCGTCGGTTTCTTCTCCGTAGATCTCGACCGGGCTGTGCAGGAAGTGCAGGTGCAGCCGGCGGGACGCGGTGAGCTCGGAGAGGTCCTCGGGCTGTTCGGCGATCCAGTTGGTGAGCGTGCCCACCATGGTCTTGGTCTGGTTGTTGCTCTGGATCTGCCGGTCCGATTCGGCGTCGAACTCGAAGTCCTCGGCGTAGAGGATGATGTCCACGTCCTTGGAGTGGGAGAGTTCGCGCAGTTCCAGGGGCGTGAACTTGACCTGGGCGGGCCCGCGCCGGCCGAACACGTGCACGTCCGTGACCGGCGAGGACTTCAGCCCGGTGTAGACGTTGTCCGGTATTTCGGAGACCAGGAGGTCGTCGGCGTGCTTGGAGAGCATGCGGGCCACGTCGAGGGCCACGTTGCCGTTGCCGATCACGGCGATTTCCTTGGCCTCCAGCGGCCATTCGCGGGACACGTCGGGGTGCCCGTCGTACCAGGACACGAAGTCGGCGCCGCCGTAGGAGCCCTCGAGCTCGATGCCGGGGATGTTGAGGTCCGCATCCTTGATGGCGCCGGTGGCGAAGATGACGGCGTCGTAGTGGGTGCGGAGGTCATCGATGGACAAGTCCGTGCCGTAGTCCACGTTGCCGAAGAACCGGATGTCGCCGCGGTCCAGGACCTTGTGCAGGGCGTTGACGATGCCCTTGATGCGGGGGTGGTCGGGGGCCACGCCGTAGCGGATCAGACCGTAGGGTGCCGGGTAGCGGTCGAAGAGGTCGATGCTGACGGTGAGCTCGCCGCTCTTGACGGCCTCGCTCTTGGTCAGGATGTCCGCGGCGTAGACGCCGGCGGGACCGGAGCCGACGACGGCGACGCGCAGCGGGCGGGCGGCGGTTCCTACGGGGGTGCTAGTTGACACGGCTGTGTTCCTTTTTTGTTCTGCATCCGTTGCTCCACAAACGCCCTTTGGGGCTTGATAACGGCAGTTGTGGAGCAATCGACGGGTGTTAGGGGGTCAGTACGCGGGTCTTGGTGGTGCGGGGAGCGTTCGGGGAGGTGGTGCTGTAGTCCGCGGTCTTGAAGTGCGACGGCGCGAACGGGCTGACGCGGACCACGTCGCCGATCACGATCACGGCGGGATTCGCTACGCCTGCGGCCTCCGCCTGGTCCGCGATGGTCCCGAGGGTTCCGATGGTCACCCGCTGGTTTGGCAGGTATCCATTCTCTACGATGCCAACAGGCGTCTGAAGAGGCAAACCGGCGCGGGCCATGGAGGCTGCGGAATCGCGCAGCTGGCCCACACCCATGAGCAGGATCACAGTGTGGTCGGCACGGGCCGGGACTTCCGAGAGTTCCTCATGGCCGGTGACCACACTGAAGCCTTTGGCCAGCCCGCGGTGCGTGACCGGGATGCCGGCGGCGGCGGGGACGGAAATGGCCGACGTGACGCCGGAAACCACTTCGACCTCGACGCCGTGCTGCCGGCAAAATTCGGCTTCCTCGCCGCCGCGGCCCAGCACGTAGGGGTCACCGCCCTTGAGCCGGACCACGCGGTGGCCCTGCAGGGCTTCCTCGACCAGGATCCGGTTGATTTCAGACTGCGGCACCGGATGGTGGCCGGGGGTCTTGCCGACCTCCACCACACGGACATCGGGGGCCAGTTCGGCCAGGAGTTCACGCGGGCCGAGCCGGTCCGCCACCACGACGTCGGCCTGGCCAAGGAGCCGGCGGCCGCGGACGGTGATGAGTCCGGTGTCGCCGGGACCGCCGCCGACGAGGGCCACGGATCCGGGAGTTGCCCCCGTGCCGGAAACTCGGTGCCGGCGCAGCGGCAGGTCTCCGGTGGCCAGGGCGGTGGCGACGGCGTCGCGCAGGGCCATGGCGCGGCGCGGGTCTCCGCCGGCGTTGACGGCGATCTTGACGTCGTCCACCACGGCGACGGCGGGCGTCCAGGCGGCCGAGGCTTCGTGGTCGGAGGCGTTGACGCACCAGATGCGCTGCGCCTCGGCGTCGGCGGAGACCTGCGCGTCCACGGCGGCGTCGCCGGTGGCGGTCTGGACGAACCAGACGCCGTCAACGTCGGACCGCCGGTACGGGCGGGGCTCCCAGTTCAGGAGGCCGGCGTCGGCAAGTGCAGCGAGCGCCGGGCAGGCGGCCGGTGCCACGACGGTGACGCGGGCTCCGGCGTCGAGCAGCCCCTTGGTGCGCCGGGCGGCCACCGGGCCGGCGCCGACCACCAGCACGGGACGGCCGAGGAGGCGCAGGGCCGTGGGGTAAATGTCCTGAATTGCCATGCATCGACGATAGGGCGGCGTCACATAGCGGAACAACGGTGCGGCAACACCAGTTCACGCAAGGTAACGCCGCGTCACATAATGGCAATCGCCGCTCCTGATCTGCGGCGGCCGGAGGCACCCCTATTTCACGGCGATGAGTTCGATCAGCTTGATGTCGGGATCCTTGGCGAGCAGGACGGGACCGTGTTCGCCGAGGGCGGCGGGGATGGCGCCGCTGAGGTGGGCCTGACGGTCCTCCTCGGTATCGAAGGTGTCGAAGATGCCGAAGGTGTTCTCGTTGACCCGGAAGGCATACCAGGTGCGCGTTCCGGGCTCGTTGAGCACTATTTCGCGCCCTCCGTTCAGGAAGTCCCAGACGTCCTGTTCCTTCCCCGCTTTGGCTTCGACCAGGGCCAGCACGCCAAATTTTGCCGCCACAGCGACCTCCTAGGAATCGGGCTTTGCATCAGCCGTGGAAGGGGCCGCAACACGGCCTCTAGGCGTGAGTGTAGGCCGGTGCCTGTACCCGGGCAAGGAGCCATCGAAAAAGCAACGCGGAGTCACCTACAGCCCATAAACCAATGGATTATGGGCCGTAGGTGACCCCGCGTTGCTTTGGAGGAGCTGGGTGGCTGGCCTAGCGGGTGCTGCCGGCCAGGAGGCCGCGGCGGCGGAGCAGCCGCTTTTCAATCGGTGCGAACACGAGCAGCTCGATCAGGATTCCGACGGCGAGGATCAGCAGGATGGCGGACATGACGATGGTCATGTCGGACAGGACGCGGCCCTGGTCCAGCATGGAGCCCAGACCGAAGCCGATGGTGCCGCCGACTGCGATGATTTCCGCCGCCATGAGCGAGCGCCAGGAGAACGCCCAGCCCTGTTTGAGACCGCCGAGGTACCCGGGCAGGGCCGCCGGCAGGATGATCTGCAAGGCCAGCTGGAGCCGGGACGCACCCAGGACCTTTCCGACGCTGCGGTACTGCGGCGGAATCTGGTCCACACCGGAGATCAGGCCGTTGATGATCGAGGGAATCGCACCCATGAACACCACGAAATACACGGTGGCATCCGTGATCCCAAACCAGAGAATAGCGGCCGGCACCCAGGCCACCGACGGCAGGACCTGCAGCCCGGAGATCAGCGGCCCGAAAGCGCGCCGCAGCGGTGCCACCTGGGCCAGCACGAGACCCACCGGCGTCGCGATCACCACGCTGATCAGGAAGCCCACGACGCCGCGCTGCAGCGAGGTCCAGACGGCCTCTTGAAGCTTGCCCTCCCCCCACAGGGTTCCGACCTGGCCGATGACATCCAGGGGGCCGGGCACGACGTCGCGCCGCTTGAAGCCGAGGGAGACGTACAACTGCCAGAGGATGATCAGCACCGCGAGCGCGGCCACCGGCAGCAGGATCCGGCTCCAGTCGATGCGGACCTTGCGGATGGAGTCTGACTGCAGGGAGTCGAGGCCCGCTTCGAGCTCGCGGAGGTCTTCCTTGCCGGTGGAGGAACGAGTCAGGGCGGCGTGGACCTTGCGGGTCTCGGCTGGCGCTTCCGCCACGGGAAGCTGGTTACTTGGCATGGCGGCGGATCTCCTCGCGTAGCCGGGCGGTGATTTCGCCGGTGAGCTGGCCGGCCAGTCCGGCGTCGGTGCGGTGCTCTTCGCTGACGTGCCATTCCCGCACCACGCGGCCGGGCCGGGAGGAGAGCAGCAGGACGCGCTGGCCCAGCCGGACGGCCTCGCGGACGTTGTGGGTGACAAAGACGATGGTCCGGCCGGTTTCCTTCCAGATCCGTTCCAGCTCGTCATGGAGCAGGTCCCGTGTAATCGCGTCCAGGGCCGCGAACGGCTCGTCCATGAGCAGCAGCTGGCGGTCCTGGGCCAGCGACCGGGCCAGGGAGACGCGCTGGCGCATCCCGCCGGAGAGCTCGTGGGGCCGTTTGTCCCCCGCACCGCCCAGGTGCACCAGGTCCAGCAGCTCCCCCGCCCGGACCCGGCGGTCGGCTTTCCCGACGCCGCGCAGCTTCAGGGCCAGCTCGATGTTCTCCCGCGCGGTCAGCCAGGGAAACAGTGCCGCGTCCTGGAACATGAAGGCGGCGCCGTCGCTGGGCACTTCCAGGGCGCCCGACGTCGGGGCCTCCAGTCCCGCCATGATGTTGAGCAGGGTGGACTTGCCGCAGCCGGAGGCACCGAGCAGGGCGACGAACTCGCCCTGCCCGATGGTGGCGTTGACGTCGTCCAGCACCGGGGCGCCGGCGCCGAAGCGCTTGCCCAGGTGTTCCAGTACGACTGGCATGGTCTGGTCCTTACTGTTGTGGCGGATGGCTGGGGGCCGGGCGCTAGTCCTTGCCGAGCCCCTCGGCGGAGATCTTCTTGCCGGCACTCTCGCTCAGAACGCTGTTGAGCGCCGTGAGGTCGAAGATGCCGTTGATGTCGGCCTGCTTGGTGGTGCCGGCGTCGACGCCGTCCTGGAGCAGCTTCTTGTACGTCCCTGCGAGCGGGTCGGTGGTGAAGACAATGTTCTTCAGGGACCGGTCGATGACGTCGG